>NZ_VDGD01000022.1:0-40267 GCF_024701725.1 Ochrobactrum sp. XJ1
TCCAGGCACTACGCTCGTTATGCAGCGTCAGCCACAACAGGACCAGAACTGTATCGTCGATTTTGTCCTCATCTATCTCCATCACGCAACCATATCACGCGAGAGCAACGTAGTCCTGCGGTCTTGTCCGTATGCGTACTCAGATCATAGCGTTGTGCGACTTCCACAACCCGAACGCCAGGATGAAGACTCTCAGCGACAATCCGCGCTTTCATCTCCGTCGACCAGTGTCGGTAGCCTCGGCGAGGATCGACAATATCCAGCCGCCCCACAAATCCATCGCCACCATCTACCATCAGATTCTCCTGCTATTGCTGAAAACCTTCTGGCAGAAACCTAACTCACCCAAAATGCCCAAAATCAATGGGACGGAGACGGCGCATACGGAGGAATCACAAAACGGTGCACAGTGGAAGCCCCATTTGAGTCAAACTTTATGCGCTTTGGTATAAGTTCTGATAATAATGCCAGCACTAATGCTGGTTCTAATGCCAGAACATCCCCCAAAAGGCCCCGTCAGCAAAATCCACTCACCGGACGCTAACAAAAGTTCAAGCGCAAACCCAAAATCAATGGGACAGAGACGGCGCAACATATCCTCGAACAACGGCTTGCTCTCCTCCTGTCGAACTTTCACGCGTTCTTCAGCACTTAATCCGTTGATCTAGCGCTCAATGTCAAACGGAGTTCTGTCTACAGATCAACTCATTCCGCAGATCAAGAATACGTTGCCTGCAGATCAAATACTCTTCGTTCTGTGCGAGTAACGACCTCTCTCTATCGCACGAAATCGCCAATGTATGCCTTCTGTTGGTAGCATGTACATAATCACCAATATATTTGTTTAATCTCAAACCATCCCAATCAGTATTTTCCTTTGTGACAATCTGAAGAGTTAGATAGTAATCCTCCATATATTTATGATTGTCAAAATATTTAACCATCGATATATCAATCTTTTCTAAGTCAATTATGAAACTGTGAAGCGGTGCATGATTATTATTTATGAATTCCTCATACGAGTAACCATACTCGAAGTTCTTTAAACGCTCAAACATCAGATTCTGTTTGGTATCATAGCGCGCGGTATATACGCGACCAAAGCTAATTGCCTTTCCGGTCCTTTGAAGCCGGTCGATAAGCCACTCGTACGCAATTGGTAGCAATAAATCGTCATAATCTAGGAACGCTGCATATCGCGTATCAGCAGCTCGGAGCCCTTCGTTAAGTAACTTCGAACGTATATCGCTTTTGCCGTCAGGTGAATAAAAATGAATCACCTTAGCTTGAAAGTGATCATTCGATCTAAACTCCGCAAGAATTAGTTCAAGTTCTTTTTTCTTTACCTGAGTAAAGTCTTGGGTCACAATAAGTGGCACAATATCACAACCAACGATAGCAAACAGTGAATAAAGGGCGTTACGCAATTCTGACGGAGCAGCTGAATTATGAACTCGAATTATAGTTGTCACTGCAGGGCGGGCATCCAATGACACCGAGCTTGGCCACGAGAAAAAACAACGAGCGTCCGTCCTCATCCTAACATTAGTGAACACGTTGCGCGCATCCTGCGGAATTACGATAATAGGACTTCTGGCTGCAGAGTTAACTTCAACAGAACCGTTTGCCGTCAATTGCACTGGTTGATCATCATCTCCATAGAAGTTAGGAATAACCTTCGCGCGAGTTTTATTCGCCGTTCGTATCAATAACTCAATTGCAAATTTTTCGAACAAACAGGTCGAACGAATTTCTACAATAAAATCAGGATTGGAGGGTACTGGCCGTGTTTTATGTTCAATATAATCAGTTATTTTCGAGGATGAAATTGATACCTGAGCCTTATCGAAGATAGTGGAATTGTTGATACACCAGACAAATTTTTCAAGAAGTACTGGATCTTTTCTGAGGTCATCTACTACTAAATCAGAGATCGATAAAACGACACTGGTGGTCGGGTCAAAATCAGCCTCTTCATTCAAAGTACTTGAGTAGCTTTTTCCTACCAATGCACGACCGATGGAATTAAGGTAGGCATACCCATGTCGGGTATCCGGCTCCAAATGAGCCCCTTCCGCCCATTCGTTCCATGCATTCACAACCACAAAACGCTCTTCAAGCGGCAAATGTTTACGACTGAAGCCAATAGAATCTTCGAGCCAAGATTGAAAATCCTGCGGTGTACCGCCATGGAGCATAATCCCCGCATCGTTGTAGCGAGGAGTGTTGTCCCACATAGGCACTACCGAACGGAGATATGTGAAATCCTTTGCATCTAATTGAGAACCATAGAACTCGGCAACTTTAGGATAACTAAGAACGCTGCCCTTCATTGGCACATATTGATTTAGCGTATGCTTCATTTCCGGCACAGAGCCATCAGTCCAATCGTGAAGAACGCGCTCGACACCTGCATCCATATCAAACTCAGCGGGGTTTGTAGCACCTCTTGTTAGGACTGCAACGACATAAGGTTCCTTTAGACCTGCTTCAACACAGATCTTACGCCATATCGCAACATAGTCTTTTGCGGAATCTATATGAGATGGTCGATAAACAAACAATACTGGGCGACCATCGACATTTATATATCGCTCATCCCTAAAGAACGGAATAAGATATCGAATGAATGCTTCGGCATCTTGGGGTGAGTAATTTTGCCCCAAGAGAATCTCACTTTCGTTGCCATCCCATCGTTTTGTCCAATTCTCATTCGCCCAGCAAAAGCAGAATCGCATTGGAATATCTTTATTATTCAACAGCATTCGAACAGGCTCTTCGAGAATAAGTCTGCCCCCAAACCAATAATGATAAAATATCTGCCCGTAAACACCAGATTTATTCATCTGATCTGCTTGTAACCGTAGGGTATCTGCGCTATCTAGATAATAATAACCAACGTCTGAATGGGGAATATGCTGTTGGTAATGCCCCTCAAAAAGAGGGTTTGTTGCCCTCACTTTTGTCCACTCGGTAAAACCTTTTCCATGCCACTCGTCATTCTCTGGTGTAGGATGAAACTGAGGAAGATAATATGACAGCACCTTCACGTCGGAGTTTTCAACAAGAGATGTGAAATCTTCCTGATTCTCGTAGAAGCGATAATCCTTGACACTGTCTGTTCTGTACAAACAGACAATATCTCCCTCCGTACGATCAATCGCTACATGCAAGAGCCGATCCAGTGCAGCCGCTATCGTTACATCGCTTGTAATCCCATCGGATGTCAGGTCTTCGGATGTAATTGGAAATTCCAGAAACTCGCGAATAGCCTCAACATTCGCCCAAAAGCCCGAGCACCGCGAGAAATATACGTCATCGGCATGATACGGAACACCTGAGTAACGTTCTACGATACGTACAACAGATTCTACATTAATCTCCGCATCATCACGTTCTAACGACGGATCGTTTATCTCTTCCGTAAATACAGCTTTGGCTCTCGTTTGCAGAAGTTCAAAGATTTGTCCAACCGTATGCTTGTCATCATTATTGCCACCCAAAAGCGTATCTATCTCCGCTGTACCCCCCCGGGTCGGGAATGATTTCGCTAGATGGAAATGACCAACTATGTCGTATTGGCACAGTCTCGTTCCAAATTTCTCAACCATTCCCGCGAGGTGAAATCCCCAGCTTGGACCCGGTTCCACATAAACATCGGATACGAGATTAAGTGAAGAGACACAACGATTCCGAATATCGACAACATCTTCCAGATCGTCTATTGAAAGAAATAAATCGAATTTAACAGGCACGTTTCTTAACTGCTCAAAGGCAAGGTTAATAGCCTCGCCATTTTCCAAGTGAACATGCACCGCTAATTTAAGTGCATCGTTGTACTTTGGCAGTGTTCGTTTGTGAGGATTCGGATCTATGTAGTGTGGAATATACCGTATTTCCGGCGTAACCTCGGCGGTCTCTTCAACTACTGGCGCCTTGTTTGCGGATTCGAAGAACGCTCGTCTTGCCCGCATTTTTGCTGGTAGCTGTCCGGTCAGCGCCCACCAGCTACCCTTGACTGTTACGCGACCAAGCCGAGACAATTTAGGATAACGTGTAAGCACATTCCGAACTGGTCCCGTCAAAAGCCAAGATGTACTAGTCAAAATATCCGCGAGCGCTTTCTCCGCCTTTGCTCGGGCAACGGACTGATAATAAACTTGGGTACTCAGCCTCTCAATGGTCTCCCTATGATATTCAATATCCGCGCGCTGCGCCTCCACTAACGAATTCAACGATGCTATTTGTTCCTCAGATGCTCTTTTAACACGCTCATGAACAACCTGATCAATAAACGCTGCGCCACGCGTTGAGAACAACTTAAGTATTTGCGCCCTGACACTGAGGTGATTTGCAGATTCAAATAGTGCCCTTACCTCCGGTACTAAATTCTCTCCAACTGCAATTACCCCGAGCCCATTACTATGCTGAAAACCGAACGATGGGTACTGACCGCTAAGCTCGTCCCATAACTTCCAGACACCAAAATCGTCTCGACGAACCTCAGTGTCGTGGAATAATACAATTCCACGGTCGGACATTGCGGATTTCCAAGTTTCGAAATCATTCTTTACGGCTTCATATGTGTGGGTTCCATCGATATGTAACAAATCGATAGAGGCCTCACCGAAGTAAGGACGCGCCTGATCGAACGTGGCCCGCAGAAGTGTTGAAAATGTAGAATACCTCGGATCATGGTAATCGCGAATGTCTTCGAACAGGCCATCTTCCCGTTCCATATGAATATCGCCAAGCCAAGTATCAACCGCAGTACCAACAGAGCCAATTTGAAGTGTTGATACAGCTTGACACATTGCGCAATAAGAATTTCCGCTATGAGTCCCCAGTTCAACGGACCTTGCCGGCTTGGACACTTTCATCAACCAAAAGATAAACGGAATGTGACCGACCCAATGTTCGAACGGCACCAGTCTATCAGGCACCCAAAAGTACTCATCGCCGACATTCAGCCTTTCAATCACATCTAGTAACTTTTTACGGTCTTCTTCGCTATGCATAATTATGCTCGTTGTGTCCACGGGCTCATATAAATGGATGCTAAACCGTCAATTACACGACGTTGTAGAGCTGTCCGGTTCATATCTGTTCTGGCAAGTCGACGGAGCGAAGTCAACGCAGATAATGGCTTGAGCCAACGCAGGCCAACTCACGGTTGTGATCGCTATATCACAGTGTTTGCGTACGGTCCCATTCTTGAACCAAGGCTTCAATCTTCCGCTCTGCAGCGGCGATCATTGGAGTATAACGCCCGTTTTCAAAGCCCCAAAGCGTTGACGTCACGTTCTCCGTATGACCAGCAAGAAATGGCAAGGCCAAAACAACTCGAATACCTTCACAGCGCTCTAAATACTTATCAATTGTATTTGTGACGACATCCGTATCGAGCGGATCCCATCGCGATAAAATTTCCAGAGCGCTTTTATTATATATATTAAAAACGCAACTCATCATCTTGTCGATGGTAACGTAAGTACGATCACCAACATGCTCAACAGCGAGAATCTTCGTATCAGGATGAACATCTGCCATCAAACCGGAAAATATATCCCAATCTGAATTACGCGCATTGAGATATTCATTGACTTCATGAAAGATAACATTGAAATTCTCTGGAAGATCAACGTCATCTTCAATGACTGTCATCTTGGCTATATCATTTGCGAGAGCATATCGTGACAACGCACTAAAACTGCTTCCGCAGCCAATCCAACTAGAACTATGACGAATGCCATCGAATAGTTCACAACCATCCGGAAGCGACTGACCTATCATTCTGCGCCGTTCTATTGTTTCCGGCAGCGAAAGCGCTAAAAAATCACTCTTTCGGGCAACATAAATTGGCCGATTGAGAATAACATTGGCTGGAACCACTCCAATTGCCGCCAGAAAGCGATCCATCATAAAATTGAAACGTGCAGCGCTCACAGAAACAGCGGATTCAAGGGCTTTATTTGTAGCTTCCAAATTACTGAGCATCTCAGACGCAGCGATAATCATATCATCAATTGACCCTTCCTTGAAAAATTTTACCGCACCTTCAAGTTCAGGATATTCGTTCTGATCTGATGTTCCCTCGGAAAGAACCGGAATACCTAAAGAAATACACTCGCATATACGAGGCATTTCTAACAAAGCACCCTCATAGTAATGAATATTAATAACAGCTCGAGCTTCTTGGATAACAGCATAAAGTTCATTACCAAACAGATCGTTACATATTTTTACGCTATATTTTTCCTGCAGCTTCTCTAGAAACCTGCGCCGTCTCTCGCTACTTAAGCTATCGCCATAAAATACAAAGTCATATTTTTTGGACTTTGCGCTACCCGCAACAGTCTCATTCGGCGAAGCACCAATAGGCAGATAATGCACATCTGGATATCTCAACCCATTTTGAGCCAAAAAATCAATATTTGTTAAAGAATATTCAATTACTCCCAGTGATTCTTTTAATATATTCATATATTGTGAAGTAAACCATCTTGAATCTACCGACTGCTCAAGCTGAAAGATCATACGTTTACTTGCTGGCGGAAGGCGCTTAAACATCTGCGCACATAGAATTATATAAAAATCGTGATCATAACTCTTTAAAGAGTATGTTACGATTTCGCTTTCGATCCCGTGACTTGCTAGACGCTCAGATATCGCCCGAGCGATGAAAAGGGTGTGCGGCGTACACAGAATCCCCCAAACGATGCCATTTCCATTTGCGATCCGCTTACGGAATTTCACATGATGATATTCGCGCCCGTACCATTTCAGGCGTTTAAACAGTCCTGAAACATCCCCGCGAGCCAGATAGCGAAACGCGTTAGTCAACTGCCTAAAGCGGCTGGCAAGTTTTGGCATGGCTACTCAATAACCTCACAACAGTACGAAAGATCAGCTCGCCCCCCTAAGATCGACGGTGGCCCCACAGACCATTCGTTCAACCGGCCTTCACGTTCCAATAGATAGCTTCATTCTGTCATCCACCAAAATAAGTCGTCAGCACCTCACCAGGAGATCCATCCATTTTAACTCGCCCATGTTCGAGCCAGATGATTCTATTACAGTTCTTTTCCATCAAATCTTTTGAATGGCTTGCGAGAACGAGTATTTTAGTAGAATCGACCAGATCACGCATTCGCGCATTCGCGCGATCTTTAAAATCCTCGTCACCAGTTGAAAGCCATTCATCCATTATCAGAATTTCTGGTCTAACAGCCGTTGAAGTTGCAAATGCAAGCCGTAACTGCATACCAGACGAATAAGTGCGGAACGGAACATCCAAGAACTCTCCAAGTCCCGAAAACTCCGCTATCTGGTCGAACTTCTCGGCAACCTCCTCAGGTGGCATACCCATCATTGCAGAGCGGAGACGAATATTTTCCCGCCCTGTGGCATCCGGATCTATTCCCAAGTTGATATTGATCAAAGACACACAGTGGCCATTAATCACTGAACTTCCATGTGTAGGCGTATAAATACCCGACAAGACACGCAGTAGAGTCGTCTTTCCCGATCCGTTGTGACCGATCAGTCCAATGCGATCTCCATCCCTGAACGTCATAGATACATCATCAAGGCCACGCACAATCACCAGACGATCACTTCGTCGCTCGATTTTTCCACCTGTCGCGATGCTAAGAACCCTGTTCTTGAGCGAACGGCTTGTCGAATTGTAAATAGGGAATTCGACACTCACATTCTGAAGATGAATTAAACTCATTTCCTACAACCAATACGCTACGCGCCAACGATACCGCCCGAAAAACACAACTGCGACGATCCAGCCGATTATCGCGCATGCAGCCCCAAATAGCCAATCAAGCGAGGATGGCGGAGAGCCGAATAGTGGAGCCCTTACAAGTTCTATAAAGTGATAAAATGGGTTCAATTCAATGAATGCCCGGGAGACATGATCAGGTAGAATCTTAACCATCCACATGATAGGCGTAGCGTAGAACAACACTTGTAGAATATTTGTTACAACTTGGGTCATGTCGCGGAATCTAGCGCACAAAGTAGCCAGAATGAGCATCATCCATGACAGGTTTAAGCACAACAGGAGAAAACCAGGAATGGCCCAAAGCGCGCTGAAGCTGATCATTTTACCCAAAATAAGAAGAAGAACTGGAAAAATAACAATATTATGGGCGAATATTATCACATTTCTCCACACTGCCCGCATAACATGGGTAAATAATGGCATTCTAACTTGTAGAATTATTCCGTCTGAAGAGGTAAACGTTGTGCACCCCTCACTCAGACACGTTGAGATAAAGCCCCAAGTAATAACGCCAGCACAAAGATACGGCAGAAACTCACGCATCTCGCTTTGAAAAAGCGTTCCAAAAATCAAACCAAGCGCACCGATGAATACAGCCATATTCAAGGTCAGCCAGAATGCACCGACACGGGAGCGACGATAGCGCTGCGCCACATCCTGCCATCCAAAAATCAAAGCCAACCGATATTTTAATAGAGCCTCTGAAATATCGCGAAGAGCGACCTTAACTCCTTTCGTTGGCTCGACGATTACAGCCTCATGGGCCGCATTCGCTGTAAAAATGTCGGTACTCATGATTTTATCTGGACCAATCTTCTATTTGTCACGGTTGCCACTTCCTCGAACAAACTTTTACAATTGCCTTGTAGCGTAATTGAAGAAATAGCTCTCCTAAGTCAACTGCTTGGTTACCACCGAATACGGTGGTTTTGGGGCGTTAAGCCTTATTCAGCTCCCTCGTCGCACTACCTTGCGGTTAAAATAAACATTCTTCAATCGTTTTGATTAGGATCCCCTGCCCGGGGGAGCAGTTCGAAATATGTAGCTCTTCAACTTTCGAGCTTTCAGCGATATTTGACGCGAACCGATTCGGTGTCGATGGCCAAGTCCCACCGAAAGCCGTTTCTGCCCTGCTCCCATCGGTAACCGTAAGGATTGCAGACAATGCGGCTTTGGCCGATCTGAACGTCGAACGCATGGTGCGTATGGCCGCAGATCCACAAATCCGGGGCTTGGTCGGAAAGAAGGATGTCATTGAAGGCTTCTGCACCACAGGCGAACAGGAAATTTGCGTCTTGCCCCACATAGACGGGCGGCGTGCAATCGGGGTGCGGCATGTGATGGGTCAGCACTACGGTGCAGCCATCAAATGGTTCTACCAGCTTTTGTCGAATATAGGCCGCATCTAATCGATGCAGATCCAGCATATTCTCAGGCGTGAACTGATTACCATCCTGCATGTAGATTGCATGAAAATCGTTGAGCATCTGACGCGCCATCAACATTCGCTG
Source organism: Ochrobactrum sp. XJ1 (assembly GCF_024701725.1). Taxonomy (NCBI): domain Bacteria; kingdom Pseudomonadati; phylum Pseudomonadota; class Alphaproteobacteria; order Hyphomicrobiales; family Brucellaceae; genus Ochrobactrum; species Ochrobactrum sp. XJ1. The sequence goes on from NZ_VDGD01000022.1 coordinate 9,307, forward strand.
TCGTAGGTCAGACTTCGCGACGAGTTTCATCTCGAAATCGACCCATAGGCTTGCGCCGATGAAGCGCGTATTGTCGATAATCACCGTATCAGCGTCGAGACAATAAAACCGCTGCGGCCATTGCAGAGAAAGAATTTCGATTGCCTTGATGGTCTGCCTGTCGCTTTCCAGCGAACGATCCCGATCACCTATAAGCCACTTGTTCTGATAGAACTCGTGATTGCCGGGAACATAGATAATCGGCTTTTCGTAGCGCCTGATCAGGAATTCCAGCGTTATGTGTAGATCTGGCGCCGCATTGAGGTCACCGGCAATCATGATCATATCGCAATCCGGTGCTTTTTCCCGTGGTGGATAGGCAACATCCTGCAGTTCATTATGCACATCAGACCAGATCCAGAGCTTCATGCCATTCTCCCCTTATTCCTATCCGTATTATCGAAGCCGTTTTCGTGTCCGGTTTTCCAAGACAGGCACCCGCGTCTCTGGCAGACGTGCAGAGACGCCGATACCGACTGCATGTCGGTTGATATTGTGCTGTCTGATCAGCTTCATTCTTTCTCAGTGGCCGATGTCTTTTTGGCCAAGCCGATAAAAGCGGCTGAAGGTGCGGGCATAATTTCTGTCGAGATCCAGAAGCCACAGCTCGGACGTGATGCCATTCGGCACGATGTAACCAAGACGAGGATGTTCGAATAATACGCCTTCGAGACATGTCGCCGGTCGTTTGCTCAGCTTCCAGCTTGTGATTGCTGGCGAATTTGCCAGTGTCCGTTCATCCGGATAATCACCCTGGAATATCCGCTCGAGATCATCGACCAGAGATTTTAGCATCCTGATTTCAAGTTCGAGCTGTTCGCGATTGTATTTTCCGTCTTTGATTGTAACCATCGCACTGTGTTCCTGATGTATGAAAAATGAGGGATCGTTCGGGCGCGCAACAACGCGCCCGGGGATTGGCGTTTCCTGATTTCCACGCATTTGAATGTTATTGAGAGCAAAGGCTGAACTGTTCAGCGCAACAAAGGCATCCACCCTGATATCTGGGCAGAAGATGCTCTGCTACCTGGTCTATTTTGCTATAGCCTTCGTTCTCATCGGTTGTCCGTTAGCTCGCCGTTGAGAATACCGGTACCCCTGTTGGTCTGCATCGCAGCAAACGTCCACGCTGCTATATAACGGATAAGTCCGTGACACGCAGTTTCATAAGCGTCGCACGAGGCATCAACTGATTGGCTCACGTCGGCTCAACGCCATTATCCGGCGTCAAAATCTGGATCTTCGGCACAGGCATCTGGTCGAGCGCTTCGACTGCAATCTTCGCGATCTTTTCATCTATCAGACGCGCTTGCTCAGCTTCAGTTTCCGCGAATGTGTCGCCGAGCCAAATAATGAGCTCTTCACGAAGCGCTTTTTGCACATCCATTACTTTTTCCGCGATACCCGGAGCGTCGATCAGTCGGTCAAGATCAGATAGCGCCCATATCCCATCCTCACGTTGGCTTTCGCTCAGCAGCGGATCGATCAGCGCGAAATCGTAGTGATCAATATCAGCGCCATAATATTGTTGCGCCAGCCGTCCCCACAATGCTGAGGTATTCGATGCTTCAATGCGCCACTGATCCAGAGCCCTTTTATGGGCGCTGATCCCGTAAATCAGACTGAACACACGCAAGCGCCTACGCTCTTGTTCATAGACTATCAATTCGAACGCGTAAGGGTCTGCCGGGAGTTCCAGGGCTCTCCGATTTGTATCGTTTTCCTCTGCGGGGGATTTCGACGCAACAGACTCGATGACGTTATTAAAAGTATCGCGTGTCAGTGGCATAGAATGAGACGAGCGCAAATCCTTAAAGCTGGCTTTCACCACCGCTTCTTCAATAAGGCTGATGATTTTTTCGCCCTTGTTCCATAGCGCATAACGAAATATCTGCTCTGACAAAGCTCGTTTCTGGCTACTTCTGTCATGAGCGCGGTCAATCATATGAAAACATAACGACAGGTGTAGCGCCGCGTTTACTTCACGCTGGTAGCTGCGCTGCGGAATTTTGTTTTCGATCAGGTCGATGTAGCCGATCACGGTTTCTGCAAACATAAGTCCTCCTTCTCCGGAGCGATGCAATCGCCGGAGTTAAATGGCGTGAAGTGTTGACCGCGCTTGCCCTTGCAAGCAGCGTCGGTTTCTGGAGACAGCAAAGACCGTGACGTTGCGCGCGAACGCACACGACCAGAGTGTCATAATGGGAAATTGGGAAATCGGCTTTAAAGAGCGCCGAACGCGTCAGAGGCGGAAATTACTTCCGCCGAGGAGCCACAAAGCCGATAAGATTATCTGGCCACAGATCTTTTAATCCGGCACGAATATCGATAAGAGTCGTCATAAGCTTGGCTCCTGTTGTTGGCAGGCTAAGTTAGTTTCCATTCCGGTGTTCGAGCACCGGAATGGAAATGTCTGATCGATCAGACAAGGTGACTATTGCAGGATCTCCAACGCGCTGCAAGGATCCGGAACAAAAAAAGATCTTCAGACAGCATTTTTATCTAAGTCCCGGATATCACCGGCTTTTTCGGATCGCCCCCAATCACGTCTAAACCCAGTAGCCGTAAGGCTTCTGCTTTGGTCGGCGGTTAATCCGGACGGTAGAAAGCAAGGAATAAAGTTATCCACAGGCAAGACATCAAGCCCCATTTTAACAGAGGCAAGAGTGCTCATCGAACAAAGCGCCCCGGCCCGAAATCTCACCAGGCACAAAGATGCCAAATACGTTTCGGCCTTACTTTCAAACGGCGTTTGCCGATGAATCGGGAAAATTGCCTCGGGTAACGCTCTTCTCGAATTTTGAATCGGATTACTGCAAATTATTTCGATTTGAAACGCGTTGCCGACAAATCGAAATGACGCGCCTGCACGCCTGCACATTACGCGGCCCTACCTGCCTGCCATTTCTAGCTCGATATTTCCGATTCATCTGCAAACGGCGTTTTATGAAGTAATGGGGAGAGAACAGACAAAAGGGACAAACGCCGTTTGTGAAATATAAGCGGGCAGCCGATAGCGTTTCCTTTGGAGTTCCAAGACACGTGGGTTTTAATTTCGGTTACAGGTAGGGATATTTCGTAAGCGGTTAGCCGATAGCGCTAGCTTTGAATTTCCAAGGCATCAGGGCTTCGATTTCGGTTACAGGCCAACCTTGAGCGATACGGCTCAAGGTTTGGGATAGCCAGTCGAGCGGGTCGACGGCATTCATTTTGCACGTCTGAAGAAGCGTGGCCAGTGTAGCCCAGGTCCGTCCACCGCCCTCGCTTCCGGCGAACAAACTGTTTTTTCTGGTGATTGTCTGCGGTCTGATCGCACGTTCAACAATGTTGCTATCGATTTCAACCCGGCCATCCGTGAGGAAACGCTCCAGCGCCTTGCGCCGGGTGAGCGCATAGCGGATCGCCTCGGCGGTCTTGGATTTGCCAGAGACCTTACCCAGTTCCTTTTCCCACAGATCAAAGAGGCTGGCGACAATGGTTGCCGATTTTTCCAGACGTTGCACCGCGCGGCTCTCGGCATTCTTGCCGCGAACCTCATCCTCGATCCTCCATAATTCGCTCTAGGCAATGACCGTATCCGTTGCGGCCTGCGAGATCCCGCTGACGTGCAGATCGTAAAACTTGCGGCGCAGATGCGCCCAGCAGCCTGCAAGCTTTATCTGTTCATTGCGCCCAGCTTTGGCCTGCGCCTTGATCATGCTCGTATAGGCACCATATCCGTCCACCTGCAGGATGCCATCGAACCCGGCAAGATGCCGCGCCACGCATTGTGCACCCCGACTGTCTTCAAAACGATAGGCCACCATTGGTGGACTGCTCCCGCCATAAGGGCGATCATCGCGTGCATAAGCCCAAAGCCATGCCTTGGTGGCTTTTCCCGAACCAGGAGCCAGAGTGGGCAAGGTCGTCTCATCGGCGAAGATCCTTTCACCTTCCTTGACCCGCTCCAGGATATAATCGGCGCATATCTGAAGCTCAAAGCCCAGATGCCCCATCCATTGCGCCATCAAACTCCGGCTGATCTCAACACCATCGCGCAAATAGATTGCTTCCTGACGGTAAAGTGGAAGGCCATCTGCGTATTTGGAAACGGCTATATAGGCGAGCAGGCGCTCTGTCGGCAGACCGCCCTCGATGATATGGGCAGGCGCAAGTGCCTGAACCACACCATCATGGTTCCGGAATGCGTATTTGGGGCGACGCGTCACGATAACCCGGAACTTCGGGGGCACGACATCCAGCCGTTCCGAGCGATCCTCGCCGATCAGAACCTTTTCCAGGTCCTCGCAACCAGCCGGGATATCCGGTTCGATGACTTCCTCAATACGTTCGAGATGAGCGGCAAAGCCCTTGCGCGGTCGTGGTGCCCGTTTCGGCTTGCCCTTGGCCGCATCGTCAAGCTCGCTACGGATTGCCGCAAGACCGGTTTCCACTTCCTCGAAAGCAAACGATACCTGTTCATCGCTGACATCAAGACGCAACCGTTCGGAACGGCGACCATGCTGGGTGCGCTGCAAAACCTTCATGATGGATGTCAGATTGGCAATCCGCTCGTTGGCGCTCTTTTCTACCGCTTCCAGCCGGGCGATCTCAGCCTCTGCAGCCTTCAACCGGGCTTCTTTCGCAGCCTGCTCACGAGCCAATGCGAGCACCATGGCTTTCAGTGCATCAACATCGTCCGGCAGATCGTGAAGCGGTAAATCCATGGGGCTGAGTAGAGCATAAAAGCGCTCCTTTTCCCAACCATTACAGCATCATGAATCATCTTGCCGCAGGCGTGGTCAACCCGTCAACAAAGGCCGTCTTATCCTGTTTGGGCGGATCTTTTTCCAGTCCATTCCAGCCAACAAAGCCATGAGCTGCGAATGGTCCAGACGTATTTTTGCCGTCGACAAGCCCGGCCAGCAAAAGCCGCCATCCTCAAGCGTTTTTGAATAAAGGCAAACACCACTTCCATCCCACCACACAATCCGGACCCGGTCTGCACGTTTCGACCGGAAGACGTAAAGTGCGCCATTGAACGGGTCGAGTCCACCATCACGGACAACTGCCATAAGGGACGCGGCTCCTTTGCGGAAGTCAACGGGCTGACAGGACACATAAACCACCACGCCACTGGAGATCATGCCTTGCGAACCGCCCTTAGGACTTTCATCAGATGATCCGGATCAAAGGCTGAACCGACACGCACCACCATGTCAGCAATAACAATATCAATAGAACCGTGATCAGCCGTTTCAACACGCGCAAAGCTGACCGGGCTTTGCGTTCCCGCCGTTACTGGCGAGACAGCACCAGACGCAAGCGCTTTACGACGCCAGCCATAAAGCTGTGAGGGATCCAGTCCTTCAGACCGAGCAATCGCCGAAACGTTGGCGCCAGGTTGCAAGGACGCGGCCACAAGCCGTGCCTTCTCGTCATCTGACCAATCACGCGGCTTGCGGCGACGGCGTACGGGTTCCGCTGTCAAAATCTCAAATATCTGGGAGTGATTCATATCGTCATTCATAGGACTCTCCGTATGATTCATACGGAAAATCGCCCATCACACCGACTAATGATACGTGGGATGGCTTACCCGCTTACGATATTTCTCGCATTGGCGGCATGACGGCGTTGCTGCCATTATCATTCTTTGCTTAACTATAACGGGTCTTTAACGACGTCCCGGGCTTAGGCCCAACTCATCTTTCTTCACCGAACATGGCAGCTGTATAGAGCCATCCAGGTACGGATGCCGCAGCTTGCATATAATTTGAGCCAACATAATTGGCGCAGATAGAGTTCGTGTACTTACTAATCGGTAGATTCATCTTATAGTAGAGTTCAGCAATTGCAGTTGTAAAGCAATAGAAAGGCTTCCCATTCACCCTACTCTGCAATTCTGATGCCCTGTCTTTATTCGGGTCTACCAACAACACCGGAACATCGCCAATCCATTGCCTGTCGTCGGAAGGTCCGGGCTGTGTCTCAGGCAAAGCAGGTTTATGATCTCCATAAATTAGCACCACAGCTTCTGGATAAATGCGCTGGACAGACCTTATAAACGAAGCCATGTCTGCGATGCTAACCCGTAGCTTGTTACGATATCTTCCGAGCGGGTTATCCGCATCATCACCTGTATAAGGCCCGTGGGTATACATTGTCGCGAGGTGCAGAAACATCTTCTGCCCATGAGCAGATTCAAGGCGACTGAGAGCATGTTCATAAAGAATACTGTCGCGCGGGTAACCGGTCGACTCATTGGGAAGCATTTGTTCAATGCCATGGAACACTGAGAACCCCATTTTCGGTTCCACCTGATCGCGAAACCAGAAACTCTGAAGATAGTTATGAAGGGATTCAGTTTTAAAAGCGTTTGCTTTCAAATGGCTTGGAAGGGTCGATGTCCTTTTTGCAAAAAAATCGCGGTATTCTTGATAGATGATACCAGCTACAGCTGGGTTATGAGAAGGCAACCCTGAAATTATTTCAAAGGAAGCATTCGGCGTGCCACCGCCAAAAACCGGGGAAACACCTCTGAACTCTGCCGTCGCTAATTTTTTTAAAGGACTAAACTCATCAGCAAGAAGCCCGTCATCGTACCAGCATGATTCACATAAAATATTTATAAAAACAGACGGCGAGTCGGCGGCAGGTACCGCACGTTCGTAAAGTTGCTCGAACTCTGATCTGTTGTTATTAGAAATTTTTCCCGGCAGAGGCCGATTGCCAGTTTGGACAAGATGAACAAGTAAACCGTTAGATCTATAATTATAGGGCCAATCCCAACTGTAATATGGGATGCCAAATCGCTCCACCTTACCAGCAATCGCCAATATTAATTGATGAAAATTAAATATAAATCCCATTACAAATATTATAAACAAAACGTATCGCCGCCAGCCCTTATTAAATATACTTCTCCTGGCAGCATACATAGCAAACATAAATATAAACAATATCAATATTACAGAAACAATATCATAGAAATTTATGTATTTAAGAGCCAGCGAGATATGATTAGTATGACTAATATCACCAATTATCAATGGCTCACCAGTAGATGCCATTTTCTTTGCCGATGCGACGCGTAGAATCAAAACCAGAATGGAAGCAATTATTGCACTAATCACGGGTGAGAAGGCAATTGTAAGCGCCACGTACAGTATGGAACTGATAACTACGGTGAAAAAAATGGGCTTTAACACTAGCGGCAGCTTGGCATGCGCGCCCAAAAAAGACATCAACGTAATAGCAACAGCGGAAAGCATCCCCCATTTCAGAAAATTGAGAATATGCTCAAAGGTATTTTTCTGCTGTGCCGCATGTTCAGATTCAATTTCGAGATACATAAGAATGTAGTCATAAAACTGTTATAAAAAGTCAAGCCAAATCAAGTTGCCGCACACGCCAATAACACAGGCTCCTTCGGCGGACGTATTGCGATTTCAGTGTCTGTTCGGAAAATTGTCCATTCTGAACAACTCTTTAGCCGCATGAAGCGGATCGACACCAATATGAGAAAAGCAAGCGCATTGCGAGTGAGGTTCTCGAGAATGTAAGCAAGCCTACCATCCCAGTTCCAGAGGTCGAAACAGCTGAAAAGTGCGCGCCTGGGCGGGACGCCTTCGGTATGGCTCGCCATTAACAGCCTGTGTCGAGAGCGTAAGCCAGTCCGCTGACAACCTCGCAAACATTGGCCTCGTGCCTACAACTCAGCGCAAAGCGTTTTCCTACGAGCCACCCGCAAACGGCGTTTGCCGCTGAATCGGAAAAATTGCCTCGGGTAACGCTCTTCTCGAATTTTGAATCGGATTACTGCAAATTATTTCGATTTGAAACACATTGCCGACAAATCGAAATGACGTGCCTGCACATTGTGCGGCCTACCTGCCTGTCATTTCTAGCTCGATATTTCCGATTCATCTGCAAACGGCGTTTTATGAAGTAATGGGGGGAGAACAGACAAGAGGAGCAAACGCCGTTTGTAAAACGAGGCCGTTGAAATCAAGTAGCCACGGTTCTGGGAGCTATTTTCATTGTTCGGGGTCGTCGGCATCTCCGTGAGGCATCAGATGCACTTTGCGTCGGAAATCCCAGCCCCTTTTGGTGTATTTGTCGATCAGATCATCAATGACGTCCAATGAAGCATCTTTATCGAAGCCCTGATCTGCCAGACCGTCAAGCAGCATATCAATTAGCTTCTCCATCCCGTCTTGATTGCCAGACTTCACCGCTTTGGCAATCATGAAATGCAAGAACACCCGAGCAACGTCGTCTCGTGTCGGTTTGCGCTCTGCTCTCAGACGATCCCGATATTCTTTCTGCCGCTCCCGCTGCTTGCGCAAGCGTTCTGCCTGCTGCTTGTTCGATACCATTCCCCCTCCCAGTTGCCCGCTAACAATTAAATTCTGAGCTCAAGATCTGTCGGCGCAAAGTGTTTTTCTCGAGCCCCGCCCTGCCCACAAACGGCGTTTGTGCCTGAATCGGAAATCTCGGGCTCAGCAACGTTTGTCCGGAACTCTGCAACGCTCTTCCCAAGTTTTGAATCGGATTACTGCAAATTAGCGCGATTTGAAGTGCATTGCTGGCAAATCGAAATGACATGCCGACACGTTGTGATACGTTACCCGCAACTTCAAATGAAGTACCGGGAAATTATTGCAATCCATATCACGTACTGGGTTCACCGATGCAAACGCCATTTGCATTATACGATATATTTCCTCCGACCTACTTCCGAAACACGGGTTTGCTGTGCTTTCCGCTCCGTTCGATGGATATCTCCCACGTTGATAATAATAATAGTAGTACAGCGCGACACCTAACGGCGGCGCGCTGTTCTCTTGATTACGGATTGCGCCGCCGTCTCGGCTTCTCTTTTTCTTTTTTAAACCAAGGCGCAGGTTCTTTAGCCTCGACGTACGGCAGCAAGCGTAAGGGCTGCGGTTGCAGATGGCCCGTAATGACCGGATACACGGAGATTGCTTTTTTCATCACCTGCAAGCTGGCAATATTCGTATAACGTGTCTCTCCCTCCGTTCGGCCCAGATGCCCGGTAATGTCTTCCATGATCGACATTTCTATCCCCTTCTGTTTCAGCGTGTTGCTGAAACCGTGCCGCAACGCATGGATTGCGCTACCCCAAAGCTGATCCCCAAGCCCCGTTTCCGCTTTCAGCAAAGGGACAAAGCTCTTGTAGAAACGATCCCCGGTATCATTTTTGCGTCTTGGAGCGACCAATTCCGGAAATAAACATCTGTGTCCGAGTTCCTTCAAACGCTTTGCGTAGTCGATAAAACCCAGTCGGATAAGCTCATCTGGTACGGGGAGATCGCGGACTGATTGGAGGTTCTTCAGTCCTCGGAGCTCATTTTCCTGAATTTTGATGGACCAGATACCTTCATCCTTTGCGTAAACCACCTCATCGACCATGAGGCCCGTAAATTCGGCGCGTCTTGCGCCCAGATATGCGTAAAGCATTGGCACATAATAAAGGGACGAATGATATACGGCCTGCCCGAACTCCCGCATTTCCTGCGAGATGGGCCCGGCACAACCGGTGAATACCGGAATCTGGAAGATCGGTTCAACCTGCTCAGGGCCGGGTTTAGCAGTCAGCGCCCGAACGGATGCGAGGCTGCGTTTCTTCGGCTTGATCCCTTTGAACGTGAACGCCCGTAACATGAAACCTGACGCGACAAGATGGTTCAGGAACTGTTCGAGATTGCCGAGGTGGCGTCTGATTGTTCCACTCGACAAGCCGACCTTGGGTGCTGGCAAATTAAGTTTTTGTGCGCGGATTACTTCCCGTTCTGTCGCCTCACGTAATTGCACGGTCGTCATTGCCACATAACGCGAACTGCTTCCCCATCTGGCAAGGATGTTATTGAAATGCTGGCGCAACGCCGCCAAGTGGGTCTGATTAATGGCACTGCTCGTGAGAACATCGTGCTCGCCCAGAATACCACAAAAAATGCGAACAACTGTCTTGACGTCCTTTGCCGTGCCTTCGTTCCAGTTCTCACGGTTGTTGGCAATCAGAAGGTTGCACTGCTTCATGAATTGCTTCACTGGCAGATCCTGCCCAGTAAGCCCCAGCATGTCAGATGCTGATACAGGAACAGGATTTTCCACAACTGGCTGTGGCTGTGGCTGTGGCTGTGGCTGTGGCTGTGGCTGTGGCTGTGGCTGTGGCTGTGGCTGTGGCTGTGGCTGTGGAATGATATCCGGCACAGGTTCCACGTTTACAACCGAAACAATTGGTGCTGGCCGGGCAGGGTCTGGTTCAGCCTGCTCGTCAGGATAATCGATGAGATAGCGATCGTCGGTATCGAGCAGAACGTCTGCACGCGCTTTGAAATATTCAGCCTTGGCCTTCTCGAAATTAAGGATCGAATAAGACAGACCATGCTCTTGCATGAGAGCACGCATTTCGTCGACAAAACGCGAAGATTCTGCATCCTGGCGTTCAGCACGATAAGATATCGCGATGCCGTGATGGAGGCTCTGCGGTACCTTCGACTGCTCCAGAAAGCGCCAACCCTGGCAGCTTTCCTCTTCAAACAGGACACGACGGGTGCCAAATTTTTCCAGAAGCCTATAAGCCCACCCGACTTCCAGATCGGCAGTCAGATTATCGATCTGATGGAACCCTGTCGGCGTGCGCTGGCCTGCAAATTGCAGGTTCTCCATATGATCATTCATCCGCGCGATTTCGGACTGGAATAATCCTTCAAGGGCTTCTTTCGACATCAATACACTTCGCGGGTTTTCTGCAATTTCATAAAGCAGAAGATTGAGCTTGCGGGCCATGCGGCCTGCTTGCCGATGATCAGATTGTTTGAGACTGAAAGCAAGATGACGCGAACTAATTGCGCGTCCCAGATGCATCGGAAGACGGGGACGCCAATAAAAAATATTTCCGCGCCGCTGAAGATTCTGAACCTGATGTCTGACTGCCATAATAAGCTCGCCGTTTGGAGCTGATGAGACAAACCGACCAAGGCGAATCGGCATGTGTCATAGCTCTGTGTCACAGTTAAGTGCACAGTCGGCGAAATGAAAAGAAGCTTGAGGATTCCCAGCCGGGAAACATTAAGTAAAATCAATAAGCTTATGATTTTGCTCGTGATTCATGGCTGGGGCGCCTGGATTCGAACCAGGGAATGGCGGTACCAAAAACCGCTGCCTTACCGCTTGGCTACGCCCCAACAAATCAAACCAAAGCAATCTGTTGCGCGGCCTTATAGCCGCTTCGAAACCCGAGCGCAATCGCCTAATCACGAAATACCGCATAAGCTTACAGGCCCTGTGAACAACGTTTTCAACCGCCTATCGTCGCTACTTGTTCTCTAAAACAAAACCGTCGATTTGCGTCTGACTTCAAAGCTGCTACTCCCTACGGACGGGTGTATTTTCGGTGTTCGCTATGCTGTTTTTGTTGATTTCGTCTCTCGTCAGCGCTGCCTTGTGCGGCATCGGTCTCTATCTACTCAACCGGCTCTTGCCCGAGCGCTTTCTCGCGGCTCGTATGAGTTCTCGTTCCAATCATACGACGGTAGCGCGGCAGATCGGCGGGCTGGCGCTTGTTCCCGCTATCATCACGACACTGCTCGTCTTTGCACCGGACCTAGAAATCAATGCCCATCTGGCGCTTTGTCTATCCGGGGCGTCGCTGTTGCTTTGGATCGTCGGTGGACTGGATGACCGTTATGAGCTTTCAGAAATCATCAGACTGGGATCACAGTTCATCGCTGCCGGACTGGTTGTCTACGGTTTGGGATCGGATTTCCGGGTATTGCCGGACCTCCTGCCCCACTGGCTTGAGGTGATTCTTGTCGTCTTTGCACTGGTGGTGTCAATCAATGTGACCAACTTCATGGACGGTCTCGATCTCATGACCGCAGCTGGTATAGGGATTCCGCTGGCTGGCACCGGGATTCTGGCCGCTCTCGGTCTGGCCGGACTGGAAAGTGGCGGCATCGGCATCATCGCGGCGGGCGGAGTTCTGGGGTTCGCCCTCTTCAACCGTCCGCCCGCAACTATTTTTCTGGGTGATTCAGGAAGTTTGCCGCTCGGCTTAATCACCGGCACAGCGCTGATCCTGCTCGCGCGCGAAACGCATATCGCCGTCGCACTGATCCTGCCGCTTTATTATATTCTGGATGCAGGCACGACCATCGTGATGCGGTTAAGTCAGGGTGAGAATATTCTGAAAGCACATTCCAAACATGCCTATCAGGCAGCGAAACGCTCCGGCTGGAGCGTGCTCAAAGTGATTGGCCATGTAGCGCTTTTGAATGTGATTCTTGTTGCCTGCGCCGTTGCGCTGCTTGCTCTGGACCACACAATCACCCAGGTCGCTTTCCTGCTCGTGGCAATTGTCGCAACACTGGTTATGCTGCTGGATTTTCGCGGGCGCTTCAGGAAGTTATAACGTCGAACAGAACCTTGCGAACCGCATCAAGATCACCACTTTCCATCGCAATACGAAGTGCAGTGAGGCTGGCCGGAACATCAACCTCAGCCTTCTTGCCCCGAGGAGCGCGCATTATCTTGGGGTGGCGCGTCGGCTTTGCCTGCGCAGGGTCGTAGAAGAGTTCTTCATACATCTTCTCGCCTTCGCGAATCCCCGTCGTCTCAATGGCAATATCGCCGTGCGGGTTTTCGTCGTTTCGAACGGTCAGCCCTGCCAGTAGGATCATGTTCTCTGCCAGGTCGCGGATCTTCACCGGCTCGCCCATCTCCAGAAGAACCGTATCGCCGGACGCGGCAATGCCGCCAGACTGTACAATAAGCTCGGCGGCTTCCTTGATCGACATGAAGTAGCGGGTCATGTCCTCATGCGTCAGCGTAATCGGACCACCATTGGCGATCTGTTCGCGGAAGAGCGGAACGACCGAACCGTTCGATCCCAGCACATTGCCGAAACGGACAGAATAGAATGCCTTCTTCTTTCCGGATTGTTCAGCCAGCATACCGCAATAATAGACGACCAACTCGGCCCAGCGCTTGGTTGCACCCATCACATTCGTTGGTCGCACCGCCTTGTCGGACGAGATGAGCACCATGCGCTCGACATCGGTGTTGAGAGCGGCCTGAGCCACTTCCAGCGTGCCGAACACATTGTTGAAAATACCGACCAACGGGTTTTTCTCGACCAGCGGCACATGTTTGTAAGCCGCACAATGATAGACCGTATCGACATTGTGGTCGCGAATGGCATTCTCGACGCAGTCCCGGTTGCTGACTGTCCCCAGGATCGGCACGATCTCGCAACTGGCTATCTGCCTCAACTGCCGGTCGATGTTGTAAAGCGCGAATTCACTCGACTCGAACAGGACAATACAGGCCGGGTTCCATTGCGCAATGGTGCGGCAGAGCTGGCTGCCGATGGAGCCGCCAGCTCCCGTCACCATGATACGTCGGCCCTCGACTACTTCTCGCAACAAAGCTGCATCCGGCGGCACGGGCGAACGCCCGAGCAGATCGTCGATCTCCACATTGCGCAGCGAACTGACCAGATATTTCCCGGCCGTCAAATCAGCGATCGGCGGAAGAATACGTGTACTGACAGGAAGGCGCCCGAGGAGCCGCGCGAAATCCTGACGCTGTTTCTGTTCCAGCGCGGGTTCAGATACAACTACCTGCTTGATACCGTAATTTTCAATCAAGGCAGGAATGTCTTCCACCCCGTAGACACGCAGTCCGATAATATCCATGCCGCTGAGCTGGCCATCCGGATCGACAAAGCCGACCACCAATGTGTCGCTGTGGCTGCGGAGCGCCGTTGCGAGCTGTCGAGCTGGTTCGCCCACGCCGATGATCAGTGCTGAACTCGTATAACGTTTATCCGACTCGTAACTGCGCAAAAGCCATTTCGCACCGAAACGGCTGGCCGATATGAACACCGTGCTCAAAAGCCAGTAGAGCAATGGAACCGAACGCGGCAGACCGGTACTACCGTAAAGTTCCATTAGGAAGACGAGCGCAACCCAGAAAAGCGCGGCAATGGCGGTAGCCTGGAAAATCGGCCAGATCGCCCGTTCAGCCAGATAACGGATAATAGCGCGGTAAAGTCCAAACCGAACGAAAACCGGAATTGCCAGAACGGGCGCGATGAAAATCAGGAATGTCTGCCCTTCGTTCGGTACAAAAACGAAGCCAAGACGAATGACAAACGCCAGATAGGCACTCAGCAACAGCAGAACACAGTCGCTCAGCATCAGAATGATCTGTTTGCTGGCGCGGGGCAAAAGCGCCAGTCTCTGCCATGGATATTTCAAACTCATACGCGTGTTATCCCGCTCTCCCACGGAGAGAAATACCGGAACGATTCCAGCGCCATAAGGCTAGTCTTACTACTAATGGGGACTAAAGCTTAGTCAATCCCTTCGCCGCTTGCTGCACGCCGCAGCGGCGAAGCATTTTAATTTCTCGGCACCGTTAACATGAGTCTTCCGGCAGAACTATATCAATTGCCGTTTCAGAGGCTTAACAAGCATCTTTTGGCTAAATTACGGCCCGTAAACTGTATCCTGGTAACAGTGTGGGCCAATCCGCCGCACTCTATCTCTCTGTTTTACGCATATCTTTATCCCAAAATCGGTTCCCACGTTCGGAAGACATGCTTTAAGCAATGACAGTGCCGCTGCGAATACTGCGCCAGGTCGCGCCGTCAGAATAGGCCATTTCAGCACCGGATGGAGCGTTGGTCACGAATATCATTGCGCCCGCACCGTGACTTCCGGCAGAGCGTAACTCCGCGACGGCATAAGATGCCGGGCGGATGGGGCCATCGACATGAAGCCGGGTCTGTGGCCAGATTGAGCCTACTGCAACATTGCCGGTCGCGTGATCGATCTTTATCGCCTCACGCCATTGCCCGGTATCGCTGCTTACCTTCACGCTGAAATCATTGCTGCCATTCAACCCCATCTCGGCAAAGCCGGTCCAGTTGGTCTGATACAGAAGGCTTGCGGTATCACTAACCGCCTGCTTGTTCACCTTCCCCTGATGGCCTGCACCGGCATTGTTGAACAGGCTGGCATCCGCCATCAATGAAAGATGCTATTGCGCCGCCTTTTCCTGCCCATGCCCCGGCAGCAGCCGCAGCCACGAGATAGCGATCTCCACTGACAGGTGTTTCCGGCGCTTCGGCTCGATTCCGCGACTTGACGCTCAGATGCACGACGGCATCTAGCAGCCGCAATGCCTCATTATGAGTGACATGTTTCTGCGCCTGACTGGGCAGAATATAGGGCATTTGCAGATTTGGGGTTTGGTCCATGAACAACTCCTCGCATTGGGTAATGCGAGGAGTCTAGTTCGTCTGCCCGAAAAGGGGATAAGTCCGGATCAGCTTCCACGATACGTTGAATAGGACCACGGGCTGACAAGCAAAGGCACGTGGTAGTTTCCGTCGACATCGGCGATTGCGAAGCGGATCGGAATAAGATCGAGAAACGGCGGATTGGCTTGTTCCGCACCGCGCCCCTCAAAATATTCGGCAACATGGAACTGTAACTCGTAAATGCCAGTGCGCAATTCATCGCCGGAAAGCAATGGAGCATCCGTACGTCCGTCAAGATTGGTCACCGTGCGCTTGATCAGTTCGGGAGCGCCGTTTACGCCAATACGATAAAGTTCGACACGCATCGCCGCCGCAGGGCTGCCATGGGCAGTGTCGAGAACATGCGTGGAAAGTTTACCCATAATATCCCTCGATAAAGCTCAGGCAGGTTTTGTTGTTTCAATGCGGTATGTGGTGTCGGAGAAGAAAAACTCCTCCAGATTGTCTTCCTTGCCTGCCCGGTCGACAATCAGAAAATCAGACTTCTGCTCAAGCGCCAAGAGCGGGTGGTGCCACACATTGCGCAGATAATTGACGCCCTGATCACCGCGCGCAAGGAAAACACGCAGACCTGCAGGTTTGCCACCGTCATCCTCGGCGACCACCACGAGGAAGGGCCTGCCGTTCAACGGAACAAATGCCTGTGAACCGAATGGATGACGTTCCATCATGACAATGTCGATTGGCGCTTCGAACGACTGCCCCCGGAAAATATTGATGAGAACCCTTGCTTCGGTGCCAGCGGCTTCGACGCGCGCTAGATCGTGGTATCGCTCGGTCGTGCCATTGTTGATCAGGCGAAGCTCGGCCCCTTTAGTCTCGATGACATCGCCAAACGGCGCAAAAGCTTCTTTTGTCAGCGGTTCAATCACCAGAGTTTCGACGTGCAAATCATCCTCCCCGTAAAAGCAGATTTCTTATAGTGACAAAGCTTGGTGATGTGACTTCTGTCAATTGCGAAGCAGTTTCAACCGAAACAAGAAAAAGCCGGGCCAAAGACCCGGCTTTCAACATGTAAAACTGATAAAAATTCAACGCTTCAGGAGCGACATCACTGCAGGCACGCCACATGCAGCGAGTGCGAGCTTCACGAGATCGCCGACGATAAAGGCGCCGAAGCCGAAGGCAATGGCTTTTTCCAGACCGAAGAGGTAAGCCATCCAGCCTGCCCCCATTAGCAAAATAACAGCTTCTGCAAGCAACATTGCACCGCCGAGAGCGAGTGGGTTGCGTGCCAGTCCCTTGTCGGCAGCGCGCCCGACGATCCAGGCCGCAGCAAGATAGGAGAGCAGATATCCGCCCGTCGGGCCAACCATATAGGCAAGGCCGATGCCCTTCTCCGGCGTCCCGGTGAAGACTGGCATACCAAGCGTGCCTTCAAGCAGATAAAGAGCAACTGTCGCCACGGCGAGCCGCGAACCGTACAGAGCTGAAATTGCAAAGAGAGCGAAAGTCTGCATGGTCACGTTGACATAGACCAGATCGACTTTGATCTTGGCGGAAATGGTAAGAACAGCCGTTCCGATCAGCGCAAGCCCGACAAACCAGAAAGCACGAGCCAGTTGTCTGGTGGGCAGATATTCTGCGGCGAGAGAGGCCGTGGCGACGCGAGACTTTGCTCTATGAGGCATATCCAACTCCACTTTTAACGCGCTGACAGACACCGGAATGCGAAATTCTCCGGAATCTGCCCGCTGACGCGATTGTCAGCGCGCGTGACTGTTCACGTTTGCAACCCGACTATATAAGGCCTATGCCGTTTCATCAATCAAACCAAAGAAGAATGGAAGCCGCTTCAATGGCGCTTGTTTTCGACAGCAGTTTCACGCCCCAATATGGGAAACCGGTTGAACTGAGTAAAGGCATTTTGCGCCTCACCGTCAACAATCCGAGCGCTTTCACCTTTTACGGCACCAACAGCTATATTATCGGCAGGGATACGCTGGCGATCATCGATCCCGGCCCGGAAGATGAAGCGCATTATAATGCCTTGATCGCAGCCGTAGCCGGTCGCCCGGTCAGCCATATCTTCGTCAGCCATACCCACCGCGACCATTCACCTTTGGCGCAGCGCCTGAAGGTAAAACTTAGCGCCCGCACCGTTGCCGAGGGACCGCATCGCCCTGCCCGCCCGTATTATGCGGGCGAAACAAACCTGCTCGAGGCAAGCGCCGATACGGAGTTCGTTCCGGATATAGCGCTGGCCGATGGAAGCATGATCGAAGGCGATGGCTGGGCTTTGGAAGGGATTCACACACCCGGACATGCCGCCAACCACATGGCGTTCGGCTTGAAGGGAACGGGCGTTCTTTTTTCCGCAGACCATGTCATGGCATGGGCGACATCCATCGTCGCACCGCCTGACGGCTCGATGAATGACTATATGGTCTCGCTGGAAAAGCTGCTGGCACGCGATGACAAGGTCTATCTGCCGGGGCATGGCGGCGCTGTGACCAAGCCTGCCACCTTCGTTCGCGGCCTGCGTGCCCATCGCAAGATGCGCGAACGTGCCATTCTAGAGCGTGTTCTTCAGGGGGACCGGACAATCGGCGACATGGTGAAAGTGATCTATCGCGACACCGATCCGCGATTGCATGGTGCGGCTGCGCTGTCCGTGCTGGCGCATCTAGAAGATCTGGTTGGACGTGGCGAGGTCACGACCGATGGCCATCCATCGCTCGACAGTATCTATCTTCCTGGCTGATTATTCCACGTCAGCGGGAGCCTTGTTGACCTCGCCTTCCAGCGCTCCCAGAAAATCGGTTATGAAACCGGCATTCTGCCCCATATCGCGTTTGCCATAGCGTGACAGTGAACGCACATCGACATAGGTGGTTTCGCCTTCGTCAAGCAGCCGGATAACGATATCGCTTTTCAGGCCCAGAATGAAACTGTGCGCCGTCACTGCAAATCGCGTGGTGTTCTGTTCCGGCGAAGAAGCATTACGCGCCATCTCCTGCCATCCGAAAGTCCTGAGAACCGTCTCGACCCCTTGCGCAACGCGGTCGGGTGCGGCTTCATAGCGGCGTCCAACCACATCAGGATAGGCGGTCAACTGGGTCAGCGCATCGCCACTCACGGCCACTGTCAGCGGGTTCATCCATTGAAGGCGTGGCGGCATGTTGGACGGGAATTGCGGCGGCGTCTCGAAATCGGTGGAGATGTCGTAAAGCGGCGGAGAGAGATACCACAGTGACGTTACCAGCCCGACTGGAAGCAACACCGCAAAAGCGAATATACCGCCCCAGAAGGAGCGCGCGCCGCCCTTGTCGCCATTGATCCAGAGATTGCGAAAACCTTTGGCCGAGCAGAGAAGGGCCAGAGCGGCGAGACCGGTGCTCAATCCGGCGAGTAGCATCAAGTCAGGTGTCTCCAGTGTCCAGAAGCGATGCAGAAGAAACGCCATCGCAAGCAGCACAAGCGCAAAAACACCAAACCGAAGCGCCCAAACCGCAGAGCGCGACTGACGCCGCTGGTAGCGAAGTTTTCTCATGCAGTCTCCGAGAGCATTTCCAGCTTATACTGAATCATTGGAGCCGCTCTGTCTCTCTGTTTTCACGCAGTATGAATAGCAGAGAGATTTTCGCTCGGCAAAACTTCGACGTAGCAATTCAAATGCCCCGCCTGGCTTGAACATGGTGGGGCACTTTTCTTGGCATTATCATTTAGAGCGGTTTCGGTCAAAACGGGGTTGCTGGAACCGCTCCCAATATTTGTTTCGTCGCACGGTCCTACGCAAAACCGCTTCGCACTTTTGCTGGAAATGCTCTAATAACGCGCATCTT
Organism: Ochrobactrum sp. XJ1; assembly: GCF_024701725.1. NCBI lineage: Bacteria > Pseudomonadati > Pseudomonadota > Alphaproteobacteria > Hyphomicrobiales > Brucellaceae > Ochrobactrum > Ochrobactrum sp. XJ1. The sequence continues at coordinate 28,468 of NZ_VDGD01000022.1, forward strand.
TCGGCTTTTTCATGTTCGGCCAGTCCTTCACCTTGCCTGCGAAATCGGGGCGCGGCATGTGAGTGAAATATTCCGACACATCAATGGCTTCCTGATCGGTCAGAACACCGCCCTGCCCGATGGGCAGATTGTAGTTCTGTGCGGGCGGCATCGCATATTTGACGAATTGTGCCGCCTTGTAGGTCCGTGCCATCCCGGCGCCGATATTGAAGCTTTCATCGCCCCAAAGCGGCGGGAAGATATAGTCACCGGCCTGATCCTTCATGCCCTCACCGCCCGCACCATGACAGGTCGAACATTGTGCGGCGTAGATTCTGGCGCCATTTTCCGGATCGGGAGCAAGGCTTTCGTCGATGGGACCGGCATTGCGGATCGCCACTTTCGTACCCTTCTTCACGTCCTGTCCTAGCCAGTCCAAATAGGCGATCATGGCCCTCATGTCGGCTCCATCAGGCGGCAGCGGCTTGCCGTTCATCGATCGCTGGAAGCAGCCATTGATGCGCATCACCAGATCGACTTCCTTGCCTGCGCGGGGCATGACGGCGGGATAGAAATTGCTGGTATTGATATAGGAGGCAACGTTATCCATCTTGCCCTGCCCCATGTGGCAGGAATTGCAGTTCAGGCCGTTGCCGACATTGTCGGGCAAAAGCCGCGCCGTTTCGTTGAGCAGCCGCTTGCCGTGCATGATCTCGGGTGCGTTCGGCTGCTTGAGAATGTCCCGGTCCGGCGGGATGACATAGGTTCCGACCTGATTTTTTTCCTTATCCAGAACCGCATAGGCCATCGGAGCTGGAGCATCCAGCGAGGGCCGCAGGTGATTGAAGAGGAACGCGCCGCCCGTTACTGCCACGGCAAAACCGGCACCAAGAACGACAATCGTACTGGTTTTCATTGCTTGTTCTCCGGAACGTAATGGACGGGCTTGTGAGCGATTTCACGGCGCATGCGCGAGATATCCTGCTCCGTTATGGCAGCGCCGTGGTTGCCCCAACCATTGCGAATGAAGTTGAGGATTTCGGCGACCTGCCAGTTCGGAAGATTGGCGAAACCCGGCATGGTGAAAGCCATCCTGTCCGCAGGCGTGTCAGGCGTCCTGCCCCCGGTCAGAGTGACCTGAATGAGCGAGCTTGGATCATCGGCAAAGACAATTGAATTCCCGGCGAGTGTCGGATAGATGCGCGGTGCACCCTTGCCGTCCATACGGTGGCAGACCGAACATTGCTCGACATAGGACAGTGCGCCCGGTGCACTGAAATCTCCCGCCTTAAGCGCCGCCGTCGTCACATCTTCCATCGGCTGCCATTCACGCTCACGACCTTCGCTCGGCGGCAGCGACTTGAGATAACGGGCAATTGCACGCAAATCATCAACCTCAAGATATTGGGTTGAATGCTGCACGACATCGGCCATCGAACCGAACGCCGCTGTGCGATCAGTGCGCCCGGTCTTGAGGAAGGTGACGATCTCATCTTCGGCCCAGGTCGAAAGCCCTGTATCCTGATCGCGCAGGTTCTTCGCATACCAGCCTTCCAGAACCGAACCGGACAGGAACTTGCCCTTCGGATCGTTCTTCACCGCTTTTTCTTCATAGGCGAGACCACGAGGCGTATGACACGCGCCGCAATGACCGAGCCCCTCGACCAGATAAGCGCCGCGGGCGATCACCGGATCGGTATCGGCTGCAATTTCGAACGGACGCGAGTTTCCAAAGAAAAGCTGCCAGTAGGCGAGCGGCCACCGCATGTTGGTTGGCCACGGCAAGGTGCTGGGCTGGTTTTCCTGCTCTACCGGCTCCACCTTCGACATGAAGAACGCATAGAGCGCTTTCATGTCCTCGTCATTCACGACCGTATAGGAGACAAACGGCATTGCCGGATAAAGATGAACGTCATCCCGGCGTACACCCTGCCGCACCGCGCGCTCGAACTCGGTATAGCTGTAGCCACCGATGCCGGTTTTTCCGTCTGGCGTGATGTTCGTGGAATAAATCGTGCCAAGCGGCGTCTGCATGCCAAGCCCACCCGCAAACGCCTTGCCTCCCGGAGCCGTATGGCACGCAGCGCAGTCGCCCGCATGGGCGACATACTCGCCTTTCTCGATCAAAACCTTGTCGGTGACATCGACGGTGGCTTCGTGTTTCGCCGTCAGCCAATGGGGTGTTGAAAGCGCAAAGAGCCAGGCTGCGGCTAGCGCACCCGCGCCGCCGACCGCCGCTTTCCAGATCAGTTTCATGTGCCCTCCGACACCAATTCCCTTGTGATGAGGAGAACGTCGAAGATTCGTGAGGAAATGGCATTGACCGCGATCAAAACCAGCTGGGAGGAATGTTTAGCGATCTACAAAAGCAATAGCGAATGCACGCTTAGCGTGCTTGATAGATCAGGCAAATCGCATTAGGGGCAGCACCCTCCGGAGCGCAATACGGTCTGATTACGTCAGATCAGCGCTCCAATTGCTTGTTCAACACGCATCTGATCCGAAAATCGTTTCACACTTTTCGAGATGCGTTCTTAGCCTGCAAAGATCACCAGCTTTAAGAATAAGTGAGAAAAAGCTAGGTAAATCAAATAAAAAGACATTGCAGCAACCGCTAACAGAAGGCATGATTGCGTGTGTGGGGGCTTATATTGCAATCGTCGGAGAGGACGGAATGGATCACGCCCTTCAAAATGGCAACCAGTCACCGGACGGCACAACCGCAGACGATACGATGACGCTTGAGGCCGTCGAACTGGAGTTCGCGCTCGGAGCCATCGACGTACTCATCGAAGGTTTTGATTCCGCGCTTGCCAAGGCCGCTGAACGTGTGGGCGGCGAAGTTCTGTTCAATATGCCTGCTCTCGACACCAGCGAAGCACAACGCATCGGTGCAATCGCCATCGCCGGACAACCGGAGGATCAGGTCATATTCGTCACACTGCGCAACGACGGCACGACTCTGTCCGTTGAACCACCAACGGGCGAAAATGCCGTTTTTGAAAGCCTTGGCCGCAACTATGCCGCGGTCATGAAAAGTCTTTCCCCGAAGGAAAAAGTCAACGGCGCCTGAACGGGATTATTTCGGCGCTGCTGGCTTTGGAACCCCCGCATGAAGATTGTGTGGAGCGACCGGGTTGAGCGTCATCGTCGTCTCGACATCCTTGAGACGTACGAATTTCATTCCCTTTGCTTTCAAGGCCAGAACGCCTTTGGCCACCCCTTCGCCCGCTGAGCGCGTTGGCTGGTTGATATGCGAAATGATGACATCGCCATCACGCGCGGCGGCGATGCGGCGCTCGACCGTCGGCGCCAGCAACGAGGCCCCCTGATCACCATTCAGCGAATAACCGCCGATCTTGTAGCCCATGCTTGTCGCAAGCTTGATCGCATCGGTCGAATAACGGGCCGTCGCATCACGATACCAAACGGGCTTCGACACTCCGGCATCAGTGATCGCCGTCGCGCCGCCATCGATTTCCAGATGCACCGCCTCAAGTGACCCTGCCGTCTTGATACCATACATTTTCGGCTCGTTCGTGATGGCCGGAATATGCATTGCGCCATGGTTCTCGATATCGAACAGATCGGCATTGGCTTTTAGAACCGCCATGGCTGCGGGATTCTGTTTTATCCATCGTCCTGTCACGAAGATCGTCGCTGGAATACGGTTCTGCACCAGCGTGTCGAGAATGCGGTGATCGGTCTTGCCCATGCAGGCATCGAGCGTCAGCGCCACCTGGGGCGATGCGGCGCCACCACGTGCAATATGCAATTGTGGCTCAACGATTTTGATCGTGTCGTGGCTGGGCTTGTTCTCCGCACGCTCCTGCGGCGAGATATCATAGGCACTGGCAATGCTGGTCGTGACGAGAATGACGGCTCCTGCCGCAGCAATACAACGAAGCATGACAATATCTTCTAAAAATGGCTTAACTACCGGGGACTACTCCGGTAGCTAAGCCAAATTGTGGTGTGCTGTCAAACCTTGCGTATAGCCGACTGTGCCGCAGCAAGACGGGCAATCGGCACGCGGAACGGCGAACAGGAAACATAGTCGAGACCTGTCTTTTCGCAGAATGCGATCGACGCCGGATCACCACCATGCTCGCCGCAAATGCCGAGCTTCAGTTTCTCGCGGGTCTTTCGTCCGCGTTCGGCGGCGATTTCCACCAGTTCACCAACGCCTTCGAGATCAAGCGACACGAACGGGTCCTGTTCGATCACGCCACGCTGCTGGTAGGAGGTCAGGAACGACGACGCATCGTCGCGTGAAATGCCGAATGTCGTTTGCGTCAAATCATTGGTGCCAAACGAGAAGAACTCAGCCGTTTCGGCGATTTCTGCTGCGCGCAAGGCCGCGCGCGGCAGTTCGATCATCGTGCCGACCATATAGTCGATCTTGACGCCTGCTTCGGCCATGACTTCCTTGGCAACGGCATCGATGCGTGCCTTGACGAAATCCAGTTCGGCTTTCAGTCCGACCAGCGGCACCATCACTTCCGGCACCACATGTTCACCGGTTTTCCTGCCTGCCTCGACAGCAGCTTCAAAAATCGCCCGCGCCTGCATTTCCGCAATTTCCGGATAGGATACAGCCAGACGGCAGCCGCGATGGCCCAGCATCGGGTTGAATTCATGCAAGGAATCAGCGCGCTCGCGCAGCTTTGCCGCATCGACACCCATCGATCGGGCAACCTCTGCGACTTCCTCGTCCGTATGTGGCAGGAACTCGTGCAATGGCGGGTCGAGCAGGCGGATCGTGACGGGAAGTCCCTTCATGATCTCGAAAAGCTCGACGAAATCCGAACGCTGCATCGGCAGAAGCTTTGCCAGAGCCGTGCGGCGGCCTTCTTCATTTTCGGAAAGGATCATCTCGCGCATGGCGACAATGCGGCTTCCGTCGAAGAACATGTGTTCGGTACGGCAAAGACCGATGCCTTCCGCACCGAACGAACGCGCCGTGCGGGCATCTGCCGGAGTTTCAGCATTGGCGCGAACCTTCATTCGACGGGTGCGGTCAGCCCATTCCATCAGCTTGCCGAAATCGCCGGAAAGCTCGGGCTGAAGCATGGCGACAGCGCCTTTCAGGACCTGCCCTGTGCCACCATCGACGGTGACGACATCGCCCTTCTTGAAGGTCTGCCCTGCTGCAAGCATGATGCCATTGCGATAATCGACGCGAAGCGATCCCGCGCCGGAAACGCACGGCTTGCCCATGCCGCGTGCGACAACGGCCGCATGACTGGTCATGCCGCCACGTGTCGTCAGAATACCTTCTGCCGCATGCATGCCGTGAATATCTTCCGGGCTGGTCTCGATGCGCACGAGAATGACCTTGCGGCCTTCCGACTTTGCCTGTTCGGCATCTTCCGACGAGAAGACGATTTCGCCCGTTGCAGCGCCCGGCGATGCAGGGAGCCCCTGACCGATAACCTGACGCTCAGCGCGCGGGTCAATGGTCGGGTGCAGAAGCTGGTCGAGTGCTGCCGGATCGACGCGCAGAACCGCTTCTTCTTCCGTAATCAGCCCTTCGCCGGCCATTTCGACGGCCATTTTCAGCGCGGCCTTTGCGGTGCGTTTACCCGATCGGGTTTGAAGCATCCACAGCTTGCCACGTTCAATGGTGAATTCGAGGTCCTGCATGTCGCGATAATGCTGTTCCAGCCGATCAGCGACCTTGAGGAATTCGGCGAAGGCTTCCGGCATTACCTTTTCAAGCGACGGCTTGTCGGAACCGGCCGCAATACGCGCTTCTTCGGTGATGTTCTGCGGCGTGCGGATACCGGCAACGACGTCTTCACCCTGCGCATTGACGAGAAACTCGCCGTAAAGCTTCTTCTCGCCTGTCGAAGGATTGCGTGTGAAGGCAACGCCAGTCGCAGAGGTTTCACCCATATTGCCGAACACCATGGCCTGCACATTGACCGCGGTGCCCCAGGCCGCCGGGATATTATGCAGCCGCCGATAGGTGATGGCGCGCGCATTCATCCAGCTTGAGAAGACGGCGCCGATAGCGCCCCATAACTGTTCACGCGGGTCCTGCGGGAAAGGCTGGCCGAGTTCTTCCTCGACCTTGGCCTTGTAGGATCCGATGACGTGCTTCCAGTCTTCTGCCGTCAGCGCCGTATCGACCTCAACCCCAAGATCCGCCTTCTTGTCTTCGAGAATTTCCTCGAAGAAACCATGATCGACACCCAGCACGACATCCGAATACATCTGGATGAAGCGGCGGTAGCTGTCATAGGCAAACCGCTCATCGCCCGCCTCACGGGCAATGGCCTGCACAGTCTCGTCATTGAGGCCGAGATTGAGCACCGTATCCATCATGCCCGGCATGGAAGCACGAGCGCCGGAACGCACCGACACCAGAAGCGGCTTTTCGGCGTCGCCGAAATTGCGCCCCGTCACTTTCGCGATGTGGGCCAGGGCCGCCTGAACCTGATCGTTCAGTTCGGTCGGATAGTTACGCTCATGATCATAATAATAGGTGCAGACTTCGGTCATAATCGTAAAGCCTGGAGGCACCGGGAGACCAAGGCTGCTCATTTCAGCCAGGTTCGCCCCCTTGCCGCCGAGAAGATTACGGTCGCTTGCCGCACCTTCTGCCTTGCCGTCGCCGAACGTGTACACCCACTTCGCCATCATGGCCTCCTTGATGCAGGATCGGCTCATAAAAGGCTTGCAACAATTGCAAGCACTCCCAGATCCTGCTTCCCGTTGCTTATGCGATCCGTAAGGCTGCTGCCAACCAAAAAAGATGAGCCGCGACAATAGAATCGATTAGAGGCGCACTTAGCCAGCAGAGGACCACATCGAATTGGCATTCCTGATCACGTGCACTGGGAGCAAGGCAATGCAAATGAAAGCTAAAACTCTCGACAGGAATGGCGCGAGACCGGTGCCGGTCGAAAGCAACCAGAGATTTTTTCCGGCCTTCAGATTGTCATAGAGCGGCGTGCAATGAAGATTGAAAGGAGATTTTAGCCCGTTCACCGGGTGATCCGAAACGCTTGCAGGCAGCAGAAAACGGCACCTGCGAGAGCCATCCATCGTGAATCCAACTTATTTTCTCGGCGGCAAAGGTTCTCAACTCACTAGTCCTGAAGAAAATTAATTTTTTAATGGAGTTTAAAATGAGCGCCTATTCACATCAGTAGCTAGAAACTGATGAGCGTTGACCAGATAGTTTATGAAGGGATCTTGGTCAAAACTTTGCAATCGTTTAGTTGATCCCCCTCATTGAATTTTGCATCCTGTACCGACACGCAAAATCGTTCGTCCGAGTTTCAAACTGACAGGTGCACCCCCGTGCTGATGAAAGACCGTATCGATCACCTGCCCCACGTCAAGCAGCACGAGTTGCGGCGTATTGTAGAGATTCTTTTTGAGGAGTTCGATGACGCACTCAAAGAAGGTTCAGCTGAGTTTAAAAAACGCGGACGGATTCTGAAAATTATTCTGTTCGGATCATATGCACGCGGCACACAGGTTGACGAACCGCACACTGGCAAAGGCTACCGTTCAGATTTCGATCTTTTGATTATCGTCAACAACCGAAAATTGGCCGATTTCGAAACATATTGGCATAAAGCGGAGGACCGGTTGATGCGGCTTCGCGATGTGCAAACACCTGTGAATTTCATCGTGCACTCGCTCCGAGAGGTAAACACACGAATTAAGGAAGGGCGATATTTCTTTACGGACATCCGTCGGGAAGGCATTGTACTTTACGAACTCGAGCCCGAACCGCTCGCGCAACCGGAAACTCCCAATCCCGATGATGCCTATCGGGTTGCGAAGGAGTACTTCGATGATCGACTACCGCATGCACAGAGTTTTACGGAAGGCGCAGAGTTCTATCTTGGCAAAGGCAGGTTCAAAGAAGGTGCGTTTTTGCTACACCAAGCGATCGAGCAAGCCTATTCAACTTTTCTGCTGGTCACCACGAATTACTCACCTGCCTCGCACAATCTGAAATTTCTACGTCGACTATCCGAAGGGCAGCAGAACGAACTTGCCAAAGCCTGGCCCCAGGACCAACAGCGTTACAAAGCCTGGTTCAATATCGTCAACGAAGCTTATGTGAAGGCGCGCTATTCGCCGCATTTTGACATCAGCGAGGAGGCGCTTCGCTGGCTCCTGAAGCAGACAAACCTGTTCATCGCCCAAATAGAGCAACTGTGTTCTCAACATCTGGATAAAATGAGACCAACTTAGGTTTTAAATCAAATGAAGAACGACTGACAAAGCTGGTCTCTCGCTTTCTGGAATTTATAATGTCTCGTCCAGAGATCTTGCAACTGTCGACAAACTTGGAAGACTTCCCAACCGTTTTAACAGAAAATCTTCGAATGTCGGGTCTCGCTTTCGACTTAACGCGATAAGCCCTGCTCCTGATTGATCCTGCGTTGCCTGCGCTCAGTCATGACACGATGGCTTTCTTGGTGGCGAACTATTTCCTGAACAACCTTCAACTTATCCTGAAGCCCCTCGAAGACGGAACGTTGTGCCGGAGGCACACGACTGATGTTTTCACTGTCGCCGCGCATGATTGCGTTGCGCCCGAATCTGAGATCAAGGGCGCGGCTGATGCTGATAAACTCCCGACGAATATGCGGTTCGAGCGAACCGGCGAGGGCATCAAGCCGCGCGTTCTTCTTTTGCATCGCAGTCGTGATGCGACGGAGTTCCTGGCCGGCTTCTTCTGACAATCCGGGAATGGCGGTTGCCATCTGCTGACGCTCTGCGGCAATTGCTGTTGTTGCAGTCTTCAGGGCTGAGGCCCAGCCCGATCCCAGCGAGCGGACACTTGCCTGCACATCCGGCACGGCTTCCAGTGCTGCCTTTCGCTCGCGGCCAACGGCCAGAAGCCTGTCCCTCAGCCGACCGGAACCGCGCAAGGCACCATAGGCCGTAGGATCATTGGCAATGGCTGCCGCAATCCGGTCACCGGCAATGCCTTTCCGGATCAGTGCCTCGATCGTTTCAACAGCATTGGCAGGTTCACGCCAAATCCGCATTGCTGTCTCAGCAAGCAGCGAACAGTTGTGAACATGGTGAGCGGCTTTTGAAGCTCTTTCGCGTGCCTCAATCTCCACCGGGGTCGTGAACCCTGTCACAGCAGCAAGCAGCGGCGGTATGGAGCGGACTTCCCGGTCCTGCCCGATATTGCCAGTCGGCCGGGTCCGGGGCGAACTCTGGGTATTTCGAGCCAGGGACATCCGGGCTGCCGGATTCTGCATGGGGAATCTTCCGGATTGCCTTTCATGATAAGAAACCTTGCGTTCCTGATCGATTGCCAAACCGAGCGCCGCACCTGCCCGCTCCCACAGCATTGCCACCTGCCAGCGCTTTTGTGCCAGCCACGCCAGCTGGCGTCTCGCCCTCGCCCCTGTTTCGGCCATCACTTCGGCAAGTGCGTCGATGCCACGCCTGCGGGCAAAGTCCCGCACATGTGCCTGGTAGCCAGCCTCGCCAGCAAAATCCAGCGTCGTGGTTTTGGCGCCCGAACGCCCGAGGCGTTTGGCCAGCTGCCGGAACAATTCCGGCGTGTGGCTTTCGCTTGCAACCCTTTTGTGGCGGACATCTATGGTTTCATGCAGCCTGGCCGTCCAGACATTGCGTTCGACCGTGCGCTCCTCAAAGTGCCTTTCACCGCCTTGCGCATCAGGAACTGCAATTTTTACCTTCACGGTCTCGACGCCATCCTTGCGAAGCGTGACCGTATCCCCTTTTGAAGCTCCCGCCGCAGACAGGGCTGCCGGCAGACCGGCACCGCGGAGGCGATGGACCTTCCCGCCCTCAACCTGCAGATCAGCATAGGGCGTATCATTCGTATCCTCATCCCCGGGCCGGAATTTTGTCACCCCGGTTTCGACCAGTTCGCCGGTGATCCCCTTCGCGTGGTCAACAGGGGCCCTATCCTCCCGTCCGGGCCCGGGCCTGAAGTCCTCGCGTGCAGCATAAAGATCAGCCCTGTGACGATGACGGGTCATGGACACATAGGTCAGGTGCCTGTCCATCATGCCGCTGGCAAGCACAAAGGTCCGGTCGACAGTCGCGCCCTGCGACTTGTGGATTGTCACCGCATAGCCGTGATCGATGTTGCGATAGCTGTCCTCGCTCAGAACAATCTCGCTGCCGCTGTCGAGCCGGACAGAAAGCAGCGGCGCGCGGAATGCGTTGCCGGTGGAGACCACCGTGCCGAACATGCCGTTCCTGACGTATTGCGGATTGTTTCCCCCTGCACGCGGTTCAAGGAAACGGGCGTTCTCAAGAAAGATGATCCGATCGCCAGCAGCAAACTCCCGCATGCCCCGCTCTGTCCGGAAGCTGCGCGCGGCACCGAGCGCTCCCTCCTCCCGCATCACCTTGCGCAAGGCCTCATTCAGCCTGTGGACATCCCTGTTGGTGTGCGCCAGCACCAGCAACGCATCACCCCGTAGCCGGCCGCCACCGTTTAGCGCTGCGATCCCCGTCCCTGGCCGCACGCCCCGTCCCGGCTGTGATGGCATGATCATTTTCCGCCGCGCATCGGCCCAGTCACTGACCAGACGGCTGACCAGTTCATCCCGGGTTTCCGCCTCGACCATATGCCCGCGTCTGGCGTAGATCTCCAGTCCGCCCGCGGTGTCGCCGCGAGCGAGGCGACTTGAGGCATCGCGTGCCCATTGGTCCTGTTGCCGACGCACACCGGCAAGTTCGGCTGAACCGATCCGTTCCGCTATTGCCCGGAAAGCCGCACCGGCCCCGATCGGCTGAAGCTGCATGGCATCACCGACCAGAACAACCTTTGCGCCAGCCTTTTCTGCGGCATCCAGCATATGTGCCATTTGCAACGAGGAGACCATGCCTGCCTCGTCAATGACGAGGACGTCACCGCGCATCAGCCGGTCGCGCCCGTTATTCCAGGCGTGCTCCCACGCAGCAAGCGTTCGCGATCTGATACCGGAACTCTCCTCCAGCCCCTCGGCAGCCTTGCTGGAAAGGGCCGCACCCAGGACACGGTGATGCCCGCTCTCCCAGGCAAGGCTTGCAGCTGCAAGCAATGTCGACTTGCCCGTACCGGCAAGACCGACGACAGCAGCAATACCACTGTCGCCCGTCACATGCCGAATGGCTTCAATCTGCTCAAGATCCAGCCTGAACGGCTTCAGCGGATTGTCCCCTTCGACGCAACGCACTGCGCCCGCGCGTCCTGCGTCCGAAATCCCGAATCCCCTCCTCCCCGATAGGGTATCGGCTGAACGCATCATGTCATGTTCGGTGCGCAGGATCTGACGGGTGGTGAAGACGGCCGGTTCCGTTGCCTCGCCAGCCACCCGGCCATTCACACGACCAGTCATCGGATCAGTCAGCGGGCCGGCCTGCTGCGGCTTGAGCAGCACCAGATCGGGAGAGGCCATCAGTCGTGCACGGATATTGGCAAAGTCTACCGGATCATCGACATAGCGGTGGATGACCCTTGCGATATCCTTCTCGTCAAAGGTGGAGCGCTCATTGCCAAGCTGCCTGAGGAGAGGCCCCGGATCGGCAAGCAGCCGGGCGGTCATTTTGCGCCGGCGTGCCAGGTCGGCGGGTGCAAAATACATCTCGACGCCCTTCCGCATCATCGCCGACTTCCCGGGCCCCAGATGCCTCTGGGCAATCCCCTCAAGCCCCTGTTCGGCACGAGAACGACCGTCAAGGCGGATGTCACGGCCAGCCAGTGCCAGATATCGGTTGGCTGTTTGCGCCCAGGCTGCATAACGGCAATCTAGGTGAGATTCAGCGTCAATCAGGATGAGACTCGCGCCGGGGTGTGACGGAGTGAGGGCGT
>NZ_VDGD01000023.1:0-38766 GCF_024701725.1 Ochrobactrum sp. XJ1
ATTGAGGACTTCGACTTTACCGGCACCCCAATCAACGAAGGTTTGGTTCGCGAGTTGGCCACAGGCATTTTTGTTAGGCTCAGGACCCATTGATTTGAGAATGAAGAGCTGATTCAGTTTCGCTTGAGGAGACTGAACGATGAGCAATCTTTACTGGCTGAGCGAAGGACAGATGTCACGCCTTCGCCCCTTTTTTCCCAAGAGCCATGGACGACCACGCGTTGATGACAGACGTGTCTTGAGTGGAATTATCTTCATTCTTCGCAATGGGTTACGGTGGTGTGATGCCCCTCGGGAATACGGGCCTTGTAAAACGCTCTATAATCGTTGGAACCGTTGGTGTCACAAGGGGATATTTGCTCAGATATTAGAAGGTCTGTCTTCCAAATCGTCGGTTGGAAAGACTGTCATGATGGATGCGACCTATTTGAAAGCTCACCGCACGGCTTCAAGCCTACGGTTAAAAAAGGGGGCGATGGACGACTGATCGGCCGGACAAAAGGTGGCATGAATACCAAGTTGCATGCCGTCACTGACGCGCAAGGGCGCCCCATCAGGTTACACGTCACGGCGGGACAAATCAGCGACTACACCGGAGCTGCAGCCTTAATCGAGGCGTTACCGAAGGTCGACTGGCTTCTTGCCGATAGAGGCTATGATGCTGACTGGTTCAGAAAACGGTTAAAAGACAAAGAGATAAAGCCGTGCATCCCGGGTCGCAAAAACCGTAAGAAGCCTATCAAGTATGACAAACGTCGATACAAGCGGCGTAATCGTATCGAAATCATGTTTGGCAGACTGAAAGACTGGCGAAGAATTGCTACCCGTTATGATCGCTGCCCGGTCGTGTTCCGTGCAGCAATAGATCTCGCAGCAGCCGTTATATTCTGGCTCGGAAAGCAATGAGTCCTGAGCCTAGCAGGCTAAATCACGGTTCACTTCAGAATGCTGAAGATATCTGATCAGAGGGAGTGATCGGACGGGAAGCCATGCCGGCGCGCTGCAAGAGTCAACTTTGCGTCCTTTGAACATCCACAAATTCCCAGCTCCCGAAAAGCTGAAATCCTACAACTGCCAGCCTTGATCAAAAGTTTGCAACAGAGCCCTTGGTACATCTTATGCGCTTTGCCGGAACTATAAGCCCCTTACCGAAAAACGAACGATCAGAAGGATTGTAGTTTGGATCATCCGGCCTGTCTGGAATAAGATATTGCACCGCTTCGGACGTTCGACTGCAGGACGTGCTTTCGAACTATACCTCACCATTTGACGTTCAGCCCGATATTGCCTTCGAATATCCGCGTCTTCCCGCCATCGACGTCGAACGTGTAGTCGGCGGTGGCGAAGAGACTGACTTTTCCTGTAAGCTCGGTCACAATGCCACCGCCGAGTTCGAGCGAGGTTCCACCGATCTCGGTTATGATCGGATTGTCGTCAAAACGGGTTGTCTGGTCGGCAGAGAAATTGTGCCAGAGATTGGCCTTAAGGTAAGGCTGCATCGTCCCCATATCGGCCTGGAAGTTGCCCTGCAACCGCAGGCCAAGTCGCCCTGTAACGACATCGTCCGAATCGAAGGAAACCGACGAGAAGCGATCGCGCTGATCGTCGAGCGAGAGGTGGTTCCAGATGAGTTGCGCCTGGGGTTCGAGCGTCCATTGCGGCGTCAGGGCGAAGGGATAGCCGCCCTCCAGCGATGCCGTTACTCCGGTCCCGTCAATGTCTACGCCGACATTGCTGTTCGATGTGGCGTCGCCGCTGAACCAGGTACCCATCAGGATGCCGTCGAGATACCAGCCTTGCGGCCCGATATGGGTCCAGTAGCCGCCGAAGCTGGTGCCGCTAACGCCGACGTCGCCGACTGCGATATCGTTCCAGCCAAGCGCCTGGCCCCTGACGTCGCCGTCGATGCTAGCATGGCCAACGAACAGGCCTATGCGGTCGTGATGGCCGTTCTCCGACTCCCTTCCCAACAAGTCCTGTCCAGCCTGAAAGCCGAAGAGGTTGCCGTCGAAACTGGGCGCGACAGTGCCGCTCCAGTCCATCTCGGCGTTCTGACCGAGGACGCGTCCCCAACTCGTCGGCAACCAGCGGCCGCCATGAAGCAATGTTTGCTCGCCGCGACGTTCATGGAAGGTGCCGAGCGTCGAAACCGCCAGGTGATGGGCAACCGGCGGCACAACCGCATAGGTCGGGACCTCGATGCGATAAAGTTCTGTCGGAGTCGATCCGGGTGGTGGTGCCGGCGGCAGCGCAGGGGTACCGGGGGCGGGAGTGGAAGACGGTGTTTCAGTGGGGACCTGAGGTTCGGCGGCGATCGTGTTGCGGAGATACCAATTGTCTTCGGTATTTGCCGAGACGCCGCCCTTGAACAGGAAATATTCGTAAGCGCCAGCCGCGACACGGCCATCAAGCGTGAAGGCACTTCCGGCGCTCGTGCCGGCCACCTCGACCACCATGATGCCGTCTTGCACTGTGGCGTCACCTGTGCCGCCGGCATTGATGATGTTCAAGCCGGTGGTCCCGGTAGCACCGCCTTCGACGATCAGCTTGTCGGAAGCCGATGAGTCGTTGCCAAGAACGGTGTTCAACAAAATCTGGCCACCGCCTCCAGTGTAATTGCCGCCGATCGTGAATGTGTCGCTGCTCCATCGCCGCCATTGGTCAGGTCAATCCGTCCTGCATTGACGACATCGACGAACTGTCCGGCTGTGAAGGTGGCAATTCCTCCATTCGCCTCGCCGCCATAGATGGTGCTGCTGGAATCGACCGTGAGCGTTCCGGTGGCCGTTTCGCTGTCGCCGAGCCTCAGCGTCTCGTCGAAGATGAGCTAGGTATCATTGGCGAGGTTTATGGTTTCCCAACTGTCGAAGCGGGAGACATCACCCGTCTTGACATTGTTGAAGGTGAGCGTGTCGATGCCAAGGCCCCCGGTGATCTGCGGCGTCGCGCCGATATTGGCGTTGGTGAGATTGCTGAGCGATGCCGTATCATCGTCTCCGCCCAAATCGACCAGGCCATGGATAATGCCGCCGCCGTCCCAGGTGAAGGTATCGGCGCCGCTGCTCATCCGCACCTCACCGCCGACCGTGCCGCCGCTGACACTGATATTGCCTCCGATAGTGCCGCCTGAAAGGATGACGGTGTCGTTGCCGAAGGCAGTGACGAGATTTCCGTCGATCCTGCCGCCCGACATGTCGAAAAGATTGTTATCCAGCATCATGTTGACGCGGCCGATGCGGCCGCCGGTCATGACGGCATGGTCGCCGTCTTCGAAGAAGTCGACGATGTGACCGTCCGACATAAAAAACGTGTCGAGACCATCACCCTGGCTGAGCGACTGGATTTGGTCGCCGGTCATCTGGAAGTCGTCAGTGCCCGTTCCTTGCTTGACATTGCCGGTGATGGTGCCTCCCGAGATCATGAAGACATCGGATCCGTCGCCCTGGTCCACCGCACCCATGGCGACGCCACCCAGAACGGTTGCTGTATCGTCACCTGCGCCGAGGTTCACAATAAATGTGCCTGTTCCTTTGAGCGATCCATTCTGATCCGATCGAGGCGAAAATTCACCGCAGTGAAAAAAGTTCCGAAAATAATGCCCGCGGCATCCGTTTCCACTTGAAACCCGCCCAATGGAGTTGAGCGGCAATGTCATGCGGTTTCGAATGTTCAGTTCGCAGCTCTAACCGGACGGTTCAGGTCACCCTCGTCGCATTTCAGGTAAGCCATCAGGTCGTTCCTGCGGCATTGAGTCATGTCGTGATGGCACAAGCTGTTGACAAGCAGTTAGGTGGTTTCCCTTTCACCATTGAACTTTAAAAGTCGCATTCGGCATCGCGAATGCGATCCAGACCTTTCGCGTTGCCACCAGAAGCTCTGTGGTGCGCCACGCCCCCCCCCCCGTTGGCTATCTGCGCCGATTTGAGGAGAGTAGCGAACGACCTATCGGTCAAAGTCGCATGATCGACTAATATGCCGCGCACAGCCCAGAATCTCCTGAAGCTCGCGATAGGAAATCGGATATCGCTCGTAAAAACAGATCGCATGCAGGATGACACTACCTTGGGAAATGAGCACCCGTGAAATCGACTGCCATCCGCTTCTCCCCTCCTCACCCATATAAAGCCGAGACGTCATAACGCGGAAGAGGTGAAAAATTTGCGACAGATCCTCCATACTCGCACTTTAATCACTCTATGCTCTCAGAACCGGATAGATCAGGGATCTTCGTATTGTGAAACAAGGATGGCCAGTTCGTCAGATGACAGGATCATTGTATATCGGTATTGGGAAGAATTACGGTCCCTGCCATGAATGGCGGATGCCACGAAACTGATCTGTAAATCTCCGTCAGGAGTTGTTTCGGTGTGAGATTCATTGATTGCTTCGTCGTAGATTGTAGCTGTATCTGCCCATTCGCGCCTTGCAGCGCCTACTTTGACAATCATTGATGGGTCCCCCTCCATTTCCGTTTCCCGTGAAGATTGTAGCAGAAAAAAGCGCGTTGGTCGCGTTCCCCCCTTTGCTCAATCGCTTCGCGTATATGTTCAAGAACCAAATGCTGTGATGGTTTGTTCCCAATCCGGTGATGGACGGAGGGAACTATGACTCGCACTGCAGACGGCAGACGGGTGTACGGCCCAGTCAATAACATTGTTTGTTGGCGGAATATTGATTGTCTCGCAAGATTGCAGCGCTATTTCAAACCGAACTGACTACGAACAAACACTCCAGTTCTCCGGATCGGGTTTCTGTGTTTGACGTAAGGTAGATTGCCCGCTTCGGTCCCGATGACAGCATCGGTGCGAAAACTATTGTCACTGAAAACTAGGCTCTTGATGAGCCGCCTTCATTCTCCCACCTGTCCAGATCCCGATGAATAGCCCAGCATAGCCGTTCGGCGCGAATTGCGACAAGCAGATCCAGCATCTGCCCGGGCTCATAGCGTCCGTCACGGAATATCTGGGAAAGCTGTTTAGCGGTTTCTATTCGCGTCTGCCGATTGTCCCCGCCATCGAATGAATAAGCAGAGCGATGCAAGAAAGCACGCAGCAAGGGAAAATCTTCGGGGCCAAAATACGTTTGGCGCGTGATGGAAGACATGGTGTGTCCTCCTCAATGCGGTCAGAGCGCTCATCTTCGCACCGCAGCGCCCGAACCGATGTTTCAACTGTTGAATTGTGCGCCTTACGCGCTTGAAAAGCAAGTAAACCATGGAGGCCGTTCGGGTCTTCTGGCTAAAACAAGTGGCCCGGAAAATTTGCAGGATTCTCACGAGCCAGCGAAGCTTACCTGGTTGCCTTGTATTCCTGCATTTTCTCAATTTCGCGAATGAACTGCTCCGCATACTGCGCCGTGTTGATATAATCCTGTTCGTCAGCACCAAGAGTATGATGGCGGGTAAACACGGCTTTCAAGCGATCAAGAAACCTGGGTTCGGTCTCGGCCAGATGGCCGATAAGAACCTGGAGTATCTGTTCATGAGCCAGAACCTTCCGCTCCAGCGCGGTCGTATCATGTGTCATTTGCCTTGCTCCCTGTCGACGGGTGACGTGCCGAGCGCGCGCGGGAAAAACCGCCGCACGCGCGCCGCAAGATGTTTGCCAGCCTGGTCCAGTCCCGGGAGGGTGAGTTCATCTGCTGATGAGCATTTCTGAGGTCAGCTTTGCTTGCTGCCTGATCCTCTTCATGGCGCGGACGTACTGGATCATTTTGTTCGGGAATTTTGGGTGGACGCTCCTTTTTCATTTCAGCCTCCTGCTGTTCGACGCTTGCAATCGCTCTAAAGCGCTTTCGCAAGCTCATTGCTGCACGCTATTGCGAGCGCAGCGTTCGGTTGTTCCGTTCCCAGCGGGGTGGCCCAGCCTGTTTTTTCGATAAGCATCCGGCGCGAGTAGGCTGGTGCGACTTTATATTCCGCCATTATGTTTGTTGCCTCCGGATCATTTTTCGATTTCTCAAGGCAATATGGGGTAAGTGCTACCGCTACACTGTCTGACATACCGGACGCGATCAAACGTTCTGACGTCCCTCCTGTCACCCATCCGCCGACGGTAAAGCCAACAGCCATTGTTGTAATCGCGCCAACCAGCGCTCCGCCAAGTGCGGATTTTATCCATTGTGCGTTGTTCATGGTGGTATCCGATCTTCAACGATCGAACGCGCCCGATTGCGCGTTATGAATGCATTATACCACGGCTGGAGGTAATGCGTTCATGAATTCACAAGCTGGGCAGATGGCCTTCGCGTGCCTTGTCCGCTTCGGTGATTGTTCAGCATGTTGTCTTGAGTGAAATGCTGCGCAACTCTGCTTCAACTTATAATAAAGTGCGATATCCCTTCCCGGTCAACGCGAATAACGGAGACCTTTTTCCAGGTCTAAACAGCACCCCATCCTCTATCAGCGGGTCAATTGCAGCTTCGAGGTCGCCGAGAGGATTACCCTTTTTTATGAGCTGGTTAGCAATAGTGATTGAATTCAGGGCAACCTCATTTGGCTGCAGTATGCCGCTGTTCTTTAGGGTTTCAATGATCAGGAAACGTGCGCGGCCTTTTTCGGGCGTTTTCTTCAAGTACTTCCCTCCTCATCCCGTACGCGACGCTATCCTTTTCCGGCACGAACGAGTACCGCAGAACGTCGAAGTGGTGTTTTGCGGCATACAGACGAGAGTTTAATCGACATTCGAGACACTTTCCAGCAACTGACTGATTTCAGGTAGCGTTTCGATCGATTTAAAGACGACCGGATCGGTCTATTCATACTCATATCGATAGCAGCAACGTGTCTGCTGAACGATTAGCCCAGGACTGATCATGCACGGATTGTGAACAAGCGCTTCAGGTTGCCTTCAACCGATGCCACCTCATGGCGATCGATCCGTTTGGTGCGGTCATTGAGAACATGTTCAGTGCGATCTTTCTGGGAATGAAAGAACTGGTTCTCCTTGCCTGCTTCGAGCATTTGCCTCAGCCTTTAACTGCACGATTCCCGGCTAGTGGGGCCGGTAGCTTCATTTGTGTTGTGTTGCGATAATTCTGATTGTCTATTGGTTGCCGCATCCCCACATGTAATGTGGGCCTGCCGATTGCGGTAGGTACCGCCGCATCGCGTTCTCAGGCAACGCGTACCCCCGGCGCGCGATGCGGTCGGGATCATCAACCTCCACAAGATATAATTGTTTATCAGCGATACATTGCTCGTATATCGTGTTAATGTGTGCATCCGCCGTGGGACCGTTATTTTAGTGAGGACCACTCGTGGACATATCGCCGGGCAAAGGGGCGGCGGTATGAACTGCTGGCCGGAGCGCGCTGGGGATGAACGTGTTCCGGCCTTCCTATTTGGTGGAGCCCGCGGCGCGACTCGAACGCGCATCATCCAAGTACGGCTTACCGCTCGCGATGCAGGTAAACCTTGAAATCAGCGCCCAGTTTGAACATGGCCCAACGCTCCTATAATCGCCGCCAGTCCATCGGCATCGCTGCATTCCACCGTCAAGCACACCCCATTCGGCAATGATGCACTCAGCCTGGCCACACAAGACGGTCTCTTGATGCCTTTAACCAAGCTGCCAGGTTGCACTGGCAGGTTCCGATCGGGGCCGACTGAACCGGGACGAACGCCAAAGCCGCACGGTCAGGACTGACCAGCTTGGCCTTCTGTATCCATTTTCGCAGGAGATCGACACCCCCGGTTCAAGGTTGGCTGCAACAAGACGATCTACCGAAGCTCGGTCATATCGACGTCGTCCGTCGCTACCTGCAAGCCGCACCCGCAGTGCAGCGATCCATACGTATCGTACAGGCCAGTCAGGATGGAAAGCTGCCGCGAAGGTTCATAATGTCGAACCATCCTCGCTTCGAAAGTGGGTCGCCGCTTATGAAGTTCATGGAATTGATGGAATTAGACGGAAGTGCGCCGGAGGATACGCAGCATTCAAGCTGGAAGTTTTACAGGCATGCGTGCCGAGGCGTTGTCGTGCCGAGGCGTTGTCGTGCCGACAAGTCGCAGCCCTGTACAACATTGGCAATGTTCAATGGAAAAGTGAACATATTACAGGCGAGCAGGTCCAGATGGTGAGATTAAAGTTGAGATGCAGAGACGTTTGGCCATTCTTCGATCCGCCCAGCCGCTGTGAGCACTATGAAGCCTCATATTGAAGAGCGGATTTGGCACGTTTGATTGCCAGTCAAGAACCGTGGCTTTGGGAGCCAGTGCCTAACCTTCAATATTAGCAAAATCATCCCAGCTTAACACCCCAAGCAAATAACGATTAAATCTTGGCACTTGCAGATTTGTGAGCTGTGTTAAGCACTCGTTCAATTCAAGGCGAACTAATACCGATTATCTCTTCCTTCCGAGCGCCCAGGCCAGATAGGGC
This sequence comes from Ochrobactrum sp. XJ1, assembly GCF_024701725.1. Classification (NCBI taxonomy): domain Bacteria; kingdom Pseudomonadati; phylum Pseudomonadota; class Alphaproteobacteria; order Hyphomicrobiales; family Brucellaceae; genus Ochrobactrum; species Ochrobactrum sp. XJ1. The sequence continues at coordinate 8,382 of NZ_VDGD01000023.1, forward strand.
GCTCCTACAAGAGCGGCGAAAAGACCAAGCGGCAGCTCATAGGGAAATGTTGCATTGCGTGCGCCAAGGTCAGCTATCGTCATCAACAACGCACCGAGGAGCGCCGAGGCCAACACGTGGCTCGCCGCCCGGTCAAATCCCATGCGTCGCGTCATATGCGGCGCCATCAGGCCGACGAAACTCAGTGGCCCCACGAGCAGTGAGGCAGCCGCGCTCGCAATACAGGCGAGAAGAATGGTCGACACACGCGCCGGGCCGACGGGCAATCCCAACGACACAGGCGTCGTTTGCCCGAGTGGCAGGATCGTCAGCCAACGGGTCAGGAGTAGAGCCGCCAACGTCACGCAGATGCTCAAAACCACGAGAAAAATGGCTGTTTCAGGAGTCGCGGACGCAGATGAACCACCGAGCCATGCAAGAATTTGCCACGACCGTTGATCGCCAATGGCGAGAAAAACACTCAGTATGGCAGACGCGAATGAGCTAACGGAAATGCCAGCCAGCAGAAGACGATTGGGCGAAAGATGTCTCTGACTTGCAAAACTGAGGACGACGACCATCGCCGCAAAGGCACCTATCGCGGCACACAGCAACAATTGAAAATTGTTGGGTGCGGCAAACAAGGTTAGTGCGATTGCAAAACCAATACCTGCACCACCGCTGACGCCGACAACTTCCGGGCTTGCCAATGGGTTGCCGGTGAGGCGCTGGAGAACGGCACCTGCCATTGCCAGCAGGCTTCCCGCCGCTGCCGCTGCCAGAAGACGCGGCCAGCGCAGAGGCAGAAGTTCGGCAAAATCTTTTCCTGTTAGCAACGACCAGCCATCGGGCGTCCGCACCAGCGAGAGCGCTAGGAAAGCAGCAATTGCGAGCAATGCCAGCAACAGCAAGGCTTTGGTGGCCGAGTCGCGCGCGAATATGGCTGGGCTGCCTCCAGCCGATCCAGAAGAGCGGACACGTGGAATGAGCCACAAAAGGAGCGGTCCTCCGATCAGAGCCGTCACCGCACCGGTCGGGAATGTTTCACCGAGACTGGAACCAAGCCATTGCACGCCGCCGTCGCAAAGCCAGAGCAGAATTGCGCCAGCGAGAGGCGCAGCAACCAGCACCGTACCGGGCTTGCGAACGCCAAGCCCCCGTACGATTGCCGGTGCGGCAAGGCCGATGAAACTGACAAGCCCGACATTCGCGGCAACCCCTGCAGTCAACACGACAGCAACCACCACGACTGCCACGCGCAGCCATGCCAGCGGCACGCCCAGCGCCCGCGCACTGCTATCGCCAAGCCCCACAAGTGCCAGCGGGCGGCTCAACATGATTGCGGCAACCAGACCTATGACGAACTGAACCGCCAGTGCTTTAGCGGCAGACCAGTCCTGCTGACTGAGCGAACCGCCATTCCATGTCACCAGCGACATAAGATATTCGCCTTGGGAGAGCGTCATGGCGGCGGAAATCGCGCTGCACGTCACACCGACAAGCAGACCCGAAATCACCATCGTCACCGGTTCAAGGCGGCTTCGCCATCCGAGCAGAAAGACGATGACGGTCGCAAGCCCGGCTCCTGCCAGCGCGACCGCCCAGCGAAACTCATCAAGGAGAGCCGGGAAAAACAATGTGGCCGTGACGATGGCAAGCTGCGCGCCGGACGAAACGCCAAGCGTCGATGGATCGGCAATCGGATTGCTTAAAAGCCTTTGCAGCAGCGCACCGGCAAGCCCCAATGCGGCACCGCCAAAGATGGCGACCGCTGCGCGCGGCAGCACCGCGTAGGCCAGAATGACCTGTTGGGTATTCATTTTATCCGGATTGAACGGAACGGCAGGCCATTGCGCGAATGGCAGAAACGCGCTCGCATTCCACAGACACAGCGCCAACGCGGCCACGATGCCAACCACAGCCGCTACGCTAAAATTCCTTTGCGTCACCGGCTGCCCTCCGGTTGTTCCAGCAGGGCATGTTTCAAAAGGCGCGCGAAGCGCAATCCCGCAGTGATGCCGCCATAAGGATTGACATTACCCAGCATATGAACGCGTCCCTCGCGGACCGGCTGCAGCGAGCGCCAGATCAAGCTGTTACGCAGGCCGTTGCGCGCTTCGACTGGAATATCGGAAATGATAACGATCCGCGCTTCCGGCTTTTCTGCAAGAGCTTCCAGCGGCACGGGAGCCGCGAACGTAAAGCGCGAACGGTCCGTCCACGCATTGGGAAGTCCCAACCTAGACAGAATATCACCGAACATGCTGTCATCGCCGAAAGCGCGAAAATGGCGCGCATCGCCGATATTGATGAGATATGTCGCGCGATCCACGAAAGGCTTCAGCGTCCCTGCGGTTTGCGCAAGAAAAGCTTCCTGCTCGCTTAGAACAGCCTCTGCCTTTGCCCCGAGTCCCAGCCTGCTTCCCAGTTTCGCTACCGCCGCAAGGGCCTTCTGATAGGGTGGTTCTCCCTGCACATAAAACGGCAGGGACAGAACCGTAGCGGTAGCTTTCAGCGCCGGTTCATGCCGGGTGTAGAATGGAGAACTCAGGATCAGATCAGGTTTCAAGAGATAAAGAAGTTCGAAATTCGGCGACCCCCGAAGGCCAAGATCGGTAACCAATGCGGGGATATCCGGCTCGACTGCATCCTTGCGAAACTGAATCAGTTCCGTCGCAGCAATCGGCGTAACGCCAAGTGCTATCACCGTTTCGAGCATTGCCCAATCGATGGCTGCGATGCGCAGCGCCGAACTGGCGCGTGCGCCCTGCGGCAAAGCCAAAGCCGCCAGAAGGCCCAGAGCTTTCCGGCGGCTGATATTAAGGGACGAGAAACCCGCCCCGTGTTGCGGGTTTTCTACCATGAAAAGGTCAGCGTACTCATATAGGTTCTGCCGTCACCATAGTTACATCCAAAGGAACTGCAACTTGCGACATACTTCTTGTCCGCAATATTCTTGACACTGAGTATCCCCTTTATGCCATCCTTCTGATAGTGGACGGCTGCGTCTACCAATGTCACTCCGTCGAGGTCGTAGGTATTTCCCGTATCGCCGTAGCGTTGGCCCAGATAGCGTACTCCACCGCCGAGGCCGAAACCGTGGAGAGCCGAGCCCTCCTGAAAGGTATAATCCAGCCAAAGGCTTGCGGAATGTTCGGGCACATTGGGCGGGCGATTGCCGTCGTCTTTCCCGCTGACGATTTCGGCCTCCATATATGTGTAGGCGGCGCGCAGATCGAGCCCCTGGGCGAGGCTCGCTACACCTTCCAGTTCCAGCCCCTTTACCTGCACTTCGCCAATCTGTTCGGTCGTTGAGCCACCGCCCGGCAGCGCAACCGAAATCGGTACATTCTGCTGGCGGAGATCATAGACTGCAGCGGCGAAATAACCGTCCCAGCCATTCGGCTGATATTTGACGCCAGCCTCCAACTGCTTGCCCGTCGTCGGCTGCAGAACTCCTGCCGTCGCGGAAACTGCCACCGGTTCGAAGGAAGTTGAATAGCTTACATAAGGCGCAATGCCGTTATCGAAGACATAGCCTATGCCGGCCCGTCCGGTCAGCTCTTCGTCATCCTGATCAAGCGAGCGGGCAACCGGCGTTGCAGGCACATAGTTGGTCGAGGTGCCGCGCGTCGTCGCCCAATCCTGACGCAAGCCGAAGGTCGCACGCCAGTTGTCATAGGTCAGTTCATCCTGCGCATAGATACCGAGCTGCGTCATGCGGGAATCCACATGGGTGTTCACCGAGTCGCGCAACAGCTTTATCGGCCCACCATAGACCGGATTGAAGGCATCGAGAGGCGTTGCGCTCCAGAACTGTGTCTTGGCGCTGTTGTCGAAATAGCGATAGTCGACACCGAAGAGGACCTTATTTTCGACAGGTCCCGTGTCGAACTCCGCGACCAGATTGTTGTCGATATTGAATGTGTTGAGCAGTTCATCCTGAAAGGTCGCCGTTCGGTTGATGGTCCGCCCATCGGCTGCAAGCCCTGCCGTTGCATAGCCAAGCGCCGTATAGTCCCAGTTCTGATTGGAGTAACGGGCGTTCTGGCGGAACGTCCAGGTTTCGTTGATGCGGTGCTCCAGCTCATAACCGAGATTGACGACATTGCGATCGGAATCGTCGAAGCTCGGGTCACCGACGTAGAAATCGCGGGGGAGACTGTAATTTGTGGCATTCAGTGTCAGACTTGGCGGCAGGCCTGAGGGCGAGCTGGGATTGTCATGCTGGAAGCTGGTCAGAATTGTCACTTTGGTATCTTCGTCGGGCTTCCAGGTGAAGGCCGGGGCAATGAAGTACCGATCATTGTCGAGATAATCGGTTTGGGTTCCAGCTTTGCGCACCAGACCCGTCATGCGATAGGCAAGACTGTCATTGTCGAGAACCGGGCCACCCATATCGAAAAATGTGCCGTAAGTATTATAACTGCCAGCCTGAAAGCCGATTTCACCGAACTTCTCGAAAGTCGGGCGTTTGCTGATCATATTGATGAGCCCGCCGGGATTACCCTGCCCGAACATGACCGAAGCAGGGCCGCGCACCACCTCGATACGCTCCAGCATGTAGGGATCGACCGCCGAGGCGCCTGCAGTCCGCATCAGGCGCAACCCGTTCAAGAACTGCACCTGCCGGCCGTCGAAGCCGCGAACGAGAGGCGAGTCAAAACGAGGGTCGGAACCGTAGGGTTCAGAAACAACACCTGCCGAATAACCAAGCGCTTGCCCCAAAGTCTGGACGCCCTGCGCCCTGATCTGATCGGCTGTGACGACTGAAATCGATTGCGGCGTCTCAACCAGCGGAGTTCCGGTCTTGGTTGCACTGATGCTCGTCTTTGCGACATAGCCTTTTACGGGGGCCGTCGGGTCCTCACGGCTACCTTCAACGACGATGGGTGCAAGAACTGTAGGTGCGGCGGCCTCCTGTGCAAACGCTCCGGTCACAGCGGCAAAAGTGGTACTGGAAATGGCTGCAGCGGACAATAGACCGTGCAATCGGGCTAGGACGCTCACTGGGTTCCCCTCAAAACATAAACTGGACTCCATTAATCATCTTTTGTCGATCGATCCAATAAGTTGAGGGTGTCTTTTTCATAATCATAACTTATGATGCTTACTGCCGTCATAGTTTTGAATTATTCAAAAAGCACGCAAATGCCGCCAGCTCCGAATAAAAACACTGCCACCCGCTCCTTCGAGTTGCGCCACTTGCGCTATTTCTGCGCTCTGGTGGACGAGAAGAATTTCGAACGTGCTGCCGCGCGCCTGGGCATCGCCCAACCCGGCCTCAGTCAGCAGATCATGGCGCTAGAGGCAATCATCGGCTCGCCTTTGATCGACAGGTCACGGCGTTCGGTGCAGCTGACCCAGTCTGGCGAGGTGCTTTACCGCGATGCGCTTAAGATCCTCGCACAGACCGACGCGGCCATGGTTGCAGTCAAACGCGCCGGGCGGGGTGAAATCGGGCAGGTCTCCATCGGCTATGTCGCATCAGCCGCCTATTCCGGCATCGTTTTCGAATCCATCCGTACATTCCGGGCGGAATATCCCGATGTCGCGGTCAACCTCACTGAAATGGAACTGCGAATGCAACTCTCGCGCATTTCGGAAGGCTTGCTGGATATGGGATTCATCCGCTGGCCCGCCCCGATGCCGCCCGGCTTGACCAGCCTAATCGTGAAGCGTGAACCTCTCGTTGCCGTGCTGAATGAAGCCCATGCCCTGGCGAATTGCAGCACACTCCGGCTCGACGCCTTGAAGGCAGAAACCTTCCTCACACCGCGCCAGCCGGCCGACATCGGCTTTCACAGGACAACACTCGAAGCCTGCCGAAGCGCCGGTTTCGAACCAGATATCAATGCGCATGCACTGGATTTCACCGAAATAGCAAGCCGTGTCGCAATTGAACTCGGTGTGGCACTGGTGCCCAAATCGATGAATGCCGTGGGCCTTCCCGGCATATGCTATGTGGATGTAAGCAGCATCACTACGACCTCAGATGTCGCCATCGCCTTCCGAAAGAGCGAATCCTCATTAGCCGCAAAGAGCTTCGTTGCGCTCTGCCGCCGTGTAGCCTAAGAACACTGTTTTGGCCGGACAAACACGCCGTAACTCGTATGTTCAATATGGCCCGCCTTACAAGCAAAGCGGGCCATAATCGTAATCCCCGAGATCGAGCGGATCAAATTCCCCGAGGATGACATTGATTGAACGAACTAGAAATCGACCGTCCGCGCTATATGAACATTCTCATATGCCGTGGCCCGGTCTGGAGCTGGCGGATAAATCCAGACCGTATTGATCTCCTGTTTCACCTTCTTCGCGTCGGTGCCGGTGATTTCAACTTTGCCGGTCCATCCACGTGTAAAAATTGCAGCGTCAGCACCGAGATCAAGGCAAACAACATATGCGGGCTGATTATACGCCAAGGTTGGCTCTCCTAAGAGTTCCGCAGCTGCATTATGGCCTGCAAAGGCGCCAAGTCGACGTGCGTGCTGACAGGACATCAGCGAAAAATTTCCCTCATTGTCGGTTGCCGCCTTTGCGGTATCTCCAGTCGCGAAAATCTGAGCGTGACCAGGTACGCGAAGATCCGGTTCCACTATTATACGTCCGAGCTGGTCTCTTTCTGCCTCCAGCTGACTTGTGAGCGGAGAGGCGCGCATGCCTCCCGACCAGATCACTGTCGCAGTCTCGATCCGTTCTCCGTTATCAAGCGTTACTGAATTCTCGTCGAGTCTTGCAATTCCCGTGTTTAATCGGGTCTCTATACCAAGTTCTTTGAGACGCTGCTCAATATATGGACGTGGATTTTCTCCCATTGCCGGAGCGACATGCGGATTCCGATCCACAATGATGATGCGCGGACGAGTCTTGGAGCCCAGAATACCACGCAGACGCGTTTCGAGTTCGGTAGCGACTTCCAATCCTGTGAAACCCGCTCCGCCTACCACAACTGTGTCTCGTGCGGGGCTTGCCGGATGATCAGCAAGCCTGTGCAGATGCTGGTCCAGTATTACAGCTTCTTCAAGATGGTTGGAGGCAAAGCCGTATTCCTCAAGCCCGGGGATTGGTGGCTGAAAGCCGCGACTGCCAGCAGCAAGCACGAGTCTGTCATAGGATTGTAGGACGCTTCGACCGTTGCCATCTATGATCGCAACTTGGCTACCAGCAACGTCGATCTTTTCTACTGTACCAGCAATGAAATTGATCTCAGTAGCGGAGAAGAGATCCCCAAGAGGAGCTGTCATCTTATCGGGCTCGGGTTCATAGAGTCTCGGGCGGATGACCAGCTCAGGTTCAGGGGACACGACGGTGATTTTCAAATCCTCAGCTGAGACACTCTTTTCGTGCCTCAGCCGAGAGGCAGCCAATGCTGCCATAACACCGGCAAAACCGGCGCCAACAATGAGGATATGCTTGGACATGATGATTTCTCCTGTTTACGAGATGCCGGTAATGGTGGGCATTTCGGCCTGGACACTCGTCTGAGTGTCGGACGTGCTGGCTAGTTTCCAGTATCGAGACGATGAACACGGTAGACAGACATGTAACCCACCTGCTTGATGCGCGATCTCGTGCCTTTTTCAAGAGATCCCGATATCCCAACTCGATACAGTATGCCGAAGCCGCGATCGCTGTTTCTGTTTTCGATCCGCTTTACCAGATCGCTTTTAAAAATATCTCGGCAGACAACGCGGGGCGATTGGCTGTTGGAATGAAGCATCCTGTACGACATACGAGGAAACTTACGTCCTAAGTATTGGTGTAAGGTCGGGAACAACATTCACATCCAACTTCCGGAGCCGGCCGTATCCCTGATGTCTGGTTTGGCTCAAAGTTCTGGTTTCAAAGAATGCTTCGCCCGGATTTTTCTTATCACCTCGGCTGACGATATGCGCGAGAGTTCGTTTCGTCCGGCAGCAGCCATTTCGATGTTGTTTGCCTCGCATAACGCTGCAAAAGTTACCATAACGCCGCCGACTTCCTGTTCAGGAATACCAGGGTCCCGAGCGTAAACATATTCAACGATTTGAAGTATGGTAGCCTTATCACACCCCAGAGACTGGGCCAGTTCCACAGTTTCTTCGAGAAACCGCCGATTTCTTTCCGCTCTATTGTTCGCCAGATCTCTTCCGAAACACTCAATCACCCAGTTCCAGACCCGCCTCTGGAAACGTACACCATTCAATGCTTCAGCTTTTTGCATCCCAGTCACAATGATCACCTTTGAAAAATTCAACTTGCAAACGTGTCAGAGAGAAATTTGTTACGAGAACAACGTCTGACCCGCATATTAAGACTGATGAAGTTTTGCAGAGTTCAATTTACTGAGCAATCTATGCTTGTTGACAGGATTCGAATGATCCCGGTGGCAACTGTTCGCCACCGAGGTTTCATATATCTACGGTCGTTCAAGCACGACTATTCCCGCTTGAGAGCTAACGCTTCCACGCAAGTTCCGGTCTGATCTGGTAATTGCTTTTCTCGCGGAGGAAGAAAGCTGCCAGCTTGAGAAAGGTCAGGCCACGGCAATACTGTTTCACCGCAAACCTTCCAGTTGCCCTCCTGCTTTCTAAGGCGTAGTTCATAAAATGCAGGGGTCGCTTTCTCACTCATCTGGCGAAAGAGAATGACAGTGGCTTCATCTCCCTGCGCTTCAATATGAAGAAATCGTTTTGTGGTAAGAAGAGGAAGTTCCCCTGCGTCTCGTCGTGACCGGAACTCCTCGAATATTCCCGCTTTCGAAAAGCGGGAGATTTCGCCATCTGGCGTCAACACCAGGAAAGCCAGATCTTCCGAATACAACTCTTCCATTTCGTCCATGCGATAATGGCTGCCCACTTCTGCCAGTTTCTCAACAAAAGCAGCAATTTCAGAATTATTCTGTGTCATAAAGCCAGATCCTTCAAACAAGCGACATTCCGCCATCGACGTGGAGATCAATGCCATTGATGAAGCTGCTCGCCTGTGAAGCCAGGAACAGAGCGGCTCGTGCCAGTTCATCAGTTGTTCCCAGTCTGCCTGCGGGAATGGTTTCGGCCATCAATTTGAGAAACGGTTCGCGTTCGACATCTGAGATTCCTAGTTTGCCCAGGATTTCAGTATCTGTGGGTCCTGGGCTGATAACATTTGCCCTGATACGCCTGTGCTTGAATTCGAGAGCCCAATTCTTCACAAATGCCACCGCAGCCGCCTTCGAACCGGCATAGACTGTATGATCAGGAAGGACCTTGGTTGCCGCCAGAGAACTGGTGACAATAATAGTGCCATCGTCATTTATGAGTGGCGATAGTGTCTGGACACCGAAGAAGACACCTTTTGTATTGATGTTGAAATGTCGATCATAAATATCTTCAGTTACTGCCTCAGACGCTTTAAGGTCAATGACACCGGCATTTGCAAAATAGATATCGAAAGCGCCGAAGCGATCGGAGATCTCATCTGCCACCCGTTTATGGTGGGAAAGATCGGAGACATCGCCGCAAATGCCAATGGCATTTCCGCCGATGTCTTTCAGTGCTGCGTTTAAAGCGTCCTGTCGGCGAGCAGTTATGACGACCTGTGCTCCGTTCTCCACGAATAGTTTAGCAGTTGCTTTACCGATTCCACTGTTGCCGCCTGTGATGACGGCCACCTTGCCTTTGAGAAGACCCATATACTTTCTCCATATTGATCTAAAGGTAAAATATGGATTTGATCTGTGTTCCATTAGCCCTTGGCTGGGTATTTCACTTTTGCTTCCGGAGTTCGAATGCCAAACCTTTTGAATGAAACCGCAGGCCTTCTGGCATTTGTGCGCACTGTGGAAGCAGGTTCCTTCAGTGCAGCAGCTCGGCTGCTCAAGACATCTCCTTCAGTTGTTTCCAGAAGTGTCGGACGACTTGAAAGGCTCATCGAAGCGCGTCTCTTTCTAAGATCGACGCGTGCTCTCGTACTGACCGCAGACGGGCATTTGCTATTCGAGCGCTTGTCTCCCCTGCTTCGCGAACTCGATATTGCCGATGATGAAATCAATGCACGCAAGGAGATATCAGGTCGTGTCCGCTTCTCCATGTCTAGCGAACTTGCCCCGCTGTTCCTTGACACCATATTGTCCGGCTTTGCTAAGCGTTACCCGGGAATTCATCTTGAAATCGGCCTGACCGATCGTCACGTCGATATTATTCGCGAAGACTATGACGTGGCATTTCGAGTTGGAGCAATCGAGAATGGTGATTTGATCATTCGCCGACTGGCCGATTTTGAAATGATTATGGTCGGTTCTCCGGATTTTGCGAACAATCATGGTTTGCCTGGCACGATAAAGGAAGCCGCCAGGTTGCCCTTTGCAAGGTATATGGGCAATGGATACCCGAACGACGTAAAGCTGGATGATGGTACTCACTTCGTCCCACAAGGACGTGTCGATTGCGATTCAGGCCAGGCATTGAAAGCCGCTGCCAGACATGGTCTCGGTGCAGCTGTTGTGATGCGTTGTGTGGTTAAGGACGACCTCGAAAAAGGAACTCTGGTCGAAATTTCGAAAATGCTACCACTTCCGTCTATGCCGTTTCACGCTGTGCATGCCTATAAGCGCCTGGTTCCCATGCGTGTGCGCGTTCTTTGCGATATGGTCGAAAGCCGAGCAAAATCATTGGCTTCATCGTGAGGCCATATTTAGGTTTTCAGACAATCAGGACAGATTCTTCATCAAACCAGCCTTGGATTGATGTCGCGCTCTTTTTTCCGAACTCCGCCAATTGAAACGATCAATCTCCAGCAGGGTTTGTGTCATGCATTCTGAATCTGCGATGGCAGTGTTTCCCAAATCCTGATCAACTCCCCTATGGAAGATGCCTCCATCTTCCGCATGACATTTCCCCGATGAAGCTTGACAGTTACCTCACTGATCCCCAAGTCAAAAGCAATCTGCTTGTTAAGTCGCCCGCGTGCCACTTCTCGCAAGACCTCTCGCTCTCTGGGGGTCAATGTCTCATGATGCTCGATATTGCGTTTGACGATGACTGCGTGGGAACGTCGCTGCGCATCCATTTCTATTGCTGACGTAACCGCATCAAGCAATGTTTGATCTCGCACCGGCTTGGTCAGGAAATCGACTGCGCCAGCTTTCATTGCCTCGACAGTCATCGGAATATCACCATGACCCGTCAGGAAAATGATCGGTTTGGGATTGCCGCTTTGTGCCAATTGCCGCTGTAAATCCAACCCACTTGTGCCCGGCATGCGCACATCGAGGATTAGACAACCCGGTGCTTCCAGCAGGTCTGTTCCAATCAACTCGCGTGTAGAGGCAAAAGCTATGGGCCTGAGCCCTGCCGATAAGATCAACTCGAAGAGTGCCTCTCGTATGGCCTCATCGTCATCTACGATCACAACGAATGGCTGCTCCGCATCCGTTGCGCGTTTTGACGATTGCCCTGGTTTCAAATTGTGTGACTGCTGTTCAGTTCTCATGTCCACCCTCCATTCGACGCTTGTCTAATGCTTCACCAATTGCTGCAAGCAATGCCTGTCCATCGAACGGCTTCCTGAAGAAACCTGTTATTCCCTGAGCTCGCTCCTGGTCCGCTATTTCGTGCCTTCCTGTAATGAGAAATACAGGAATATCAGGACGAACCTTCTGAACTATTTCTCGCAATTCGAAGCCATTGATGTCCGGCATGCCGATGTCCGTTATAACGAGGTCTATGCCTCCAAGCCCCCGCGTTAACAGTGAGATGGGAGAAGAAAAACAGCGAGCCATGTACCCTGTCGACTCCAACAGATCTTCCATTGATTCCAGTAACCGTGAATCGTCGTCAACAACTGCAATTACGAGCTTGCTCTCGATCATAGTTCCTCCCCTTTTGATCTGCGCGAGTGGGTGATCGGTATTTTCAACCTCTCCGCGATGCGTACGAGATCAGGGAGCGACGCTGCCGCCATTTTTTGCATGACATTCCTTCTGTGGAGTTGCAACGTCACTTCGCTTATGCCGAGTTCGGCAGCTGCCTGCTTATTGAGGAGACCGCTCACGACTAACGGCATCACCTCTCGTTCTCGGGATGTGAGTTCTCCATAGCGCTGTCTCAGCAATTCGATTTCCGCCCGACTATTGCGTAGCTGTTGATCTTGTTCGATTGCCGCATTGATTGCCGCAAGGAGTTTTGCGTCACTGAAAGGCTTGGTCAGAAAATCGACAGCGCCCCGCTTCATTGCGCGAACAGAACTGGGAATATCGCCATGTCCAGTGATGAAGACGATGGGCGGATGTTCCTGCACCGAAATCTGTTTCTGCAGTTCCAGACCGTTAATATCGGGAAGTTCGACATCGAGCACGAGGCAAGACGGAACATCAGGCTTGTGAGCATTGACGTAATCTCTTGCCGATCCAAATGACATAGTGCGCATGCCATACGAAGCCAAAAGTTCCTCCAGGGCTTCGCGGATGCGCTCGTCGTCGTCTACAATGAATACCAACTGGCTAATGCTCATCACTTGTCGCCTTCGCCTCCACGGGGAGAGTAAAAATTAGCGCCGTTCCGTACGGCTCATTCTTTTCCGCCCACAGGCAACCACCATGTGCCTCGACAATCGAACGGGAAATCGCGAGTCCCATGCCCATTCCCTGTTCTTTCGTCGTAATAAACGGTTCGAATATTCTTTCCGGGGATGTAATTCCCACGCCCTGGTCGCTGATCTTTGTCTGAATGAAACCTCCGTCGCGAACCACCCTTATCGTCAAGTGGCGATCACGTGTGATGGCTTCCATCGCTTCAATGGCATTTCGAATGAGATTCAAAAGGACTTGCTGGATCTGGACCCTATCCGCCATCACATACGGTAAATCTGCCTCTATTTCGACGACGGTGCGGACACGCCAGCGCAGCAGCTCCTCCGTCATGAGCCCGCGCACCTCCGCGATGACGTCGTTCAGCGTGATTTTCTTTTTTGCGTCAGCCGACTGCCTGAATAGAGCTCGAATTCGACCGACAACGTCGGCGGCAGATGTGGCATCCCGTGTGATGCGTTCAACAGTCTTAAGGGCTCGTTCGGTGTTTGGCGGTTCGACGGTGAGCCAGCGCCGACAGGCATGGGAATTGGCTACAATAGCCGCCAAAGGCTGGTTGACCTCGTGTGCGATCGACGCCGAGAGCTCTGCAAGGCTTGAGGCCTGGCTCGCTCGAGCTAATTTCTCATGTGTGAGACGAAGTTCATCCTGCGCTCGGACTTCGCGATCAATATCCAGACATATAACGTTCCACTGAACGATATTACCCTGTCCGTCGCGCATTGCTTCTGCCCGTGTCTCAACCCAGCGATATTGCCCATCGAAACGCCGTAAACGATGTCTACGTGCATATGGCTCCCCTGTAGCGAGTGAATGTGCGTATTGTTCTTTCACTCCAGCCAAATCGTCAGGATGCACTCCTGCATCAAGCGTTGCATTGAGCTTGCCGTCTTCGTCGAGCCTGTCGAGACCATAGCCGAGAAATTGGCTCAATCGGTCGCTCCGATAGACCGGTTCGCCGTTCGGATCAGCGCAGTCGATCATGACGGGTAAGGCTTCCACCAGACGCCAAAGTGACCGTTCCCTTTCCCGTAATGCTTCCTCCGCGCGCTTCCTCTGGGTTATATCGATGAATCCAACCAGACTTTTATCAGCCACTGCATCAGGTCGTGCAGTCGTAAAGAGGACATCGATGACGCGACCGTCCAGGCGCATTACTTTTGTTTCTTCCTGAAAAACCTCTTCTCCACGATAGCGCGCCTCTATCGAACGGCGAATCGTGTCCATGCCGGGCTGCCAATAACGGGTGGCGGAACCACGCATTTCGTTGGCATTTTGGGCCCCAAACATTTCGAGAATATGCTGATTAACCTCTTCGACTTCCAGAGCCTCGACAGCCCGTGTTAGAAATTCTGGATGCTCGTCTATATAGTCGCGCAAGTCGTTCACCCCTTGCGCCCGCAATTCATTGAACAGAAGAACAAGTTTTTTGGCGTCGACCTGGGTGAGGCCGATCGGCATGTACTGAAAAAGATCGCGATAACGGCGCTCGCTGTGTCTGAGGGCGTCCTCGGCTTTAACCTGATCATCAATGTCGGTAGATAGACCATACCATTGGATTATGCGTCCATCATCGTCTCGCAGTGGATCTGCCTGTCCGGCAACCCAGCGATATACGCCGTCAGCCCGGCGAAGTCGGTATCTCATCGAAAAGCGTTCGCCAGTGGCAATGCTGTGGTTGAGCGCCTGGGATACCCGCCCCACGTCGTCGGGGTGTGTCGTGCTTTCCATGATGGCTGCCAGACGTTTTGGCCCCATCTTTTCCGCGTCCTCCACATCCATACCGAAGAAATCAATCAAACGCCTGTTGAAGTAATTCGGCTCTCCTTCCGGGGTAAGGCGCCAGATAAAGCTCGGCACCATATCGACGAGCATTGAAAGCTCGCGCTCCCGATCAGACAGGGATTTTTGGGCAGTTACCAGATCGTCGATATCGACGCAGACACCATACCACTGGACGATCGCGCCGGTTTCGTCTCGCAACGGTTCGGCGCGGGTTTCGGTCCAGCGATAGTTGCCGTCAGAACGCAACTGTCGGTATCTTTGAACATACGGTTCATGCGTCGTCAGGGAACGATGAATGGCATCTCTTGCCTTGTGAATATCATCTGGATGGATGACACTGAGATTGGGAGACTTGTCGACTGCGGTGATATCCTCGAGCGTCGCGCCTGTTACTTCGGTAAACCGCTTGTTGACATAAGTTGGCGACCCCTTTTCCGAAATCGTCCAGACGAGTGCAGGGACTGTGTCTATCAGCTGTTGCAGGCTTTGTTCCCGCTCGCGTAACGCAGTTACGGTTTTCTTATATAGATCATTATCGAGTGCAATACCGTACCAGCCTGAGATTTGCCCATTGCCGTCGCGTACGGGCCTGGCGGCGGTTCTTGCCCAGACATACACATCGTTGGCCCGTCGAAAGCGGAATTCTACGTTAAAGTCATCTCCGGTCGCCAGGCAGTGACGCCATTTTTCCGCAACTTCTTCATAATCATCAGGATGTAGTACTCGTTTCCACGCAGTATGGCCTTCATCTACAGCAGCATTAAGATAATCCAGGGTGACACCGAGAGAACTCTGTGCGAATGGATGGAGGAATATCCATCTTCCTGCTGCGTCAAACGCCCAACCATTGCCGAAAATGCTCTCCACAACCTTGGCCGAACGCATCGGCTCTGTCTCATCATTTCCAAGCAACTCGGCCGCTGTTTGTTTAGGAGGGTCTTGCTCGGTGACCAGGTCTCCGATATCCACGCTGACGCTATAGCTTGGCTCCGACCGGGTCTCGATCCTGCGATACGTCCCATCGGCCTGGCGTTGGCGGTGTCGGGTGATTTGCGGAACACCGGTCCAGAATGCACGAGCGGCGGCATGAGATGCGGATATCCTGTCGTCCGGATGGGTAAGATCAAGTGTTTCTGGTTGATCGGAACGCGCTTTTCTGTCCAACGCCAAGTTCGTTACAAGGTTGAAGCGCTCGCTGTCAATTGATGGGACATCGGCATTGATTATGGTTCCATACCAGCCACGGATTTTACCCTGCTTATCCCGCAAAGCTTGTCCGGAACTGCGACACCATCGATAAGCGCCGCTCGAACTTAAAAGCCGATGTTCGTAACTATATTTTTCACCGGTACGCAATGACCTGAGCCATATTGCCGCAAAACCATCAAGGTCATCGGGATGGATAAGTTTTGACCAGCCATATAAAGCCCTACCAGTCGGTTTATTGGATTGCTCCAATGAAGACTGGACAAGGGAAAGCAGCTCTTCGGTCAGATAAATAACCGCGCCATCTTTATCGGTCGCCCAGGCGATCCCCACCACACGTTCAACAATTTGCGCAGCTTCAATAGCGTAAATATGATCGTCTTCATCCGATATAGAAGTAAACGTCATTTGCCGCAGCCTTTTCAGCATTCACCGATGATCATCATGCTCAGTTTAACCTGAACTCTCTCGATCTGCATGCTATGGAAATCTATAGGAGCTTGACTTATTTTTGATGGAACTGACCCGACGGGTTAAGGGTTGCCAAACATTGGCAAGGCAATCTCCTTATCGCCGATCGACCGGCTAGTGAACTCCGATGGAGTGTTTATTCTATTCAGTAACGCTAGTATATTTATTACAACTTTTTGTATTTGTTGTCTTTTTCTGGATTCTCGGAAGAGCGTATTTGTTGCTGCATTCGGCGTGGCGTCGTACCAAGGATGCGACGAAAAGCATAAATAAAGGCGCTTTCAGAGCCGTACCCCAGTTGGGCAGCCACAGACGCAATTGTCATATTCGGTCGCGCCAGCAGTTTGTGCGCCTGCATCATACGCCAGCGCAAAATATACTCCATCGGACTATTTCCGACAGCGGCACGGAACCGTGCCGAGAACTGGGACCGTGAAAGATGGCTGATGCCTGCAAGTTCATCCAGCCGCCAATTGTGCCCTGGGTCCCGATGGATCGCCATCAATGCACCGCCAATTCTGGGATCTGAGAGGGCAGAGAGCCAACTGCGATCAGTCATAACGGGCAGACTACGTATCAGTTCAATAAAAATCATCTGCATGATCGGAATAGCCATCGCTGCACCACCGGGAACATCGCCGGCGAGCTCTTCTTCCAGTCTGTTGGTGAGCCAGTGAAGACGTTCCGCTACAATGCTTTCCGCTCGAATCACGACGATCGATGGTAAGATTTCTCGCAGAAGTTCGCTGTTTAAAGGCAGATCCATGCGACCACTATGGCAAAGGAACCCCGGCCCCGCGCCACCGTCCAGCTTTGCATGGTTCTTGTAGGCTTTCTGCGAAAAGACTTCAGCCGCTGGAATGGGCGGACAATTCAGATCACTCCCGATGACAAAGGGGATATCCGGGCCGATCAGGAAACAGTCTCCTGCAGCAAGCATCAATCGCTCACCTTGCACTTCCAGAAAACAACTACCTTGCCTGATGATGTTGCATTTCAAGGCACTTACAGGAGGCACGTCGATTGCCCAACGCCCGCAAGCCTCAAGTCCGACGGACATAGTCGCGCTGGCTTCAATCAAATTCAGCAGCTGGGAAAGGGGATCGTTGAACATCACAACCGGCCAATATCTACATTAAACAAGCCATTTGACTATAGATTTTCCTGTCATCGATTTCTACCTTTTCAAGGCACAATCAGGAGAAGAATATGCAGCACGGTCAAACGCCGCTCGGCACCCCATTCGGCCCATGTACTACTGCCCAAGAGGTTATTCGCGATATCGACCTCACAGGTAAGACTGCCGTTGTGACAGGCGGCGCGTCAAATCTAGGCCTTGAAACGGTGCGTATTCTGGCATGGAGAGGGGCCCGTGTGATCGTTCCGGTGCGCGACATTGGCACCGCCGGCAAGATGCTATGCAATATTCCAAATGTTGAACTATTCACGATGGATCTCCTTGATCCCGCCTCTGTTCGCAGCTTTGCGGATAAGTTTGTCATTGAGCATGGCTCCCTGGACATTCTGATCCTCAGCGCGGGAGTGATGGCCACTCCTCTATTTCGCGATGCAGAAGGCCATGAAGGCCAGTTTGCGACTAATCATCTTGGTCACTTTCGCCTGACCGCGGCCTTGTGGCCTGCTCTTTGCGCGGCCAAAAATGCGCGCGTCATCGTACTGTCCTCACGGGGACATCAGTTGGGCGGACTTGCGCTCGAAGATCTTGATTTCGTGCAACGCCCCTACGACAAATGGCTCGCCTACGGTCAAGCCAAGACAGCCAATGCGCTCTTCGCCGTTGCAGTTGATGCACGTGGTATCAATCATGGTGTGAGGGCATTTTCGGTACATCCCGGCTCGATACTCGGTCCATTAGCGCGTCACCTCAGTCGGGAGGAAATCGACTCCTTCGGCGCAATCGATAATAACGGCCAACCAGTCATAGATCCGGATCGCGATATGAAGACACCACAGCAAGGCGCTGCCACGACAATCTGGTGCGCTACCGCGCCCGAGTTGGCGGGTATTGGGGGGGTTTATTGCGAAAACTGCGATATCGCACGAGTAGAAAGACAAGAGCGTTTTGGCGTTCGACCTTTTGCAATCGATCCCGATATCGCAGAGGCATTGTGGGCCGAAAGCGTGAGGCTGACCGGATACTTCTACTAAGGCAGCGCCTGGAACACCAGGCAAGATCTTCGATAACAAGGCTTGGTACCAGCTCGGGGCAACATTGCCTTTTTGACATAGCCCCCAAGAGGGAAAGTGCTTCTTCGTCCTCTTCAATTCGGTTTGGCAACCTGCGATCGAAACCAGAACCTGACACATCAAAATGCAAGAGGTCAAAATACAAAGGAGCGCCTTGTCTTGGTAGTGCAAACTTGGCCTTCCGACTTGCAAGTCAAGGCGAACGGGCAGCTTGGATTAAGTCCGCGTGGGCAACCCGTTCGTTCTTGAGCCGTTTCAATGACACCACCTTCCCTGCAGGACGAATGAATTCGGGAGCGAGTTTCCCCGGGACGGGAGGACTGCTCGCTCTCCTTCATCTGCTGCCTGGATGAAGTCATGAAAGATTTTGCTGGGATATACATATTCTTCCTCCTCCTCTTAAGGTCAGAGCCGCTAATCATTGGTGGTGAGGTTGGTTTCATCAGTGTCAACGATGAAGATCGCCAAAAGGCGGGCACGCCTGGTCGGACTAACGTTTTCACTAACATTGTGTCGATCACCCGGAAATTCCGAGAAACTCTGACCTGCGTGATAGGTAATAACCGGACCATCATTGACCTGGCTACGGATAGCTCCTTCCAGAACCGTCGCGTAAATGAAGGCAGAAGCAGGATGGGTATGAGCAGGCGAAGTACCGCCCGGTTCATATTCCACGAGCACGCCCTTCATGCTCTTTCCCGGCACATTCGGAAGCACCTGGTCGTAAATGACCGTTACTGTGGATGTTTCACTGGCCTGTTCATGGGCAAACCCCGTCGAAATCGGAATAGTGGTTGCCAACGCAATGCGGATAAACGTCTTGATCATGGTGGGCTCCTGTCATGTCTGCAAGAAATGGAGTGACACGCAAACCGGCCCCGCCTGCCAAACGTGTCCCAGGGTCATAGTTCCTTGTAGGAGATTTATTTACGGCGGTAGTTGCCCGAGCGCCTAATGTACGGAAGCTGCTTCCTCTATCAGCGCAGCGACTTCTTCCGGATGCGAGATCATTACCACATGGGAAGCTCCATCTACGACAACAGTTTTTACTGTGCCCGCACGTTTGGCCATGAATTCCATTGCGGCCGGCGGTATGTTTCGATCCTGCGTTCCATAGATCGAATAGGACGGCAACCTCTTCCACGAGGGGAAACCAGATTTCTCCTCCAGTGCCGCTTGTGCGACCGGACGTTGGGTGGCCGCCATCAAAACGGACCGATCTTCGGATAGATCCGCTGCAAACTGATCATGGAAACGGTCCGACCGAATGAAGAGATCACGTTCACCCCGCTCCTGCTCTACTGAAAAAATCGCATCCGCTAATGTACTGCCGGGAAACTTTTTTGAAAGGCCAAGGCTCGTTTCACCTCGATCTGGTGCGAACGCAGAAACATAGACGAGCGCAGTCACGTTGGGATTACCGTTAGCGGCTTCTGTGATAACGGGACCACCATAGGAATGTCCGACGAGGACAACCGGCCCCGATATTGATCGAATAACTGCGGAGACAGTTGCCGCATCTGCCATGACGCCCCGAAGCGGATTTGCGGCAGCTATCGCCTTATAACCGTCGCGCTTGAGCCGAGAGATAACTTCGTTCCAGCTCGAGGACTCTGCAAAGGCACCATGAACAAGAACTATGGTGGGTTTGGATTGGGCAAACGCTGGCTGTGCAATAGTTCCAGAAAAAAACATTACTGCAAAGGTCAGGATTTTTGTCAGTTTCTTCATCTCTTACTCCAACAACTTCTTCTTACAAGTTGTTGTCAACTATGTTCTATCTTCCCAGCATCTCCTATCGAACAGTAGGATCTGTCCGATTGTACCAAGGTCTAGGTTCAGCACATCGTTGCGATGATCATCCGATTAATTGTGGCCACTCCAAGAGATCCGGTACGGCTTCGAGCCTTGATAATACCATACACCATATGGATTAATGCCGTAACGAACTGTCTCGGCTATTCAATCGCCGATTGGTTACTATGCATCATGATAGATCAACCCTTTCGATTAGATGATCGTCAAGTGATTAATAAGCTCCTACCGTCGAATTGTGCAGATCGCACAACGGAAACATTGGAGAACCACAATGAAAGCGATAATTCTAACCGCTGCAGCACTTCTTCTTTCGAGTGGAAGTGTCCTTGCCCAAAGTGACCATATCGGATCGGATTGGCAATATCCATCAACGAGAACCGATAGCCGTCCAACGTCATCTGTAAAGCAGGTGCGTGCTGGCCACGGCCCAGATGCTCCCAAGACCGTATACAAACCAATCAGCTCCACCCAGGAACCAGGTCGGTTGCTGTGGGGCCAATGATAAAACAACAAAATATGGTTAGACTGAGGATCGGCATTGCCGATCCTAATTTTTATCAATAAGGCTAAGCAACTAGCGCCGCCATTTCTTGAAGAACGATCGGACCTACCGCAACTGATGCGCTGTTAGAAATAGCTTCATTACTGGTAGATCCAAACCAGTTTCGTTTGACACATTCACGTCCCTTCCAACTTCGACAACAAGTAATGCCGAGCGCCACTGGAGTTGTCCCTGGAAATGGAAATGACCAGATTTCTGATTGAAGCTGTAGAACCGGACGAGGTGAGCCGCAAAATCATTCCGTCGCGGTTATCCCTGTTTGATGATCGCATCAGGAAAGCTGGGTGGTCGAGAACCCTATATTTATTAACTTCGTAGTCTCGATCATATGCACGGTGCGATTATGCCGTACTGCATTTTGGGAAGGTGGGTTCAAGCTTGAAGTGCGACTTGCAGAACGGTTTCAATTAATACGCTAAATCCGTTAAAACGCAGTCGTTTCTACTTAAAAAAATCAGTATTTATATCTGGCTTTTAGAAAGGTTACACCCACCGTCCGTACACATGTGATTGCACCAAAGTATTGCTGTTCCCGTTACCCAGCACAATGGAACTGAATGCCGGTTTTGAACATAGTAGGCCATCTTCAGCCAGAAAAGGAGGCAAATACGATGTCGCCTATTCCCTCATACACTACCAGGCCAGAAGCGATTAAAGGTCTGCTGGTGGTTGAAAGAATGATCAATGTGAGTGTGTGGCAGCATCCGTTGAGCGGATTGGTGCGGTTGCGGGTCTCACAGATGAGTGGCTGCGCATCCTGCGTGAAAACGAGTGTGGTGGAAGCCCGCGCGAATGGTGAAGCAGAGATGCGTTTATTCATGGTCAGCGCTTGGCGAAAATCAATTCTCTATAGTGTCAAGGAGCGAGCAGCCCTCGCATTGACCGAAGCACTCATCAATGGTGAAAAACGTGAAGAACTGCGAGGCGATCAAGAACTGATCAAAACGCAATTGAAGGATTACGAAATTGTCAATCTGACGGTGATGGTTGGTGCTATCAATCTGTGGATCCGCCTGCAAATCGCCGCTCGCGCGGTTCAGGTCACCCAGCCGTCAGTCTGAGCGACTACCTGACACTATCTGTCGGGCCTGGAACGTATATCCTCCCACGTTTGTCGCTCAATTGGCGGATCGCTGCGTCCCTCCCGCGCAGCGATCCGCATTCCGTTGTATCACGGCTGAGAGCCCATCAGCGTCGGCATTCAAGATGTACAGATAATCCATCCGGTAAGCGCTGGTGTTCTGTCTGATTAATTTATCTCTCAATGCCTCCGGCAGGCATTGTCCCCTTACCCAGCTGACCGATAATCCACGTACTCTTCAGGTCATGAAAGTCGTTTTGCCGTTTGGAAAGATAAGCAGACAGCATATCAGGCACAGATCAAATCCAGATCCTCCCCGGAAGCTGAGGAGCAGGGACTTCGTCGAAAGCTTGGCGGTCGTTATCTATATTGGAATGAATGGAAACCATCCGTTCTTTGACAAACAGGCTCCTGAACGACTGAGCACAGAGCAACCCCTATCCATACATTGGATAGGTCGCTGGTTGTGTCCAGGAAGATTTTCTTTCACGAGATGTGCTGATATCCGACACGATAAAAAAATACCGGGCACACTGGCGAGAGTGTGCCCGGAAAATCCTCATCATAAAAGCAATCAGTAATCCCAGAAAACGGGGACCCAACGATAAGCGTCACCGTCGACCGCAACGCGTCCCACGGATGGAAACGGTAGATGGGTCGCCACCAGTTGTTCACCGGTTTCGGCGAGCTCGGTTAAAAGACGTACACGAACGCGGGCTGCTTCCTCGGGGTCATGTTCAAAACCGTTATACCAGTCTGGGTGGTCAAATCCGACAGCAAAGATGGCATCGCCAGCAAAGGTCAGTCGATCTTCACCCGATGCAAGACGAACCACACAGTGTCCTGGGGTATGTCCACCAGTGCGATAGGCCATCACACCCGCTGCCACTTCGCATTGCTCATCAAACAGGCACAGTTGATCCCGATACTGCTCGACAAATCGTTTGGCAGTTGCCCTGAGCGCATCCGGAAAGCCATCGGGCATGTGAGCGTATGTAAAATCCGGTGCTTCCCAGAACTCAACTTCTGCGGCCGCCACATGAATCCGCAGATCAGGACGCAATCTTTCCTTTACGCCCTCGACAAGAAGACCACCGATATGATCCATATGCATATGGGTGAGAACCACGTCAGTGACCGAAGCAAGATCAATACCGGCACCGGCCAGTCGCTTGACCAACTGTCCCGCGCGCGGCAAGTTGAGGTCAGGATCGAGACCCAATCCAGCGTCGACGAGGATCGTCTGATCACCGCTACGCACCACGACCACGTTCAGCGACCAATCAAACGAATCCGGTGGCAGATACATATCGTCAAACCATTCTGCTCGTACGTCCGGGTCAATGTTGTGCCCCAACATTTCGGTTGGAAGAGGCAACACACCATCGCTGATGACCAGAACGTCAATCTCACCGATGCGCAATGCATAGCGGGAGGGCACCAGTTCGTCGGGTTCTGATTTGCTCAAGTTGGTTTCGTGTTTCATAAGGCGTCTCCGTTTTCACCCATTTGACGGGCGTTGTTGGAAAAGGTGCACTCATATTTGCCATTGCATGTTGGAACAGTTTCATGATCTCGCCGGTTCAAGGATCACTTGCAATGGCAATTTGCCGTAGGACCGCCGAATGCAATTCTGCATCAACATGCATGCGATCTTCCACCGAAAGCGATCGAGTGCTTATCGCTTGCATGGCCATGATGTACGAGAACGGCGACGAATGGCTATTGATCGGAAGTGTCTCGATTACACACTTTATGTCTAATACTCGCCACACCTAGGTATAGGAGTTATGTTCCAGCCGGTTGCCTGGAGAATATTACAACGAACGAATAGAATAGCGCGACACGAGCTATTCAAGAAATTCGACTATCAAGCCGCGCATCGGTTACCGGTATCGAATCCGCTTGGCGATCCAGCCCGATGCAACGACTTGGCGCTCCAAGCGCAAGATTGCTTTGGCAATAGAGCAAAGGTAATTTCAGTAATTTACTGCACCGACCATGCGTCAGCGATAATACTGACAATTACTCCTGAGACGTAACAACGGTTAACAGCCGGGGCTATGAATAGTGGCGGTCGTGCTTGCTCATTGAGCGCTTAACCTGCCCTCGCACTAGTTGTCAACGCTTGTGGCGCTCTTGTAACCTTGGACAGGGCTAGCGGTGGATATGTCCTTGTCTTGATAATCCACAGAAGTTGAATGCGAGCCCTTTTTGGCGCTCGCCATTCGCGTCAAGATAATCTTGGTAACGATCAGTGTCGGCGCACCAAAAACGAAAAGCAATGCAATCGTGAAAAATGCCGTATCGAAAGCGATTACCGTAGACTGGTACGCGACAGCCTTGCTCAATAACGCCTTGGACGCCTGATTTGCAGCAGCCGTAGTCATCCCGCGGGCCTCGAGAACTGCCACACTTGTTCCTAACCGATCGCCTACAGCAGAATATCCAGCTGTGATATGGCTGGCGAGCACAGATACATTGCCTGCGATATTCCGCGTCATAAGAGACTGAAGACAAGCTATTCCCAGAAGACCGCCAAACTGGCGGCCAGTATTGAAGATGCCGATTGCGGCAGGGAGACTACGTGCACTCATCCTACTGAATGCGATCAACGTAATAGACAGAAATAGAAAGCCAAGGCTCAAGCCCCGCAGGAGAACGGCGTTCAACATGTCGTCCATTCCGCTGTCGCCTGCGGAGCCTGACAGGAGCCACATAGCGATCATGATCATCACGATCCCGAAGGGTACGGTGACAATTGGAGAGACGCCCAGGCTCTGGAATACGAAGGCAGACAAGAAAAGCGAAAATACAAAAGGTATACTACTGGCGAGCAGAAGAATACCGGTATCCGTTGGCGTGAAAGCCAGGACCGAGATTGCAAAACTCGGAATCAAATAAGTGCTTCCAAACAATGCCGCACCAGCTACAAAACTTACTATGAATGCGAACGTAAAATCGACGGACCTGAAAACACTGAGCTCGAGCAGTCCTTCATCCTCAGGCCGGCTCGCTTGGTGACTAATAAACAGGCAAAGCGTCACCACACCTATTCCGGTCAGCCACCGGATGCGACCTTCATCGAACCAGTTCCAGCGGTCGCCCTGGTTGAGCACATAGACGAGGCAGAAAAGCGTGATTGATGCCAGTAGAAGGCCACTCCAGTCAAAGCGCCTATAGGGAATATAGGTGCCGATGGTTTCTTCTGATAGGAGAACAAGCCCGGCTGCCAGCAATCCGATAGGAACTACTGAGAAAAAAATCCACTTCCAAGAATAGCTGTCCAATAGCCATCCTTGCAGTGCCGGTACGAGGGTCGCCGGTGCAACCACAGCCCCTGTTGCAAACAAGGCTTGTAGAACAGGCTGGCGAGAAGGCGAAAAGTCTCGAAAGATAACGGTTTGTCCGATTACCAGTAGGAGACCTCCCGAAAACCCCTGAAATGCGCGCAGAACAATCAGCAAATCCAATCGGGTCGTCAAGGCAGTGGCCGCACTTGCCAATGTTATCATCACAGTCGCCGCAACAACGATAATCCGCAGATTAACGGTCGTCGCAATCCAAGATGCCATAAGGAACGCGATCATCTTCAGTGTCGTATATCCGATGTCGAGCCAGGCGAATTCGTCGGGAGTAGCGTATACATCACCGATTATATGACCTTTGCCAAGCGTCAAAGCGGTACCCGCAATCGCCTCAGTCAAAGTGGCAATCACAATGCCCGCGAGGAGGAGGCATCCTGTATTCTGCCTGGTTTGGCTCGAGACGCTTGGGGGAGAGAGCATCAATTCTCACTCCCCAAATCGATCTTGACCCGCGCGGAAAGTCCAGGAACCAGACGGCCGGGAAGTGGATTCTGAACAAGTTTGATCTTGACTGGAACACGTTGCACGACGCGGACGAAATTGCCAGTAGCATTATCAGCGGGCAGGAGACTGAAGGCCGATCCGCTACCCGGTGCAAAGCTGTCAACTTTTCCCTCGATAATTGTTCCTGGATAGGCGTCGACCGTTACCTGGGCCCACTGACCGGGTTGAATATTCTCAATCTGTGTTTCCTTGAAATTTGCGACAATCCATACGTCCTTGATTGGGACCAGATCGATCAGTGAAGCTCCAGGGGATACCAGGCGTCCGACGCGAACCTGACGGTTACCAATAACGCCGTCAAAGGGAGCACGGACGACTGTATTGTCGAGATCAATTCGGGCCAGGTCACGCGCAGCCCTGGCTTGAAGCACAGCAGCCAGGGCTGCTTCCTTTTGTGTGGTGAGAACCTTGATACGTGTTTCTTGTGCCTCCAGCGCGGCTTGAGCGCCTAATAAGCCAGCCTCTGCTTTTGACCTCGCAGCGTCACTTTCATCGACCTGAGCTCTGCTGACCGAATTTGTGCGAACAAGTTCACGCTGTCGCTGAGACGCTTTGACCGCGAGAGCAAGATCTGCCCCTGCTGCCCGTTTCTGTGCCGTCGCCTGCTTGACCAGAATATGCTGAAGCTGGATCTCCGCCTCAACATTTTCGATATGTGCCTGTGCCGCCTGCACATTTGCTTCAGCCTGCGCCAGACGTGCGCGGAAATCCCTGTCATCGATTCTGAACAGAACATCATTTGCTCGTACAGTCTGGTTGTCGGCTACATCAACCACGGTGACATATCCGGTCACCTTCGATGCGATTGCAGTCGTATTACCGCGAACATAGGCATTGTCCGTTGTCGTCCGCTCGCTCGAGCGCGCCCACGCCCAGCCTCCCGCAGCGGTTGCAATCGCGCTGAGACAAAACACCAGACCAACGATTTTTTTCTTCTTCCAGGTCATCATCTTGTGCACCAAAGGGTAATTGTCGTTACCGTTGACGGTTATGGTAATGTAGGTTACCGGTCAAGCGGAAGTTATTGAAGAAGGCCGATAAAGTGACCGATACGAAAAGCGAACGGACAAAACTTCGACGGAAAACTATTCTTCGTGCTGCAGCGGAGCTTTTCTTCGAGCAGGGCTACGCAACCACCAGCATCGATGCGATCATAGAGCGTACCGGTGGCTCGAAGCGAACGATCTATAGTGAGTTTGGCAGCAAGGAGGGATTGTTCCTGGCTCTGGTTGCCGATAATGCGGATCGCGCGATC
The DNA here is from genome assembly GCF_024701725.1 of Ochrobactrum sp. XJ1. Lineage (NCBI taxonomy): Bacteria > Pseudomonadati > Pseudomonadota > Alphaproteobacteria > Hyphomicrobiales > Brucellaceae > Ochrobactrum > Ochrobactrum sp. XJ1. The sequence continues at coordinate 35,169 of NZ_VDGD01000023.1, forward strand.
TCTGCACTCTCTCTGGACTACACTACCCAAAGTGACTTGCCCGATATGCTGACGACTTTTGGTAACCACCTACTGGACGTTTACATGAGCCCTTCGGTCCTGGGCATTTATCGTATCATCATCACTGAAGCCGGGCGGTTTCCCGATCTTGCGCGCGTGTTTTATGAGAAGGGCCCGGGCCGCACCACGGCTCATCTCGCCAAAGTTCTCCAGGCTGCAGCCGACCGCAAAGAAATTCAGATAGGCGATCCTTTGCTTGTTGCCGGGCATTTCGTCGGAATGATCCGGGATAATCTTCATTTACAGGTTGTGCTCGGATTGCGCACTCCACCTACCGAAAGCGAGGCACGGGCCACGGTGGCCTCCGCCGTAACTTTGTTTCTCAATGGCGTGCGATCGCGGTAATAACGTTACAGCAGGACCACACGCAACGCACAGCGCATCCAACAAAATCTCCCAATCCGGTCATGTTGGAACTGAATCAAGCTCCTGGCTGCCTTCCGGTTTCCTTTCTTCAAAAGGGTTCGTTTTGTGGCTGCTCCGAGGTCTTTGTTCCTGGCTCGCAAATCAATTGAATAGCAGCATTCGCGGCGATGCAGATACCGAGCGCTATATGAACCAAAGTAGCCGAGGGGAGTGCCTCGAAACCGAGTGCATAAGGTGAAATCACTGTCCAGCAGCCAAGTACAAAATTGACCCATTCGGTCCAGCTACGATAATGGCAGATTGCCATAATCGAACAACAAATAATGATCGTACCCACAAAGCCTGCATTCCACGCAACCAACGGTCGATCAATATACGGAAACATACAATAAGCCAGGGCCAGACCCAGTGTCAGACTCGCCCATTCGAGTCCTCTGTTTGGTACATGATTTGTCATGTTCTTTCCTTCCGGGTTATTCTTCACCGTCCTTTGTTGAGGCCGTCAGAAGAACATGAACAGCATTGTCCCATGACGCTATTCACCCCAGGCTTTGATTGTTTCATGCGATGGTAGATACATTTCTATTCCCTGAGCTATGTTCGTAATCGGTAAGCATGTACCATGCTGCACCTGCGATGAAGCCTCGCTCCCGGCGGGTTCGATGATTGCAGCAATTTGATCACTAGATCGAAGGCCGGTGAAATCTTCGTCCTTCAGCTTTCGCCGTCTGCTTGGGCACAACTTCATAACGGAGACCTCCGCTCGTCGCCAGGGCGGAAGCGGTTTTGCGCATTCAACAAAGCGACAGATACATTGCTCCCAAAGATGGAGCGGAACTGAGCCCGGGGATAGGTCATTTCGTCTGCCAACTTTGTTAGCGTTCCCATGTGAGCCGATCAGCTCATGAAATTCAGAAAATGCAGTCTCGACTGCTCAGGAGTATAATATGGAACAGCTATCAATCACGGCCACCCGCCGTGCAGTCATGTCCGGTACCCTTGGTCTTGCAGCTGCCGGCGCCACATTTGGTCCAGCTCCCGCAAATTCAGCTGAGAAATCTTCCGGAACGGAATTCAGTGACCGACATGGATATGTCGTCACAAAAGACGGCGTGGCGATTTTTTACAAGGACTGGGGTCCAAAGGACGCCCAACCGATTGTCTTCCATCACGGATGGCCATTGAGCGGAGATGATTGGGACAACCAGATGCTCTTCTTCCTGGCGAAGGGATATCGCGTAATAGCGCATGATCGCAGAGGTCATGGTCGCTCGAGCCAAGTCAGTGATGGGCATGACATGGACCACTATGCGGCCGACGTCGCAGCGGTCATCACGCATCTTGATCTTCAAAATGCTATCCATGTAGGACACTCTACCGGCGGTGGAGAAGCAACCCGCTATACAGCCAAATATGGCGACGGACGCGTTGCCAAACTAGTACTGATCGGTGCCGTCCCACCGATTATGGTAAAAACATCATCGAATCCGGATGGATTACCCATTGAAGTGTTTGACGGATTCCGAACCGCCTTGGCGGCTAATCGATCACAGTTTTATAAGGATGTCGCGAGCGGACCATTCTATGGCTTCAATCGACAGAACGCCGTGCCCTCCGAAGCCTTGATCCAGAACTGGTGGCGGCAAGGTATGACGGGGGCGGCAAATGCGCATTACCTAGGCATCAAAGCGTTTTCGGAAACAGATTTTACCGAGGATCTGAAGGCCGTAACCGTTCCCACGCTGGTGCTACATGGTGATGACGACCAAGTGGTTCCGTATGCCAATTCGGCGTTGCTCTCCGCGAAGCTGCTTAGGAATGCCGAACTTAAAATCTACAAAGGTTTTCCGCATGGCATGGCAACCACCCACGCCGAAACTATAAATGAAGATTTACTGAGATTTATCAGTCGATAAACGACGATTCGACAAGTTACTATCTACGATAATTTGCCCATCACGAGGCATAGTATTCGTGATGGGCCTTTGTTATTCCTAGACGTTTGCGCTGCGCTTGATGAGGACAAGGCAGATTTATTTCAAATATGGTATGATAGCCAAAGGGAGTTTTCTGCATCTAACAGATTGGCAGGAGATTGGCGATGGCAGATCGGACCTCTTTAGAAAATGACGCCGTGGATAACGGGGCACTTTGGTCGCGTGAGGAAGAACTTTCATTATTAGTAGATATGGTTCCAAGTCATTTGTGGCGTTTAACGGATGAAGGCGAACCTAGTTTTTTCAATAAGCGTATGGTCGATTTCATTGGTTTCAGCGCTGATGACCTAGAAAGCCCTGGCCGCTCAAAGTTGGACGTGCTCATTGACTGTATACACGAAGATGACGCCAAGGAATTCGGTTCGACGCTTCGCCGGTGTATCGCTACTGGCGAGGTATTCGCGATGCGTTATCGCATACGCCGGGCGGATGGGGCTTTTCATTGGATGTCTAGTCGGGCCGAGCCCATGCGTGATCGGGACGGACGTATAATCCAATGGTACGGTTTATGTCATGACATACATGATCAAGTGATAATGGAAGAAGCGCTAAGACGCAGCGAAAGTCAGCTTCGTCGGCTGGTCGATTCCAACATTATCGGAATTGTCACTTGGGATCTAAATGGACAACTTTTGGATGCGAACGACGCCTTTCTTAACATGGTCCAGTATAGTCGTGACGAATTTGAAAAAGGATTCAGCTGGCTAGATTTAACTCCTCCGGAGTGGCAGGAGGCGCACGCACTTCAAGAAGCTCAGGAACTTGCCAATACAGGTCTAATGCAACCAAGGGAGAAAGAGTTTTTCAGGAAGGACGGGGGTCGAGTACCCGTACTGATTGGTGCAGCTTGTTTCGAAGGTCAGCGTAGACAAGGTGTAGCCTATATCCTCGATTTAACTGAACGTAAGCATGCAGAGTTGGAACTGCGCAAACGTGAGAGGGAACTTGAACAACTAGTAGATACGGTACCTGTCCAACTCTGGTCTGTTTCGGCAGAAGGCCACGCCGCATATATCAATAAGACGATGAAGGACTATATGGGGCTTCACCCGAGAAAAAACGGTGACGAGCCAGGACTCGCAGAGACGTTGAAAAGCAGTGACCTTGCCCCGTTGAAATAATCCATTTTGAAGTAAGCTCTGGCCCATTGAGAGGACCAGAGAATGAAGCGCAAC
>NZ_VDGD01000024.1:0-36043 GCF_024701725.1 Ochrobactrum sp. XJ1
CGGATGAAATCTAGCGGGGGTCAAAATTGAATAAGTATTCGCCCGCTAGTGGGGTCAATATTCCACGCCGAAACACAAATTTTATAGTAAAGGCAAAATCCCTGGCCATCAAAGTACAGGAGCTTCACCCGATCACCACGCCGCCCACGAAAGGCGAAGACAGCTCCCCCAGTTGGCTTCTGGCGCAAGACATCCTGTGCCAACATCGAAAGGCCTCAATGCCCTTCCTCATATCTGTCACGCCGCAGGCAAGGTAACCCGAACGCCGGTGCCCGGTCCAATCATGCCTGTTCCACCGCCCGGATCAGCCGTGTCAACACCGCACCTTCCATTTGGCTGTCAAAACAAAGACGCCGATCGCAGCGCAATTGCAATTCGATCATCGAGGCTGCAACATTGACGGAGCTATTCGGCTCAGAGCCAAGCCGCGTGGCGGTCATATCAACGGGAAGAAACAACGCCTCTACCGACGCAGGCAGAAGCCCCTTCCTCTTCAACTCACTACGCCACATATAAATCTGCTGCCGCGATACATCGTGACGTAGCGCAACTTCTGTTACGGTCGCCCCATCAACCCCAACCGAATTGACTATCGCAAGCTTCTCTTCGGTCCGCCACCGACGTCGGCGTTCGTGGCCCAGTATCTCCATCCGCATCGTCTATCTCAATCTCAAGACACGTCATTAACGACGTCGCTAAAGACGTGTCTTACGTCACGAGACCTTGTTTCAACAGGCGGTAGCAATCGGGCCGTTACGTTCACCCTCTGCATTTATAACTTTCGCACGGCGCTCGCGTTCTACGGTATTCCCTCCGGCAATCAACGGGCTTTAAAAGTAGAATTTTCTCGGCAATACGATCGAGGAGATTTTGATGAAGACGAACAGATTCAGCGAACCGCAAATTCTTGCCATCCTGCGCCAGGCCGGAGGTGGCGTTCCTCTTCCGTTCGATCTAAGCGTACGATTTTGAGCTAATCTTGTTCTGCCCCCTAGATGATGAATATTATCAAAGTCTAGGTCACGTCCGACGATCTAGACTGCCAGACTGCGACAAAAACCGTTTCAGATTTACTCCGGCGACTAAAATGTACGGCGGAATGGCAAGTGAATAGTGACCACAGTTTAATTGCAGAACACTCGGATTTACGCCAGCATTATTCAGACTTTCCAACAGAGCAATTGACAATTCTGGTAGTACAACCTTGTCTCTTTTGGCCAAAACAATCTGAATATCCAATGCCGGTCGGGCAAGACTGTAGGCGTAATTTCCGAGATCGAGCGGTGCCCAAGCCCTGTGCAGATGAGACAGGTCTATTGTAGGCTCAAAGCTTTCGCGTATGGCCCGCGTTGCGCGCCCGGTCCAAACCATACCGGCAAGACTACCGGCTGTGAGAAACAGCGAGGCTTTCTTAACGTTGGTGTCATGGGCTGCTACCAATCCTGCGACCCACGAACCGAGGCTCATTCCGAGTACGGAAATTTCTCGATACCCTTCGCTTTTCAGCCAACGAATGAGCTTCTGTCCATCCCACACGGCCTGCCGCAAAGACTGGATCGTTCGACCGAGATTCGCGCTAAGCATATAATCAGCATAGTGGGACCCCGGACGGCTGCGTTCGAAGTGATAGGGCAAAGCAATCTCAACGACCGTGATGCCCCTTTTGGACAAGTAACCCGCTATTTGTCGGTTGCGGGATCGTGCGTTCCAATGATGAAATATCACCAGTGCCTTGTCCCGCGACCCGCTATCGGTGATCTTCGACCAGACCAGGTTATTTTCCTCAACGTCTGTCGAAATGTCAGATGGAAATTTGAGGAAATCCCCTGCCCGCTCATAATCATTATCGTTGCCGAGTGGCACTCTGAAGTACGATGGCGTGGCAGCTGCCTGCACCCCGAGCTTGCAGAATTCCTCGATATTGGAAACATTCGCAGCGCCCGGAAACGCGCGTTCTGCATCTAGACTGACGATCGTTGCCTTTTTAGCGTCTTCTCCGCGTCGTGCCCGTTTCTCATCCCAATTATCAAGCCAACTATGAAACACTTTGATTGCTAACCTCACTCGCACGCCCGCGCCCGAAGGCCGGATCAAATAAGCTGTAAATAGCGATTAAGAGCCCGGCAAACATCAGGACCGTAAAGCCGGAAAACGCGTCGATAGACAAATAGCTTGCGAATAGTAGCGCGACAACTGCGGTCATTTTCCAAAAAACCACTCTATATTGACTTCCAGATCCTGCGCGGAGCACACCATAAAGAAAAACAAAACAAGTCGATATTGCGATGAGCAGGCTGCTGTAGTGTGTCGGCATCCGATAGCTAATGCGACTGTACACATCTGAACGCTCGAATAGGATCGATGAAAGGTCGCTAATCACCCATGCAACGATGCTCGTGCCATTTGACGCCAGATAAGAGCTTTGCAGCTTCATAACGGTAGCGATCAGCATACCTAACAGTGTGCAGCGGAATACCCACTGCATAACCCAAAACCCGGTATCACTTAGATCGTCCACCTCCAAGCGTGTCCTTGATTTTGCCGCGCCGCCGATTTTCCAGAAGTCATTGATGACCGAATAGAGCAGAATAAGACCGGCGAAAAAAAGATAAAACGATAGGCACATATAGAGGTAGGCGAGAGCCGTGAAAAAGATCGCAACAGGTATCGTTACGATTTCAGGACGGACTATAGCGACTGTGCCCCAATCGGTCGCGTAATTACCTCCCCCTTTGATGAGAGGCATCAAACAGACGCCGATCCACTGGAACACACCGGCAAATAGCAAACAGATTAGGAAGACCGCCCAAAACGAACCCGATGAGGCGTCGATAATATCACGCCATGCCCGGTCGCTGTCCTCGGGTGTGCCATCGAAATGCCGACGACGTTCCTCCTGCTTCCACGAATGCACCAGTTCGGAAACGAAGGCCAGGAAGACCGGAAGAAACACCATGAACACGAGGGTCCAGTTCGCCGCCCAAAGGAATCCGACCTGCTTGATCACGCCATCTGATCGGGTGAATGTTACGTTGTGAATGCCAATGATGTACGAAAGGAACCCGAGAGCCGACATTCCAGCAAAAACCGAGGCAGACAGATTCAGTGGAGACCCCTCACCGAAAAGCTTCTCTGACCATCTAGTCAGATTCCATCGCTTACCATCGTTATCGTTTGCAGAGTCCGATGTTGCAAGGCGGGTTTCAACTTGGGCTGGCTCCGACGGTTCGGCTGTTTCAGTCTTCTTCTGCTCACGTCTTTTAGCGACAAGCCGAGAGTGTGCGGCGCTGAGTTCCATACTCCATTCGCTTGTAGCAACCGTATCACCACAACTTAAAACTCTTGCCAGCAACCCGATGTTGGTCGTGCTTATGCCTTTTTCATTCTCCTGAAACCAGAGCTGAACCGTTCGAAGATCGACGCCAATCCGCTTAGGATCCACATGCGTTATGGCCTCCGCCAAAAGCTCTGGCGTCCATGGACCTGCCGTATGACCGTCGGATACTAGCGGGCGACCAGCACCGGCGGCGACAATGAGCTTGAACAATTCTTTGAAGTCGCTCCCATCCTTCGGTGGCGGGAGAAAAAACTTTCCGTTCTTTGTCAATAGCTTAGCGGCTCATATTTCGTTTCGTTTCGCAGTGTTTCTTATCCTATCGTGTGGGATGCCTTAATCAACATTTTTATCACTTGGATTTTGGGATGACTGTTTCGTCAGAAAATTGGTGTATGGAGGCGAGAAACTGGGCATCGGGCAGTAAGAAGCATTGATCTACTAATGATCGTGTATCGTGCTGCTATCAACTAGGCATCAGTTTCGAGGATTGCACTTACGAGCATCACCCATCTTCTGAAAATGAATTTCGGAGGCCATTATGGATGCTATTGTAGATACATTGGATTGGCGGGATGAAACCAATGTCGTTGACCTATGCGACTATAGCCCGACAAAACGACTGCTGGATATGTCATCGCTAGCGGAAGATCCGCGCCGGATCGTAGATTATGAGCCGCAAGATGTGGATGACGCCATCGGAAAACTGGTCTATCTCGCCGCTTCTCTTATCTCCGGGCGGATTACGCTCGCACGGGGCGAAATGGCATCAGTTTTGAAAAGCGTCGATAAGAAATTGTGATTGCTTTGGAAGCCCGCTAGCGGGCTTCTTCTATTTGCGGTCTGTCGCAATCCATTCGCCGGATGATTGATCCTTGGCAAATCCAACCGTTCTCGCGATAGTTTGTGCCGACGGGTTTTTTTGACATTGGTTACGCATTCGACCATGCCGGTCGCACCGTCGACTGGCCAACAATTCGCCAACGAGACAGAGAGGTTTTCGAGTTCTCTTCTGTCCCATAAGAGCGGATTTTTTTCTTCCAGCTTCCTTACGGCAAGCAATGCTTCAGCTTGAGTTGGCACATCGAGCTTGGCGCTCGCCGCTGGCTCATCGGGAACGGGACAAAGTGTAGGGTCGGCCTTGATCGCTGCAACGATATCGGCTTTTGCAATGGCTGTTGCGTTGCTCGAAGCGTTGGAGACTACGAACCAAGTACCGCCCGCGCCAACAGCGATGCCGGCGCTTGCTGCCAGTGCGAGAAGTGCGTTCTGATTCATTAGAGCTCCTTAAAGTTTCAAGTTGAACCAATAGCGCCCCTTCAAACCTTGATAATCGGGAATGTCGAAAAAGTAAGGGTCTTTTCGCATTGGACGAGCAATGGAGACAACCTTTCGACAACTATTTCCGCGATCCGAGTTGCCAATGTCTCGATATTGAACATCCTTGTACTGCTGAAGTTCTTTGTTCTGTTCCCTGATCTTGTTGGTGCAGGTGTTGACTGTCTTTTCGCAGCGGTTGGACAGCATTGCGCCGCGATCACTCATATTGCTGGCTTCCTTGAAACCAGATGGGCAATCCTCGTATGGCTGATATCCGGGTTTGCCAGACTTAGCTTCATGGCAAATTGGCCATGAGAAACGCGGTTTTGCCATGGCCTTGATCAAGTTGGTCATTGGCGGGACGCAATAAGGGACACCATGCCACGAAGGGTTTGATGATGCTGCGCACAAAAGGACCTGGCAGCCCCAAGATGGCGTCCCTCCCGTGTCCTGCGCTATTGCAGCGGATGGCATCACGGCGATAGTGCCAAGGCCAGCGAGTGCAAACAGAAACTGCTTCATTTCAGGTCATCCTCATATTGTAGCAGTTGAAACTAACTCGGTAGGCAACATGTCTTGGGCGTGTAAGGGGGACCGTGTGACGAGATCTCCGGCCGCGTAGCTGCATAGGGCGATAAGTGTGAACGCAGAAAACCAGTAAATACCAACGCGATAGACCAGGAGCTGATTTGGAATATCGCGGCATACAGCTGGATAGGCAAAGACGCCGATCAAGAACGCATCGAACGACATTTGCTGTTGTTCGTGGAAAAACAGCGATACGGTGAGGAAAAGGGCCGCGATTGTGCCGTGGACCCACCAGATTTTCGACGACGGGATAATGAGCAAAAACGATAACAGGATGGCCAGCAACAAGCAGGCCATGGGATCGCGCGCGAAATTGAGCGCAATATGAGCGATCTCCGACAACTATCGGTCTGTCCTTTTTGGTTTTCTGTGCGCATCGGCATACGGGGGAGATATCTCGCTTTTTCGCTCTAGGAGTAGGTTGAAATCTGCGATTGGCTGACGATCCAGCGTTTTATCGACGGTCTTTCGTCGCCACTCGTTCATATCCAGAACATAGGTCGCCCACATGCCATATCGCGCCGACATAGCGGCCCGCTGATAGCCCATATATTGAGGATGGCTGAGGTAGGGCGAATCCACCCTCGCCCAACCCACGCGAAGCATTTCGAGAGCTAGGTCGCGTCCCCGTGATGTGCATCTCGCTCGTGCCATGCCTTCAGCATCATAGCCGGCAACAGCGCAGGAGACGGCGGACGCCCCGATCCCTCTTTTGAGCCATGCTTTTGCAAAGGGGCCACAAGGTACAGGCGGCGGTGCTTTCGTGACGTCCCTGTTCGTCCATTTCGGATCAAGCGCCCATTGAGGCAATTCGCACGCATCAATGTCCGCGAACCGAACTCGTTGGGCATAAGTGGGAAACCAGAGGGTCCGACCATCAATAACCGCGACACGACCCTTGAAGATTGGAAGCGGTACCGGCTGGCTAGGTTGAACCGGTAAGTTGGCAGCGGGCGCGCGTTTAATAGCATCAGCTGCGAATGCTGGTGTCGATGCGAGGGCAAATGATATTGCTACAATCAGATATTTCATTGTTGGGCATTCCTCGTCCGTTCGTTTGCCGATTTGCTCAACAGGATGGCAGGATGCTGAACGTCTTCGAATTGCCAGAGGCCTGCCCGCTTCTCACGAGCTTCCTGTTCGGCCACAGCGTATGCTGGATAATAGGGAAGACCTTCAGCCTTCAGCGCGGCAAAGGCATAGCCGCTCGTAATCAACACCGTCGCTAAATCGAGGCGATTTCCGCCGATTGTGGCGTAGCAAATGACATAAGAAGTATCGGCAGTTTGCGCTACGGGAGCGCACACCGGTTTGGTGTCTTTGATATAAGCGGCGAATACGGCAAGCGACGCCTCACCGCAGTCCTTCTTGTTTCCGGTCGTATCAGTGAAAGCAGTTCCTCGAAGGCATGACTGAACACCATAGAGGCGATAGCGCTGACCTTCAGAGACCCACGTATCGCCAGATTCCAAAGTAACGCCCGGCTGGAGGTCGAAATATCCCTCCGGCGCGGCAAAAGCCGTTGGCGAGAAAAGGAGCATACATAGCGATAATAGGGCTGGCTTCATTGGGCCTTCACCCGCGGATCGGCCCACATTCCATAGGAGCCGTCTTCTCCAATCTTCTGCGCCTTCTCCAAGTCGGGACGCTCTAGCTTCCCGTCTTTCGATTTCGCAATGCGGAGCGCGCCGAGAGAGAGCAGTTGCTCTTCGAGCATATCAACGGTGTCCAGGCTTCCGGGGTAATTGTAATAGCCGTAGCACGTCACATTTTGTTTGGGTGCGCTCTCTTCACTTACAAATGCTCGACAAAAGAGAACCTTCGGCGACTGCAACATGATCTGCAGCTGCTGCTTGGCGTAGTCAGTGCAAGAACCAGCAAAATCATCCTTGCGGTTGACCATTTCGCCTTTGCAGGCTTCTAGCCCGTACAGATTAAGTACGGTCTTATCATCAACCCGAAATTCGGTCGGTGAAGTCGCCTTATAGCCCGAAGCAGATGCAAACCCCTTTCGAGCCGTAACCTTTCCGTCTCCGTCATAATACTCAATGACAAGCACGGTCTTCCCCGGCGATGCCAGCGACTTGATGTAATCCTTGTTGATTGCTGGTGCGGCGATTGCGGCTGTTGCCAACATACAACTGCTCATTGCGATTGCGATGGTTCTCTTCATTTTCTAGCCCTTACCGTCTTGCTTATTCGTTTTCCCTGCTAATAGGGGGTTTATGATTTGTGAAAAAGCATGTATCACTTAGCCAAATCGGTATCATGCTATTGTGAACTTAATCGGTTTTCGCTGCAACCTCAACAGCGCATATGAGGTCTGCGACAGGAGCTAAAGGGCTAGTATGGAGAGGCTTTCAATCAAAGCGCTATTACTAAGCGCCACATTGTCCATCCCGCTCGGGATTGCCGCCAGTTGCGCAGAAGAAAGAGGGGCAATTGCGCCTTTCGCTCAAGATGGCGACGGCCAGTCCGCAACACACAACGCATCCGGATCGCCGTCTGATTTAACCGTATTCGACCGCCGCGGTACAAGCAAAAGCAAAGAATTTGTCGTGGGCTCTGATGGCGTAGTTTCAGCTGGTGAAAAAAGTGGAGGCGGCGTTAAATACGATAACCATATTGGCAATATATCTAGCGCCGTTGCAGCTACTGGTTCGCTGTCGAATATTACCAATTCGGCTATACCGTTTCCGGATAAATCTTCCCTTTTAGGTGATTTTGTTCCCACCAAACAGGCCGCTGTATCCACTCCCGAATGCGGCCCCTCCCCGCTAACACCAGAGGAAGTCAAATCACTCGTCGAACAGGCTGCTCGCCGTCATCAAGTTGATGCTCTGTTTGCTACCGCCATAACTTGGGCAGAAAGCCAATTCGATCGTTCCCGCAATTCAGACAAGGGCGCACGCGGGCCAATGCAGCTCATGCCGGGAACCGCTGAGCGCTTCGGCGTCCGCGACGTCTGCGATCCGGCGTCAAATATTGAAGGCGGAGTTAAGTATCTCCGGGTGCTTTTGGACGAGTTCCAAAACCCCCTGCTTGTTGCCGCTGCTTATAACGCAGGCGAAGGCCGCATCTATGAGTACGGCGGCGTTCCACCATTCAAGGAAACAGTCGGTTACGTCGCAAAGGTGGTCAATTATCAGCTTGGCGTAACTATGCCAGCGCGGAAAAAGAAGCTCGTTGGCGGCAGTCGGAAATCCCCGCCGGTCGTGGCAAGCGAAAATCAATCCGGGGTCATTGCAGTCAAGAAAGCCGGCACCTTCGTTGGTGGCGTGATGCATTTTTAAAGGAGAGAAGGATGATCAGCGAACAGAATAAGGCTTGGCATATCAGCGCTTCAAAGCTGGCAGTCTGCCTTGGTTTGGTGGCTGCCGCGCAAATTGTCGGGGCGGATTTGGCGCTGGCACAGTCAGGCGGCGTTGGTGGTGCCTTCGCGCCCATTCAAACAGTATTTCAAGCCATCGTTGAATTTATCAGCGGCCCAATTGGCCGCCTGTTTGCAATCATAGCAGTTATGGCACTCGGTTTCCTCGCCTTTGCGGGCCGACTTTCGTGGTTTCTTGCTGGCGGTGTGATCCTCGGCATTGGCTTAGTTTTCGGCGCGCCATCCATTGTCGACGAACTGATTAGCACGGTTGGAAGGTAACAATGGCTGAATACGAGGATGTGAAGCCACAGCTAACCCCATTGGTTATCGGTCTTACCCGATCCCCAACAATGTGGGGCGTCCCGTACATGGCAGTCGTCGTTGTTATTGGGATCACAATCATCGCTTGGCTAGTCAGCAAATCCTTCTGGACGCTGCTCCTGGCCCCGATCAGCTATGTGGTGCTCTTCTCCCTCTGCGCATGGGACAACAAGATCCTCGATGTTCTTGAAGTCACCGCGCGCAAAACGCCCCGCACACGCAACAAGTCCTTTTGGGGCACTAATTCGTACGGACCATAGAAAATGTTGAAAGTCGTCAGGGAAGAACTCGGATTTGGCAAGGTCGCTCATAATGAGCGGCCTATAGCAACGCATATCCCGTATCTAAGACATATGTCAGATACGGTGATCGGCTTGGAAAACGGCGCTATCATGTCGGTCATAAAGCTTGATGGCCTCTTTTTCCAAACTGAAGATCAGGCTGAACTCAATATGCGTTCGAATGTGCAGAATACGATTATTCGTGCGCTTGGTTCGAGCCGCTTCTCTGTCTGGTCGACTGTTATTCGCCGACAGGTTGACTCTGAAATTGGCGGCATATTCGATGATCCGTTCTGCGAACAACTCAATAGTCGTTATATGAGCCAGTTGCGTCATAAGCGCATGTTCGCCAATGAAATATATCTCTCCATCGTGCGAACCAATATGCGTGGCGCTCTCGGCTTGAGTGACGTTATAGGCCGGGTATTGACACGGTCCGGCGGAGCGGAAGTCCGAGAACAACAAACACGTGAAACAGTGACCGAGCTCGAAGAGCTCGTTTCCAATATGACCCGCGAGCTGCAGAAATATGGCGCGCGGGAGCTTGGCATCACCTATCGCGATGGGGAGCCATATTCTGAACCGTGCGAGTTCATCAACACCATTCTAACCTGCGGCGTACCACGTAAAATGCGCCTTCCGCGGATGGGAATTCGAAATTACGTCGGAACGTCACGTCTGCATTTCGGCAAGAGAGCCATGCAAACGCAAGCCGCCGTCGATGAAGATAATCGCTACGGAGCAATCCTCTCCATAAAGGAGTATCCACCCTATACCGGTCCCGGAATGCTGGACGGGCTACTGCAAGTGAATCATGAATTCATCCTGACTCAAAGTTTTACCATTTCCGACAAGCCAATCGCACAGGAGCGTATTACTCGTCTCCAGCGCCAGATTGCTGCTTCGGATGAAGCCGGCAGTGCAGTGGAAAGCGACATCGATTTTGCGCTTAACAGCCTCATGAACCAGGAGGCTGTTTTCGGCATTCATCATTTCTCGTTGCTTTGTCTATCCCGCGATTTGGATGGCTTGAGCAAAGCAGTCTCCGAACTCGGCAGCTGCCTGACAGATATGAATATCAACTGGCTTCGCGAGGACATGAATCTTGAAGCGTCATTTTGGGCGCAGCTACCGGGAAACCACAGCTATCGAGCGCGCAAGGCCATGTTGTCGTCGGGAAATTTTTCTGGCCTGTCCTCAATGCACAATTTCGCGTCAGGTCAATCGGATAATCTTCATTGGGGCTTGCCGATCACGATACTCGAAACCACGTCGCAAACTCCCTACTGGTTTAATTTTCATCGTCGTGATATCGGCCACTTTCTGGTCACAGGACCCACCGGCTCCGGCAAGACTGTCGCCCTGACATTCTTGCTGGCGCAAGCAATGCGTGTCAGTCCTACTCCCAAAGCTGTCTTTTTTGACAAGGATAGAGGCGCTGAGATTTTCGTGCGCGCCATGGGTGGAGCTTACGAAGTCCTATCGCCGGGGACGCCGACTGGATTTAACCCGCTTCAATTGGAAAACACTGGTCCAAATCGTGATTTCCTGCTGCGCCTGCTGAAATCGATGTTGCGATCAAGCGATCAACGCGACTTTAGCCAAGAGGACGCCGATACGCTGGAACGGGCGATTGCTCGTATCATGGAAGAGCCTGCAGCACAGCGCAATTTGCCGAACCTTTCGGGTCTCTTAGTTGGACGATCACGTGCAGACGCGAATGACCTTGCATCAAGATTGCGCCCTTGGATCGACGGTGAAAAGGCGTGGTTGTTCAACGCGCAGCATGATGTGCTGTCGTTTTCGGGTCGCAGTGTATTTGGATTTGATATGACGAATATTCTCGGTAACGAGGACATTCGCACGCCTGCGCTGATGTACCTCTATCATCGTCTCGATGAACTGCTGAACGGCGATCCAGTCATGTTCTTTATGGACGAAGGCTGGCAGCTGCTTATGGACGAAACGTTCAGTCATTTCATTATCGACAAGATGAAGACCATTCGTAAGCTCAACGGTATTGTTGGTTTTGGAACACAATCCGCGGCAGATATCGCCCAGGCAAAGGCGTCTCACACCCTTATCGAACAGTCGGCCACGAATATCCATTTCCCTAACCCGCGCGCGGATGAAGAGAGCTACATCAAGCGCTTTGGCCTGACTGTTAAAGAATTCAACTTCATCAAAAACACCCCGCCCGAAAAGCGAACTTTCCTTGTCAAGCATGGGAATGACTCCGTCATTGCCCGTCTCGACCTCTCCAACATGCCCGATCTCGTCCAAGTGCTGTCGGGTCGTAAAGAAACCGTCGAGGAATGTGCCGCGCTGCGGGAACGATACGGCGACGAGCCTGAAAACTGGTTGGCTAAATTCTGCGGATGGGAGAAGAATGATGCATAGGAAAGCCGCTTTATGCATATTTTTGGCGTCAGCTGCTATGCCGCTTTCTGCGTGGGCAGGTGGCGTTCCGGTCATTGACGATCCTAATTTGTCTGAGCGAACAGTCCGTGACAAAAAAACGTCCGAAATCGAGAAAACTGATAAGGACAGGTTTTCACTCAATAAGAGTGTAACTTGTGCTGTCTATCGACCGGGGCGGAAGGATGATCCAGTCGCAGCCGCCAAGGCCAACCCTGAAATTTCCGGGTTGGTCAAACGGGTAGCGCTCGAAGAAGGCGTGGACGAAAATCTTTTTCTTGGTCTCGTTTATCAGGAAAGCCGCTTTAGTCCATGCGCGAAATCCGGCGTGGGCGCTATCGGTTTGGCACAGTTGATGCCTGATACCGCCAAAGAGTTGGGTGTAAATCCGCATAACATTGAACAGAACCTACGTGGCGGCGCTCGCTATCTAAAACAGCAACTCAAGCGTTTCAACGGTAACGCGAACCTAGCCCTTGCAGCCTACAATGCAGGCGCTGGCAACGTTAACAAATACGGCGGCATTCCACCCTTCAAAGAAACACAGGGTTACGTCCGGAACATCACGCAAAAATGGACACCGGCATTCGGCGGTTCGAAGGACCTGCCCATGAACTATGGCGGCGGTGATACCGCCTATTCCGGTATGCGAGATTCGACCATCAATTCGATGGCAACGACGCAGGCAACACAGGAAAGCGGCGCTAATGTCGCCTCATGGCTTCAGCAGCTCGGCGGCATGCAATCGGGCACTATTCAGGACAGTTGGGATCACAACTCCGGCGCTCGAAACGCAAATCTCGAAATGGTCAACCAGGTGATTGTCCTCGGCAACTCGATGGCCGACTTGATCAACAGCCGCAATGCAGTGTCCACAAGCGGGATTTCCGGAGCTTCCCAATCGGGTTCCTACAAAAAGAAAAACGATAAACCACGGGAAACTACCGGAGTTTGTGATCCCCGTACCGGCTTGGAATGGAATCCAGACGAAAAAGCCTGCGTTCAAAGACGTGAGCGTGAAACCAACATCAAACTGAACCTTGATCCTCAATAAGGGAGAAAAGACATGAAACGACTTATTTCTGCGTCAGCGATTACCGTTGCTTCAGCATCGTTCGCTCCCATTGCGGCTTATGCGGCGGGAGGCGTGCCGGTAATCGATGCAGCCAATTATGAAGTAGCCAAACAAACATCCGCAACGACGGATAAGATCCTCGGAACGAATAAGGAAATCCTCACAACTGTTGAAGAGACATTGAAGGCAGTAACTGGTGATCGTGGAGGCGATGCAAACCAGATGCAAAACCTTGCGGTCGGTAACGGTTTTAGCGTGTCTTCCATGCCTTCATTCGACAACCTTATGTCCGGCGGCGTACCAAACTTCGGCAGCATGGGCGGCGATGTTGCGAAACTAGCCTCGACTTTCATTAACGGGCTTCAGCTCGTGAAAAACCTTTCCGGGCAGGCAAATAGCAGCTTCAGCGGCGACAAGTCTTATGAGCAGATGGTCAATACAGTGCTTGGTGTCGCCGCACTCGTAAATGGTTCGCAACAGGCAGTAACGACGCGCCGAAGCGCTTTTGAACAGGCCGGGCAGAGTATCGGTCAGGCAAAGGACATTAAAGGTTCCATCGACCAAAACACGCAGCTGCAAGTCCAAGCAGGGCTGACCATCAACGAACTGATCGGCGTGATGAACGGTGCCGTGTCGTCATTGCAGGCCGACAATCAGCGCCGCCTCACTGACATTTCCAATTCCAAGAAGGTGTTGACGTACAGTGCAAACTAACATCGCTAACAACTTCCTGAAGTGTTTTATCTTTGCCGCCATTGCAGCCGGCGTTGCCGGCTGCGGAACGGTCAAGGAAAAGACTGCTCCTTGCAAACGTCCCGCAAATCTCACGTCATTTGCCGAAGACATTCGGCAAGACTGTGGACCTATGGCCTTTGTTAATGGCGATCCAGCGACCGCCATTGCTGCGATCAATTCGATAGCGACGGAATAATCGGGGGCCGCTATGCATGATTTCTTGAGCGATCTTTTGGAGAGAATTGATAATTCCGGCGAGAATTTTTCATCGCAGGCTTACAATATTATCGGCTCTGAAATCACGCCGCTGCTCAAGGTGATGTTCATCGCCTATGTTGGATATTACGGTCTCCAAGTAATAATGGGGACTTCGCGGATTAGCGTGGCTGAAATTGTTACACGCGTATTCCGCATGGTCTTCATTCTGGCATTGATCAGCAATTGGGGATACTTCAACGATTTTTTCTATAAGTGGCTGAACAATACCCCTGAAGATGTAGGTCGCGCCATCCTGACCGCCACCGGGACGGGAATTACCGAACCGACAAATGGTCTTTCCATGATCTGGAAAACCGCGAATGAGGCGGCTTCCGCGTTTGCCGAGCAATCGGGCTATTTTTCCGTTTTGCCTTCTATGGTCGGCTTTCTCATTATGGCCTGTGTGGCAATCTTCATCGCCGTTGCTCTCGCAATTCTTGTGCTTGCCAAGGTGATGTTGTGGGTGCTGATCGGAACCGCACCTATCTTCATCGCCTGCATGTTGTTTGAACAATCGCGCAGTCTTGGGCAGGCATGGCTCCAACAAGTTCTTCTATATGCACTGATCCCGCTATTCGTGTTTGTCGTCGCCGCCTTCCTTATCGCCGCAATGGACCCCGAACTGACGAAGGTATCCGCTGCCGCCGCGGAGCGACGCCTTACGCTGAGTGATATTTCAGCGTTCCTCCTGCTTTGTTTCGCAGGCGCTTTCGTCCTGTTGAACATCCAGGTCCTTGCTCAGGGCATTGCAGGAGGGTTGGCCGTTGGAATTGGCGTTGCCGCGACACGGATTGCTCGCATGACCGGTGTCACCGCCCCAATGCAGATTGCGCGAGTTGGCTTCAAGGGGATCCGTGCGAGCTACCGAGGCGGACGTTCACTTTACAATCGTTTTGGCGGCGGCGGGGGCTCGATTTCCCCGACAAGCCAGGGCGCAAAAGAAGCAATGCAAAACCGAATAAGCAGCAACAGCCTGCCTCGCTGATGCTGCAGGTTCATAAGAGGTCAAAGGCCAGATCATGACGGATTCCAGAGAAGCTGCATTGAGAAGTTATTTTCAGGACGGTGATCGTTGGGAGAACGAGATCGTCCGGAAAGCAAAACGTTCAAAGGCCGTGGCATGGTTCGTAACCATCATATTCGGGCTCGTCGCGCTTTTCGCATTGCTCGCACTCGTTATGCTGGTTCCGCTAAAATCTTTCGAGCCTGTGATTGTCGTCGTAGACAAGGCTACCGGCTACATCGAAACCAAAAGCGGACTGACAAAAGCGCAAAATCTGACGGATTCACGCGCAATTACACAAGCCAACGTCGTTCGGTATATCAGGACACGTGAAGGCTATGATCCTTACGCGATCGATACAAACTTTGGCACGGCGGCACTGTTGTCGACAGGCGATGCCGCTCGCGAATTGCAAGAGCAATACAGCGTCGCCAACCCGAACAATCCGGCGAAGGTCTTTGGTAAAAACAAGCGTGTGCTTGTCGATGTGAAGTCTGTCACCTTCCCCAACGATTCAACCGCTCTAGTTCGTTTCTCAACCACTGAAAAGTCCGATACCGATGCCATCACCAGACACTACATCGCTGTTGTGCGCTATCGCTACACGGACGAACCCGCCACAAACGAATGGCGGTTTGAAAATCCCCTCGGCTTCCAAGTTTACAATTACCGGCGTGATCAGGAAACCGTCACGGAAGGGAGCAAGGGATGAAAAACCGCTTCCTACTTGCGGCGGCGTTCTCCGCCGCCATCCTTTCGCACGCCCACGCAGCACAGACGCCAAGGGCTGGATCACTCGATTCACGTGTGACCAGTGTCGTCTACCAGCCTAACAATGTCGTCAAAATCTCCGCGACGTATGGCATATCGACAATGATCGTCTTCGATGAAGATGAAAAATTTGAGACCATTTCACTCGGCGATACAGAGAGCTGGCAGGTTGCTCCAACCGAAAAAGGCAACATTCTGTTTGTGAAGCCGACGGCTAAGAACGTCGTTACAAACATGAACGTAGTCACGACCAAGCGCATCTATTTTTTGGAACTGCACGATTATGCGCCCGAAGCTGGCAGACAAGTCTTTGGCGTCCGTTTCATTTACCCCGAGAAGGATTTGAATGCAGCGATGCGCAAAGAGGCTGAATATCGCGCTGCCAACCCGAATATCTCTAAAATCGACAAGGCAAACGTCAATATCGACTATTCCTTTACGGGAGATACGAAACTGAAACCGTCAATGGTTTTCGATGACGGCAAGAAAACCTTCTTCAAATTCACTGGTCGGACGCCAGCAATCTTTGCAGTAAACAGCGATTTTTCCGAAACATTGCGTAACTTCCGCAAGGAAGGCGAATATCTCGTCGTGGATGGCACGGCAACTCAATACACTCTCCGCGACGGTGATCAGTGGATCTGCATCTTCAACCTTAGAAAGCCGGATTTTGGCGCACCCGATCCCGACATCATGGGTCCTGCGCCTGATCAAGTGGCAACCAAGCGGAGAAGGAGCGGCAACTGATGAAACAGTCTCCCGAACTGGAAGCACTGGCGTCTGCCGATGACGCCGGAGTCAGCAACAAGAATGCAAAGCGGAATCAGACGGCTGCGATGGCGGTATTTCTGCTTGCAGGTGTAGCTATGGCTTATTTTGTTCTCAAACAACCTTCGGAGAAGCCGCGCGATCTCGTGCGCGGTGACGAGGAGTTCAGCACCACGTCGTTCAGACCGCCGTCTTTCGTGCGCGACCAGGATCAGCCTCCTGCTGCGCCCGAGCCCAACATCATCAATATCCCGCCGCCTCCACCGCCACCGGAGCCGGAGAAAGTCGACACCACGACATTTAATGTCCCTCCCCCGCCTCCGCCGACAGTCGCGGTGAAGGAACCCGATCAGGCACCCACGCCGGAGATCGTTGAAGAATTTCCAGACCGGTTCAAATCCAAACTTATTCAGATGGATCAAGCGCGATCAGGCGGAGCAAATGGGGGACTTGGTGGCGATAGTGGCGAAGGAACACCGACTGTTGCTGGCGAAGACAGAAACAGCAAGTTTCTGGCGACGGCCTCGGCAATGGCTGACAGGAATGCCAAAGCTACGAAAATCAAGCGCATCGATGCGGTTGTGCCGGAAGGAACGATGATACCCGGTATCCTCGAAACTTCGATCGTAAGCGATCTGCCAGGCCAAGTTCGCGCAATCACCTCAGAAGACGTCTACAGTTTTGATGGTCGTCGCATTCTTATACCTACCGGCACACGCCTCGTAGGTGAATATCAAAGTGACGTAATGACCGGCCAAACCCGCGTCTTCGTGGTTTGGACGCGTTTGCTCCGCGATGATGGAGTTAGTGTCCGTCTGAACTCCATGGGGACAGATAGTCTAGGGCGTTCGGGTCTCACTGGCATCGTTGACAAAAAATGGCGCGAGCGGTTCGGAGCGTCCATCATGCTGTCTGTGGTCGGTGCTGGCGCCAGCTATCTGACGGGTTTTGGAAGCGGAGAAGCTTTCGGGCGCAATAATGATGATGCGAAACGGGGCCAAGAACTCGCACGCGAAACTATCGCAGACACATTCTCGCAGATGGCGAATACCGCGTTGAGCGAGAATTTGCGTATCAAGCCAACGATTAGCGTCCATCAAGGAGAGCGCATCTTTATCTTTGTGCGCCAAGACCTCGATTTTTCCGCGATGTATGACGATCCCGTCACAGAGGCAATGAAGGAAATCCAACGTGAACGCCGGGGCAAATAGTGCGGTGTCAGCCACACAAAGCAGATATTACTTCCTTGAGCGGGCTTTGGAGCCGTTGCGACCACTTCTCAACGATCCGAAGGTTGTAGAAATTGCAGTCAACAAGCCCGGTCACGTTTATGTAGAGCGTCTTGGTGCGGATCACATGGAGTTCCATGCGATTGACGCACTTACAGCGACAGAGATTCAGAATATCGGTGAACGTGTCGCCGGATCGACTGATCAGTATGTCAGTAAATCCGAACCAATATTAAGTGCTTCGCTTCCGACTGGCGAACGCATCCAGGTCGTACTACCTCCTGCCGCTCCTGAAGGTGGATCGATATCGATCCGCAAGCAGGTGGTTAGCAATTTCAGCTTGGAAGAATACAGGGATAGCGGTTCGCTGGACAAGGTATCTGTCGCAGTTGGTGGCCTGAGTGATATCGATCGCCAACTTATCGATCATCTCAAGAAAAACAGGGTTTTTGATTTCATCAACACTGCGATAAAGCAACGCGTGTCAATCCTGATCAGCGGCGGCACTACCTCGGGGAAAACAACTTTTCTAAACGCTTGTCTGCAGTCCGTTCACCCTATGGAACGGATCATTACATTGGAAGACACCCGGGAGCTGTTACCACCACAGGAAAACCGCGTTCACCTTGTGGCTTCCAAAGGTAGTCAAGGCACCGCTAACGTCACGATCCAACATCTGCTCGAAGCATCGCTCCGACTGCGACCAGACCGACTATTTGTTGGTGAGATCCGTGGTGCCGAAGCGTTTTCATTTCTACGCGCAATTAACACTGGCCATCCTGGCTCTATGTCCACAATTCATGCCGATACCCCACAAGGCGCATATGAACAGCTCGCCATGATGATGCAGCAGGCGGGGCTGTCGGGGGGATACTCCAAGCATGACCTTATGTCGTACATTCGCATGGTAATCCCCATAGTCATTCAGCTGCGCCGGGACGGCGGAAAACGCGGTGTATCGGAGATTTTTTTCGCGCGAAATGAGGAGCTATGAGTAAAGGTTACAAAGCGATCTATCTCATATTTTGCGCCGGAACAGCCTTTCTCGTCTGGACCCTGGCATATGGGGTAGCGCTCGGTGTCATTTATAAAGATACTCGCATTCTTAATGTCACCATCACAGAAAACCCTTTTGCGCCGATACAACAAATTTGGGTCTATGCGTCTAACTCAACCCTTCAGCGGGTCGCAATCGGCGCTTTATTACCCGCGATAGCGGCTGCGGTTTTTGCTGCCTATCTTGGTCTTCGGACTCACGAAAATCCGTTGGGAGATGCGGCATTTCAGGACGTTATGGGCCTACGGCGTGGCAAATGGTTTCGAAGTAAGGGGCACATATTTGGACGGTTCGGCCGAAATGTACTGCGTGCGGCCGACAGTCGACATCATCTAATAATTGGCCCCACCCGATCCGGAAAAGGAGCTGGTTACGTCATCCCCAATGCTCTGATGCACGAAGGGTCCATGATCGTATCAGACTTGAAGGGCGAAATATTTAGGGCTACGGCCGGATACCGAAAGAAGAACGGAAGCCAGTTATTCCTTTTCGCACCCGGCTCCGAGACGACACATCGCTATAATCCGCTAGATTTTGTTCGCCCAGAGCGTGGTAATCGCACAACCGATATACAAAATATTGCAAGCATCCTCGTTCCTGAGAACGTCGGTTCCGAAAATTCAGTTTGGCAGGGCTTAGCTCAACAGGTCGTTGCGGGAATTATCAGCTACGTTCTTGAGAGCCCCTATTACCATGGTCGGCGCAACCTTGGTGAAGTCATTTCTTTTGTAAACAGCGGGGTCGATCTGCAGGCACAAATTAAGTTCATCAAGGAAAAAGAGACGAACCTTTCAAAATATACCGTCGAAAGCTTCAACGCATTTCTAGCCTTGTCAGAGCGTGCAGCAGCATCGGCACTGCTCGATATTCAGAACGCACTCAGACCCTTTAGAAATGAACGCATTGTTGCCGCAACGGAGGTAACTGACATGGATATCGCCGCCATGAAACGGCGGCCAATCTCAATTTATCTTGCACCGAATATTACTGATATTACGATCCTGCGACCACTTCTCACATTGTTCGTACAGCAAGTCATGAACATTCTGACGCTGGAACACGATCCGAACTCGTTACCCGTCTATTTTTTGCTGGATGAATTTCGACAGCTTAAAAAGATGGACGAGATTATGACAAAGCTGCCCTATGTGGCTGGTTATAATATCAAGCTCGCAATCATTATTCAGGACCTCAAGAATCTCGACGAGATTTACGGTGAGACTTCGCGTCATTCCCTTCTTGGCAACTGTGGTTATCAACTGGTGCTAGGTGCCAACGATCAGGCCACAGCGGAATATGCATCGCGTGCACTTGGAAAAAGAACCATCCGCTACAAGTCGGAATCCCGCACGATCGAGATTCTTGGACTACCTCGACGCACAAAGGTTGAGCAAATCCGCGAACGCGATTTGATGATGCCGCAAGAAGTGCGGCAAATGCCAGAAAGCAAGATGATTTTGCTTGTTGAAGGACAACGGCCCATCTACGGCGATAAGTTGCGGTTTTTCAACACCATGCCCTTCAAGGCCGCTGAAGCTTATTCGCAATCGCATGTTCCTGATGTGCCGACGATTGAATATCTACCTCATAGGGCAGTTCCAGCACTGACGAGCGAATACGCGAGTAATGGGCAACAGGCCGTTGAGCAGACAATTAGCCCCCTGCCCGCCCGTCCTGAAAAGCATGAGGAACCTCTGCATAAATCGGGCCCAAACAATTCTCCGTCAATTCCTAACGCTGATGACAGGAAAAAAACAAATAGCAGGACGGTCAATCTGAACGTCAAATTAGCTTCAACAGGGAGTGACACGAAGTCGGCAGCTCCTCCCGCTGACATCCATGATCGGATTGAAGAAGTCGAAGCGCAGCTTAAACCGAGCGCAGAGCGATTATTGAAGGCTGTGAACGAAAAAGTCGAAGCCTCGGGCGCATCGCCTCGAAAGCGGAAAAGTTATCTAGACATATTCAATGCTACTGTGCCAGACCCGGAAGATATTGGGCTGATGACCAATGTCACATTGTGAAAATAACTGCGGCACTCGAAAGAGGTGTTGAGTGAGACTCAGCAATCGCGCCGAGCTCAGCAGCACAATTGGGTATAACTTGCCTCGACGCTTCTGACCGGCCAAATTGAAAAAGCTGCCACTCAATTGGTCGCCGAATTCCGGCAGCTTTGTGCCCTCAAATTGGACATATGGGCACCCGCGACGTTGGCCGAAAAGCAGCCATCCCGTTGTCAGAGGTAAAATTTCGCGTATAGGCCTGAAGCGTTTATTTATGAGCGAACGCGCTTTTTTGGAATTACTGTTAAGATGCCACCCGTTGGTCGATCAAATTGGGCTGATCAGGAGTAGAGCGGCCAGACGGCGTCATTGAATTGTGGCGACCAACTGACGCCCACGGTGGCTAACAGATGAAAGAGTGCCGCAGGCACGGGTTGCTAGGGAAGTCTCTCCCTTAGCCATGTCGTCCAGCGGTCGTCTATCGCCCCGTTGATGTACACGTTGCAGCCCGTGGCCACGCTCTCGGCAATGTCTACGATAAGATGTACGCCAACAGCATATCCGTAGTCACCGCCCAGCAGGGTGAGTCCGATGAGCTTCTCAATGTCTCTAGCGCGGTTCTTGTTCACTTCGCGCTTCATTTCCACGACCAAGAGGTTTTTGCGCTGCCCGACGATATGTACCACTATATCCGGTCGAATCTTAGTTGCTAGCTCGCCATCTGCCCTGCCAGCGGCATCCATCCACTTACTGTCTTGCTTGTGCTTGTTCCATTCAGCGTTCACCTGCCATCCAGGATACTGGCCGAACATCTGGGCGAACAGCACGCTGGATAGCGCCGTCTCGTCGTTGTCCGCATAGGCAAGTTCTTCCTGTTGCAGGAATCGCTTCACGGCCTCGACGAAAATCGCCAAAGCCTCTTCGACCGTCATTTCCATGGCTGCGTCCCCTCGGGAGCATTGAACCAACGCCGCTGGGGGAAGTCAATCCCATGGGTTTAAAGACCCCTATTCATCGCCGACGTCGGAGTGGTCAACTGAAAGAAGGTCTATCTTGGCCGACATTTGATTGACCGGCAAAACCACACGTCGCTGGATAACCATCGCTCGCCGGGAAAATTTCTATTGAGTGCGTAAGAGTAAAGCTGCCTCGGTTGTATGGGGGCGCAGCAAAGCGTGGCGTAGCTTGGCGATTGCCTTGGGCACGTTCTTGAACCTTGCTGCATACAGGCTGAAGGTTTCGACTAAGGAAACAATTCGCGCACTCGGACGAATGGTCTACGCTCTTCTATCGCAATACGTAGCTTAGCGGCAATTATCTCGTCCAAGGATAATTGACGAGTTAACGCATCTACAATGTCCATACCGTCCATCAAAAGTATCCGCTTCGCGGTGAAGTCTCGAAGGCTCGGCGAAGTGAACCCTGCATAGGACACATAGAGTCCGCGTGCGCCCTCCAAGCGCTCTCCGACCTTGCCTTGAAATGAATGCAATTCGCCGGCGTTTGTCTCGGCGTTCTTCCATTTCGCCTCTAAGAGAAAGACCGAATGTCGGTGGACGAAAGATCCATCGATCTGCTCGCCATTGCCGATCCTAAAAGACTTGCGAGCCTCTAAGCCCCAAACATCGAACCAGCATCTGAGGAAGCTTTCGAAGGCGTATCCTCTAGCATGTGGCACATCGTCCATTGAATGTAGCATGTTGAATCCTGCTTCCAGCGCAGCTTGAACATTCTCGCTTGGAGCATTCGACTTGGGCGACGGTGCATGGGTTAATGTGGTATCAACAGCTCCCGAGAGAGGCTTGCCACCTAGCTTGACGATCAAGGCGCTCAGCCGCTCGCGGCCTTGCGACACTGGATCCTCACGCCCGGCCATATAGGCTACCCGATATTCCCAGAGGCCATGGAGCGCTTTGACGATGGCAACTTTCTGCGCCTTCTGCATAAATGCACGCAGGCGTTTTCCCTTCGAGTTGCCTTCGTTGATCAAGTAGGCGTCGTTGTAAATGTCTACACCAACTTCATCACGGAAGAATTCTTGGTAGGTTCTATTAGTGAAGTCCATCACGTAGCCTTCACCGAATAGATCGCCGACCAGCTTTAAATCTACCGCTTTGATGTCTTCTGTCACCGATTTGCCCTGTCTGTCCTCGCTTCAGTGATATTGGATCGGTGCGCCACACTACGCAATTCTGGATATGTGTGTCTCCACAGCTGCTTGTCTACTGTACGCCGAACACAAGACGATCGTTTTACGTTGGAGATAGAACGAGATCAGCTTAAACGTCAGGAAAGCATCACCAGGTTGGTGATAATGCCCGAGGTGAAGAATTTCCGAGCAGACGTTTATCGGCCAGGCTTCGATGTGATCGATGTGACAATTTTCAAACCGGGTGAGCCCAAGAACAACGTGATCTAATAGGGGCTTCACTTGCAACTCTAAGATTTAATTTGCATTGTACTTCAATTGATTCTGTAGGATGCGGGGACATGGCAGAAATAACCGGTGCAGAGCTCGACGCGATTTTATCGGGCGATCCGGACGAGTTGGGCGTGCATCTACATCTCGTCGAGCGTGACATCATGATCGATGGTCACAAGGTTACGATGTATTGTCATTGTTTGACGACCGATGGAAATGGCAGGATCAAGGTAAAGCGGCTGGCGGAATTCATGCGCCACGCAGCGGCTGATTACGCTATCCCACGGATGCGAATTGAAGAGGCAAGGCAGAGGGACGCGAAGTTCCGATCCACGTCTGCCGTTGCCGCGCTACATGAAAAAGCAAGAGCTGTGTTCACCGATCTGGCCAAGACTGGCGAGGGCGGCGAAATGCTTCTGTTCCTCCTTGCGGAACGTTTTTTGGGTTTCCCCCATGTCCTGTGCAAGATGGATCTCAAGACCGACAGCCGGATGCACTACCATGGCGCTGACGGCGTCTATGCGTCGGTCGCCGACGACGGAAAGCTGAAGCTATTTTGGGGCGAATCAAAAGTCTACAAGGATCCAACTGATGCTATCCGCGACTGTCTCAATTCGCTGGCACCGTTCTTGATCGAAGAAGATCACCTCGAGTCATCCCGAGAGCGCGACCTCGTGCTTTTGAGCGATAAAGCAGACCTTGGCGATCCGGAACTGTCGGCCGCCTTTCGCCGCTTCTTCGACACTAGTTCACCCCTGTCGAACAGGGTCGAGTATTGCGGGGTAGCGCTTGTCGGCTTCGAAGCGGATTTCTATCCTGACGACGATGGACTGGGTGTGCTTGAGGACATGGTGAAGGCCGCGAAAGAACGCTTTGTTGGCTGGTCGAAATCGGTTGGAAGAAGGCTGACTGAAGAGAAGCTCCAGCATTTCGATATTCATTTCCTCTGCCTGCCAGTTCCTTCCGTCGACAAGTTTCGAGAGGCATTCCTCGACGCTATGGGGCGCTGATGTCGGAAACGGAACTTCAAGATTGGCTCTATGAGACATCAATGCGCGAAGAGCTGCAGCAGCTTGGTCGGGTCACCACTCTTCTGGAACTAGATAATGTGGCCCCGGAGCCTGAGTTGGCGGACATTACGTTTGATTGGCCGCGTCTGCTGTTGGCTGCGAGCATCCTTGCACGTTCGAAAAAGCGCTTGCACCGCGAGGCAAGTCTGCGGATCGCGACCGGCGCGATGTTGCTACCGACGTCAGACCCAGTTCGCGACGCGGCCGCAGTGTTGTTTGATAAGCTGTCGAACCGCCGATCGGTAGCTTTGGCCGAGCAGCGAGGACGGCTTAAACCAGATTTGGAATCAAGGTTAGGTGTCGCGCTTAGAATCGAAGACCAACGTAAGCAGATCGAAAGCTCCATCTTGTTGGAGGCGACAGGGGAGCGCTTGCCGGTCAATGAGTTCCAGCTTGAGTTCTGGCAAGCCGCTGGCCAGGAGAGGGCTTGGCTGTCCGCGTCCGCACCCACCGCATCCGGCAAGACCTTCCTCGTCTTGAAATGGCTCGTCGATTGCATCGCTACCGAGAAGGTGCAGCGGGCGGTCTACCTTGCGCCAACACGCGCCCTTGTTTCGGAAATCGAGTCGTCGCTCACAGAAGTTGCGGCTCAATCTGGGCTCGATATCGAAATCTCCTCATTGCCCTCGGCGCAGAAATATGCAGCCGCGGAGAAATCCGGCAAGCGATGCGTCTTCGTCTTCACTCAAGAACGATTGCATCTTCTGGCCAACCTCTTGCACGAGCGTGTCGAAATCGATCTAGTTGTCGTCGACGAGGCGCACAAGATCGGGGACCCGCAGCGCGGTGTTATCTTGCAAGACGCGATTGAGCGGCTTCTTCGATCTAGTCCGAACATGCGTGTGATCTTTGTAAGCCCGGCAACACAGAACCCCGAGGTACTGCTCGACGACGCGCCGGACACCACCCCGACCATACCGATCGACAGTGATGTGGCCACTGTTTTGCAAAACATCGTTGTCGTCCACCAAGTTCCCGCAAAACCGAAAAAATGGGCACTGAAGTTCCGACACAATAAGGAATATCTGCCCCTCGGGACACTGACGCTTGCAAGCAAGCCGGGTACGCTGGTGAAGAAGCTCGCCTTTATCGCAGCGGCCATAGGTGAGCAGGGCGGTAGCCTTGTTTACGCTAATGGAGCGGCAGAGGCCGAAGATGTCGCTGAGCTCATCAGTCAGTTTCTACCGAAAGCGAAGGAGATCGACCAAGAACTCGCTGATCTTGCTGATCTGGCGCGGAAGTGTGTCCATAGAAGCTACAGGTTGGCACCACTCGTTGAGGCCGGCGTCGCTTTCCACTACGGGAACATGCCTTCGCTAATCCGCCTGGAGGTTGAGCGGCTGTTCAAGACAGGTAAGCTCAAATTCCTAGTCTGTACGTCCACGCTAATTGAGGGCGTCAATCTGTCTTGCAGGACTATCGTGATTCGGGGGCCTCGCAAGGGCAAGAAGACGCCCATGGAGCCGCAGGACTTCTGGAACCTTGCCGGTCGCGCTGGCAGATGGGGCGATGAATTCCAAGGCAACATCATCTGCATCGATGCGTTTGATGAGAAGGTGTGGCCTTCAGGCGTTCCACAGCGAACCCGGTATCCGATCCGGCGTGAGACCGATACTGCTCTTTCGAAACTCGATGAGCTGATTTCCTATATTGAGCAACGTGTCGCAGGAATGGACCTTAACCCTAGTCAGGTCCGTGCCTTCGAGCAGGTGAGCGCTTATCTCACGACAGCATATGTCCGCGACCGGTCTCTTACCGCAGCACCGTGGGCCAAACGCCAATCCTCTGCGAATTTGCTACGCCTCGAGCAAGCGCTTGCGAAAGCTACAGATGGGCTCGACCTTGCAGCGGAAATTGGCGCACGAAACCCAGGTGTAAGCCTCATTGGATTGCAGAATCTGTTGGCATTCTTTCAGGCTTATGGTGGTCCGCTTGAGGACTTGCTTCCCGCCCCATCGGAAAGCGTTGACGCCTATGATCGCTTTTCGAGGATGATGGAGAGGATCAATGACTACGTGTTAAGCGTCTTCGTACCGAAAACACTGATCCCGCTTCACGCCCGGACGGTATTGGAGTGGCTGAAAGGCTATTCGTTGCCAACTATCATACGCAAGCGGATCGAGTATCTTCAACAGCGCGATCGGGAGATTGATACGGCTGGTGTCATCAGAAGCACACTCGAGATGATCGAGAGTACGGCTCGCTTTCTGGCGCCTCGGTATTTCTCAGCATATGTCGACGTGCTGAACCACCATCTGAAGGCCATTGGGCGAGAAGACCTCATCGATATCGACCTCGACATCGGTATTGCCCTGGAATTTGGGGTGAGCACCGTTACCCTACGCTCCTTGATGGAGCTTGGGATGTCACGCATAGGGGCTGTTGCACTATATGAGATTATTGCACTGGATGACCTCGATGAAGCAGCGTGTATTGAATGGGTCATTGAGCGGCGCGACCGGCTGGACGCTCTCGGTTTGCCATTAATCGTGGTTCGGGAGGTTCGCGAAAAAGTGCTGATAAAGGCAATATTGGAGGAGGAATAGATGGCAAAACCAGTTGAATTGGCGAATGGCCAGATTTTCAAGACTAAGAAGGCTGCTGAACAGCATTTTAGAGACATGTTGGCTCGCTATCGCGACGGAGAACACATATCGGATTATCAGGACCACAGTGATCTGTCGTCGCTCCTAGAGCGCTTCGATTTACTTGTTTCCGACGGCCCTTCAAAAATCGGCGCGGGAATAAAGCAGTTCGAGAGGCGGTTGAATAAGGGCGACGGATGGTCCAGCCCAGGATTTTGGGTTATTCGCGTAGATAATACACCGACGGACTTTAGTTACGTTCAAGCGGTTGCAGGTCGTCCCAAGAGTGACGCGGAGGAGTTCTCGGTGGCTTGCCATAACGCAGTGTCACGCGACTTGCTTGGTATGAAGCAGAGGCAGTTTGACCGCTTCGCTGGCCCTGACGGTTTGATCGCGTGCGACATTACTGGAAAACTCGTCGCTTATTCCGAAGCACAGCTCAGTCATGCTCACCCGCCTTTCGGGATCATCGTGAAGGAGTTTCGTGAGTTAAAAGGTTGGCAAGACAGTATTCCAGCCGGTACGTTGACAGCTTCGGCGGATGCCCAGATATCAACGCACTTTGCAGACGATGCGGTAGCGCAAGAGTTTCTGAACTTTCATCATGACCGTGCTGTTCTTAGAATTATCGGCAAGAATAGGCCCTCAATCAGCATTTCTGCGGCAGTCATCGTGAACCGTCCACTTCGTTTCAGGTAAAGCGAACGTCAGTTCTCCCAAAATTACCATTTAAACCCGACAGTCCGCTTGCGGCCCAGACTCCGTCGTGCATCTCATCCAGAATGAACGGCAGGTTGCGGGTGGGAACGGAGCCCTTCGAAACGACCTCTAGAGGGTCGAAAGCACTCATTCGAAACGTGGTGAAATTGCAGAATTAGAGAATGTCGCTCGACTTTGGCCGGTCCATGCGTTTTCCGTGACCGTCTAGAACCTACGTCGATATGCGACAGCGATCTGACCTTTGAACTTCTCGCTTGTAATTGTGTACCACTATAACTTACCAAGTCACACGCGAGGAAGGATGACATGGCATCATACTCATTCTTAAGGTTAAGAGTATGCGGCATTCTAACTTGTCAATTGACAATTTAATATGGCGGAGTATATATTTTGCCTAGAAAGAGGCACACGTCTAAGGAAATAGAAGGCGTCCTCCAGGAGCTCGAAAAGCTCGGGTGGAAGCTGATCGAGGGAAAAGGGCATTGTTTGGGGTATCCTGCGTTGCCCTGCCAATGATCAGGATTGTCGCTGTGGCGAGTTTTGCCAGATGTCGGTCTGGTCGACACCCAAAAACCCTCAGCAACACGCTAAGAAGCTCCGCCAGAAAGCCCTTGCTTGCGTGCAACTAAAGAAAAATGACGAAGGAAATGTCGATGGCTGAGGAATTCGAATTCGAGTTAGTTTTCGCGCTCCCTGACGGGGGACACGATCCATTTGTGTTGTCCGACGCCATCTTCGAAGCTGGCTTCGAGGACGCCCTGGTGGGCACTGGTACGCCCGGCTTGCTCGGTGTCGAGTTAGAAGCGGAAGGCGATGACGCTGAGAACGTAATTCTTAATGCAGCACGGGCGCTGATCAAAGCGCTTCCCGAAGGCACGACCCTTCACGAGGTTCGACCTGACCTGGTAAGCCTGGCTGACGTCGCTGAGAAGCTTGAAGTGCAGCGGCAGGCGCTCCAGCAACGAAAAATGCCTCTTCCTGTCGCAGGCGGACTCTACCGGATCGATGAGATCGTTAAGGTTGTGACAGAAGCATCTAAGCCCCAGGAGGGCCGTCGGCGCCCACGCTTCAATATTGACGCAGCATCCAAGTGGTTTCGCGCTGGCGACGCGGCGCGGCGGGTGAATGCCCTCCTGACTATGAAAGAGATCGACCCTTTAACGATCGAGTTGAGGCCACGTCAGGAACGCTAGGGGAGCTCCACAGTCCACCGCCTACAACGGCCGGCTATAGGGTCGGCATTTATGCATTAGATATATTAAAGACATTGAGTTTTACACTCGGGCATCGGATTCGACTTAGCACGTTTATTCCCGCCCCATAATGTAGTTTGCTCCTGTAACTGACCCCAGACCCGCTTAAATCTCAATCCCACTTCAAACATTCCGGGCAGCAAAAGTGCCCGTCTGATTAAATATTCTTTGCCGTCAAAACGGCAAAAATCCTCCAAGGAAACTGATCATATCGGTTAACCACGCGATGACTGCATTGAACCAGCTTCTCACGACAGTAGCTACGTACACGATCGCTACCAGCCCCAGGACAAGCCAGAACAGAACCGCAAAGAACTTTGCAAGGGCATGGTCGGCCTTCGGATCGGGAGGTGAGTTATAGATGTAATCGTGTCGCATGGTCGATTAACGCTCGTGTTCGTCGCGTTCCTTCTTTTGCTGCTGCTCTTGCTTTAGTTCCTGCAATCGCGCAACCTGCTGTTGCGGCGGATCTGCACGGGTTGTCTCTCCGTCCCGAACGACGGCCTTTGTTTCCATATTCGCGCGATTATCGAGTTGTTTGGAACCTTCAACTTTCTCGTCTGCCCGATCCCGTTCTTCAAGCAAGTTCGCTTCCCATGCCCGGCGATCGACCATTTGTTCGACACGCTGCTTCTGCCCGTCAATCTCCTGTATGACGGTTTTTAGGACGCGTTCCGTACCAGTGGATCGCAAATGAATTTCATCGCCGATTTCAGCGCCAGCACGATGCAACGAATCCGGCAGTCCGACACCCCAGACCGTGCGATTGCCACTGGCGGTTTCAATAACCACAAAGGGCGAAGGCTCATTTTTTTCATTATCTTGATAGGGCTTTTCGCCTGTTTCGACGAGGATACCCTGAACGCCCTCCTTATAGTCGACGGTCTTGGACTGCGGCGTTCCGGAATTATCTGCACTCTGTGGCTCTCTATCGATCTTGTTCGACTGATCTGAACCTGCAGATTGCTCCTGATCCCGATGAGCCGCATCCAGCGCCCTGCCCTCGATTGGAGCAATTTCATTACGCAAATAGGACTGCTCGCGACGCGCCAGATCTTGCCAATCCAGTTCGGTCGGCTGATAGCCCTTGACCGAGATGCCGTGCGCCTGGCCCTCCAGCCACGTTTCACGGCGGAACGCCTTGCTCCCCGTTATCTCGATGCTCGTCCAGCCGCGATGCGCTGCTGTTTCGACCATCAAGCGAACACCCTGAACATCGAACGATTTAGCGCGCAGCTTCTCGCCGTTGTCCTGGAACACTTCGCGCTCACCCATTGAATCGGCAAAGACTCGCTGCGTCCCCCCGTGATCCTCACGAATATAATATCGGCTCGTGATTTCATCGGGAAATGAACGATCCATTTCAGCCCGGTAGGATGCTGCCGCCGCTTTCTCCTCGTCATCCATGCTGGAATGAAGTTCGTTGGCATTATCTGCCGATGGCCGGCCCTGCTCTGCTTCCGCGACAACATGCGCTGGCTTTGCAATTTCGGAATCGGGTTCGCGAGCAATCTGCATCGACGAGCTATCCGGCTCGCTTTCTTGCGATGGTGTTTCAACGGTCAATCCACGCTGTTCCGTCAATTCCATATGCTCGCGCATTAGATTGACATGTTCGCGCGTATACTGCGCTACCTGATCCAGATCGGCTTTGTCTTCCAGACCGAGATTGCGGCCAAGTCGGAACAAAGCTGTTTCAACTTCTTTCTCATATGCCTCAAAATCGCTTCTCGACATTTCGCGCATTTTTTCACCCTCCAAAATGATATTTTGCAACTTTACCAAATTGGAACGATATTGCGACCCGAAATCCGCATGAACGATATTAGAATTATTTACGTCCGCTTGAAGCGAAATAGTTGATTCTATTACATCTCTTTGTTGCATAGCATATGCAGAAATCTGACGATCGCCGCTTGCCATTGCGAGTTTCTCCCAACCCTGAGTTACCTTTACGGTATATTCGCGGCTGCGCGCACTTCGCGCCACGCTATGACGACCCGACCGCTTGGCGTCATAACGCGACTGAGCTGCCGCACTCGTCCCCTCATGTTCCGTTCGTCCCTCGCGATTAACCGGCCGAACCTGATTGCGCGTATAGGCTGGAGCATTTGCAAACTCGCGCCTGTCGGTCATTTCCATAGCGATGCCGTGCTCGCGCGCCTTTTCAGCCATAAGTTCGCGCCACTGGCGAAAAACTTGTGGCGAGGTCTCGACCCGATCACCGGCATCCGAACGCATAGCGATAATGGCATGTGCATGGATATGCGGTCGCTTTCCGCCCTGCCCCATCTCTTTCGGGTCGCTGAACGGATCATGCATCGCAAATATGTAGCGGTGTCCTTCGAACTGCGCGGCCAGAAAATCCCGAACAGCACCTTCAAAAGCCTGAACATTGGTGCCAGCTTTGGCAGACATAATGACATGCATCACATCCCTGCCCTTACGGCTGTGCAACTCCCGACGCCACTGCTTTTGCACCAGGTCGCCTGCGGAGCGCGCATCAGAGACAACACGCCCCTTACCATCGCGAACATCACCCTTATGATCCTCGACCAGATTTCTCAGCTTGGCAGCGCCATATTCCACGCCATTACCATACCCGGTAAAACGGAACCGCGCCCTCGCCAGATCAGACGCTGCGCTTTCGTTGTAACGCCTCTGAATAATGTCCGCTGCCTTCGGGTCGCCGGTTAACCGTTCCCCTTCCGCACTGCGCAACACTACAATACCGTCAACTTGTAAAACTCCACGTGAAGGCTGCGAAACAGCATAAGCGAAGCTGCGATTACCGAATGCGCTAGCCAGACTATCGCGTACGAGCTGGTGCAAAGCTTCTTCTGTTGCGAACCCGGCAGCTTCGATCGACACATGGAAAGTCCCAATATCCCTGCTTTCGGCTCGATTTTGAAACAATGGCTCCCAATCTCCATGCAACCGGGCCAGATCCTCGCGACCCTGAAGGCGCTCGCCGTTTTCCTTTTCGACGCGTATTTCCCCGCTACGCGATACATAATTGACCATCGCGCCGAACCGCGCACCGCCACCATACGACGCCATTTTCACCACAGCCGGTTGACTACCTGCTGCGACCGCGACCAAACGGGCTTCCATCGGCCTTGCGGCGGCAATCGGTCTGTTCGCCGCACTTTGTACGGACGCAAATGCTTCTGAGGATCGCGCGCGCATTTTCGGCACCAAGCCGCCACTTGCTGCAGCAGCACCGCCAGCGATTTGCAATTCACGCAATCTACGACGCATTTCCTCTTCGGCGCTACTTGCTACTCCCGAACCCAACGAAAGCTCATGCAGCATCGCCGCACGGCGCTGCTCCCATTCGCTCTCAAAGGCCCCGAGAAAGAATTCCATGGTCGCTATTCCTTGCTGCGGTGTCTGTATCCTGACCGCTTGGTGACGCGCCTCAATTCACTTAGAACCGCAACCTGCATCTTTTGTACGTCACCCACCACCATGCGGATTTCGCCATCTGAAACCGATTTGCCGCTATTCAGCGCTCGAGCGACCTGATTAAGATTGATGCCAATCATGCGCATATCCTCAAGCATGAGGGACAAAAGCGCTCTGTCTTCATCATTGAAGATGGGCTTTACCCCTGCGCCTTGCAGCAACACGGCCTTGAAAAATGCGCTCATCGTCATATCAGCCGCCTTCGCGGCATCGTCGATCGCGTCATATTCGTCCGCCGAGACACGGCTATGAATGGTTTGCGGCTTGGGTTTTACGCCCCCCATACCCTCATTAATTGCTTCATTCATAGGCGTTGTTAGCTCCAATTCAGCGCAGCAATCGACAATCGCGGACGTGTTTCGCGATTGCTTAGCAAAAATGTAGCACATTTTTCCGTATCCTGCCTAACCATTTACAAGGGGAGCCATCCAATATTCGTCTAACTTGGCCTCGCTCCGCTTACCTTACGCCGAGGCTGCGCCCCGGCGCTGCAAAGAAATTACGCTCACCAAGGTTCACCACCAGAACGCTTTATTCGCCTTTGTGTACCCCTCCGTAATCGCCAGCAAGGGACGCTTCGCTCTTCGCCCTTGCCGGACTGCGTGCGAGCGGCACGGACGGCTTTTGCGCGGCTCCGGGGTTCACACTCGATTGGGAGAAACATGTTCCCAAACTCCAGTTATCGAGTGATGTGATTATTTGATGTGAACACATGGTGTGTCACATGCTACAAATCGTATTGTCACATCGTGTGAAAGTACCTTATCCTGACATGTATTCTTGCGCCCTGTTGGCAGCATTGCCGGCGCTTCAGGCAATAATCGACACCAAGAAAACCAGCATTATCCAGGTACAGGAGGGCCATCGTGACACTTCGAATATCTTCGGTAAGCGGCAAAGGTGGAGCGGGGAAGACGACCGCAGTCATCCTGACAGCAGGTGAACTCGCACTCAAAAATCGACGGGTACTCCTAATTGATGCCGATCCACGACAGAACTTAGCCGAGTGGTGGAAGCGGTGCGAGGCAAAGGATAATGTACCAGCGTCGATTTCACTGGCGACGGCACTTCGTCAGAACAATATAGAGAAGTTAATGGCGTCACAGGAGGGCAACTACGACGCCATACTGATCGACGCACCGGGCGTCGATAGTGTAGTGATGGATACGATAATCGACCATTCAGATATCGTCATCACACCCATTCAGCCCGCCCAAGATGAGATTAAAGCAGTTGGTGAAACAGCGGAGGCAATTGCGACACGAACGGACCTTCTAGACCGTAGTATTCCTCAAGCAGTTCTGCGAACACGTATCACTATCGTCAATCGGCATCTGGAGGAATACCGGATCATTCGCCCTTTCGTCCAAAATCTGAGCGAACACGGTTATAATTCCGTGTTGCTCGATACAGAGTTGATCGAGCGCAACTGCTATCGCGAAATCCGCAGCGGTCTTGGCACGCTACAAATGCTCGAACCGAGTGAACCGGTTCTCAAGGCCAGAGCGGAGGTGAATGCATTCGTCGAGGAGTTGGAGCATCTTAAAAAGGAGCACGACGGGGAGACTATCAATGGCTAAGGGAAAAATCTCTCTTTCTGATTTCCCTGTCGCGGAACGTCGAAAACGTTCTATTGATCTGGACAAAGTCACTGCCTCTCCCCCGCCAGTTACTCACGCGCGCGACGAAAACGCTGCAAAAGTTGGAAATGAATCAGCGCCAGCGACATCAAGACAGAAAAAGCAGTATACGCCTCTTGAGACAACACCGGAACAGCACCGGGCAAGTGCTATTGAAACTGCGAACCGTCGGGAAGACTCCCGTAATCGACTGCGTGAGCTTCGCAAGTCTCGTGAGCGTGAAAGCAAGCATTTCGTCAACGTTTCGCTTGATTATGAAACCAAGCGTCGACTTGAGAAAGCAGCACACGACAACGGTCTCAAGATGACCGTCATACTTCGAGACGCAATTGATCAGTATCTCAAAGATAACGGATACTGATCATGCTTGGTCGAAGTTTTCTCATCGGCATTGCGGTCGGAATTGCCGTTGGGATCTATATCGCTCCATCGCTGCGCACCAATCTGGATCTTCATACCGACGAACGGAAGGTCGCTAGTCTGGCAAAGCAAAGCTACGATGCCATTTGGCCTGATGACGAAACAGCCAGGACGGAGTTATTTCGATTGTCGAACTGGAATTACGCCGATTACGGCCGTTCTTCCAAAGTGTCGGTCCTGCGTTGTATTCCAATCAAAGAGCAGACTGTTGCATGCGAATTGTCTGCATCGCTAAGCTGGTTGAATGAGCCCAA
This sequence comes from Ochrobactrum sp. XJ1, assembly GCF_024701725.1. NCBI lineage: Bacteria > Pseudomonadati > Pseudomonadota > Alphaproteobacteria > Hyphomicrobiales > Brucellaceae > Ochrobactrum > Ochrobactrum sp. XJ1. Next base: position 34,367 of record NZ_VDGD01000024.1, read on the forward strand.
AGCTATCGAAGCCGTCTTCGAGGGGGTGGCCAATGATTGGCGCCTTGTGGCGGTGAAATCCAGATAACCGATGTGACGACGATCGGCATTGGAATCCCAAACGCTAGCGCCGAATGCGCCCTCCTCCTTCATTTCAATATAAAACGCGCGCTGAAAACAGGCGAACACGAACTCTGAAGTGCTGCTATTTCTGAAAAATATGGTAATGATCGCCGTTGTGGCACGGCAGGTAAAAGGGGTTCCAGCGTGAGTAGTGAGTCATTGGATTTCGCAAATGAGCATTCTTTGGAAAGGACCAATGATCCTGAGATCGATAAGCCAGTCTTCAGGCGTTCAGGTTTTAACGGAATAAGCACGTTTGAAGAAATAGATCAGCGACTTGCAAAATACCTGCGCGACGCACGTGAAAAAGCGGGCCTGAAACAAGCTGATTTTGCGCCACTGATGGGACTGTCTACGCCAGTTTATGGCCGTTATGAGCGGGCGTTTTCAAAACTCCACGTCACACGCATGGTTCATATTTGCGAAGTGCTGAACGTTATGCCCATCGACATGCTTTACGAGGCAGCACCTCATTTGTGGGGCAAAAGTGAGGAGGAAGCCAAGGATCGCGTCGAACTTGCGAAACTCGTGGCAAATCTCCCGCACAGCACTACGCGTGACTTGCTTTCGTTGGTTAAAAAAATGGCAGACTTACAAAGCCAGGTCGATGCCAAACCGCAAAGCACGGATCCAATCAAATAGTCGAAGTTGGCAATGGCAATTGCGAATAGCCGACAATTGCTCGAAATGCGCGATAAGAACCAATCCTCAATGGGAGGATCGGGTTTACTGTTGCACTTCCATACTTAATATGATACTAAATTTCGCACCCAATTGGATACGGAATTTGTTATGCAACGTGTGGAAGCAAATATAGCAGTTAGTGTTTCGGACCTCAAAAAAAGTCCGTCAGCGGTAATGGACGAGGCTAATGGCGAGGCTGTCGCCGTTCTTAATCACAATCGAATTATGGCTTATATGGTTCCCGCTAGCGTCTATGAAGCCATGCTCGAGAAGCTGGACGATATTCGTCTGACTGAGATAATCCGGAAACGAGCCGACGAAAAGGGCCTTTCGGTCGATATCGATGCCTTATAAGCTTGAATTCCTGCCTTCGGCACTCAAAGAATGGAATAAACTCGGCTCAACAATCCAAGAGCAATTAAAGAAAAAACTGCGTGAACGTTTGGAAACGCCGCGGGTCGTTAGCGCCTCACTTCACGGTATGCCTGACCATTACAAGATAAAATTACGTCAATTAGGCTATCGGCTGGTTTATTCCGTCAACGACGACACTGTAACGGTGTTGGTCGTGGCAGTTGGAAAACGTGAGCGTGGCGATGTTTATAATACCGCTCGCTCCAGAACACAGTAATATCTCATAATCTTGTCATTTCTGTCAGATCTGATGCGGCAGAAAAGGCCTGTTTGACATGGAGGTCGCTTACGCGACCTCCGATCCGTGTATCGATGTAAGCCCATGCAGATAATCGGCAATCGCCTGAGCTTTGGCTGCTGCGGTGATAATGGCGCGTTTGTCCGCCTTCATGACGGACATTTATCCGCAGCAGCCCATAATGCGAAGGAAGGCGGCCGCACCGCTGGAAATCCGCGGGGTTCCAGCTTCCGCGAGCG
>NZ_VDGD01000025.1:0-31622 GCF_024701725.1 Ochrobactrum sp. XJ1
ACATCCAATTTCCTCCATGGCTAACCACATGAATTCATTGGCATGTTGCAGTTTAAAATAGAATGTACCCTGTTATAGCGCTTTATCGCATAATCTATATTATGGAACTACGACACCGCCGAGAAGCACGTTGATTTCGCGATACTTGTGGAAATCAGCAAAACATGTCCCAAATTCACCAATGTGACCTAAATACAAAATAGGCATTTCCTCCTAGAAAAAATTTATCCTAGCGTATTCCTTGCGAAACAGCATTCTATCTGCTTATATCAAAGTATTAAATGAGATAATGAATTCGTTATTGCCATACAAATACAGTATCCTCGACGAGGCCCCGCGTTTTTTTGTTTTCAAAACCTTCTAGAGTACCGTTCTCGCCTTTTAGCTGAAAACGCTATGCGTCGAATGCAGGCATCTACCTCAGGGAACTCGCGTCCCAGGGAACGACGATGGCCATCGTGACCCACGATTTCGGTTTCGCGCGGCGGGTAGCAGACCGCGCCATTCTTCTCGATAAAGGCCGCGTCCTACGCGACGCTCCGGTTGACGAAGTCATCCAGCGGCACGACCTCCCGCAATTCACCCCCTCCGCCGGAGACCCTGTTTCACCCTGACACCTTCCGAGGGAAGTGGTCCATCATGCACATTGGAGAACGGATTATGCCAACCGAGTACAGCGACGTTGGGACGATATTTTCATGCCCGAAGGTCTCCGACCTCGATCAGCTCGACGCACATGTCGCGGTCATCGGCGCACCGATCGGGCGGCCTTACAGCGCCGAAGCTTTAGATTGCGACCAGGCGAACGCTCCCGATGCCATCAGGGCAGCGTCGGGACGGTTTCAGTCCATGGACGAGCGGTTCGATTTCGACGTCGGCGGCACGGTACTCGACGGGAGGGAAATCAAGGTCGTCGACTGCGGTAACGTCACCGTGGATCGCGAGGATCTGGCGGGTACATCGGTACGCATCGAAAACGCCATCCGTAAAATCCTGAACGCCGGGGCGGTGCCGATCGTTCTCGGCGGGGATCACTCGATACCGATACCGGTCCTCAAGGCCTATTCCGGGCATGACGGCCAGCTGACGATCATCCAGATCGACGCCCACATCGACTGGCGCGACGAGGTTCACGGCGTGACGGACGGCTATTCCAGTCCGATGCGTCGCGCTTCGGAGATGGCGCATGTCGGGGAGATGTTCCAGATCGGCATTCGCGGTCAAGGCAGCGCGGGTGCCAGCGAGGTTCGGGCCGCGACCGAATACGGTGCCCACATCGTATCGGCGTACGATCTGCACGAAGTCGGTATGCAGGGCGTACTCGACCGTATTCCCGATGGCGGGAACTACTATATCACGCTGGACGCCGATGGCATGGACCCTTCGGTAATGCCCGCTGTCGCCTTTCCCGCGCCCGGTGGCGTGCTTTACCATCAGCTTCGTGCCCTGTTGCAGGGCCTTGTCCGCAAGGGGCGTGTCGTGGGAATGGACATCGTGGAGATGACACCTTCCCGCGATGTCAACGACGTCACCGCGATCGCGGCAGGCCGCGTGATAAACATGATAGTGGGCGCTCTCGCCCGAAGCCCACGTTTCCTGAACGACGCCTCGCGGCCTTCGATCGATGACCATGACTGAGCCAACGAACCTCGAAACGACCTTGGGCCCGAACTCCGGCGATTCCGGGAAGGACAATGCGGCCATAGCGGAACTGGTCGGCGTGTCGAAGTGGTACGGCGAGTTCCAGGTCCTGCGCGAGATCGATCTCAAAGTTTCGCGCGGGGAGCGCATCGTCATCGCCGGACCGTCCGGGTCCGGAAAATCCACGATGATCCGATGCATAAACCGTCTCGAGGAGCATCAGCAGGGCAAGATCGTCGTGGACGGCGTCGAACTCACCGGAGATCTCAGGAAGATCGACGAAGTTCGACGGGAGGTCGGGATGGTGTTCCAGCACTTCAACCTGTTCCCGCATCTGACCATCCTCGAGAACTGCACTCTGGCACCGATGTCGGTACGAAAGCTGTCGAGAAAGCAGGCAGACGAGATCGCGATGCACTATCTGGAACGGGTCCGGATTCCCGAACAGGCAAACAAGTATCCTGGCCAGCTGTCGGGCGGTCAGCAGCAACGCGTAGCGATAGCCCGCGCGCTGTGCATGAAGCCCAAGATAATGCTGTTCGACGAACCGACTTCGGCACTCGACCCGGAAATGGTCAAGGAGGTTCTGGACACGATGGTGACCCTCGCCGAGGAAGGGATGACTATGCTTTGCGTGACCCATGAGATGGGTTTCGCGCGGCAGGTCGCTGACCGCGTTGTCTTCATGGACGGAGGCCGCATCATCGAACAGAATACCCCGGCTAGGTTCTTCGACAACCCGGAACAGGAGCGCACGAAGATCTTCCTCAACCAGATCATGCACTGAACCGCCGACGCGCGCGAAACAGGTCGTTTGCCGCTCCCGACAGACGGAACGGCAAACGACCACTCCCCTCCGGCAAGACCGGAGAGGAGTATCCCGGAAGAAGCACCGAGCGGTGTCGGCGGCGGACCCCGGCGATACCCTCCCAAGATTGATCGGCTGCCGCTGCATCGAGGGTGAACAGCAGCCGATCCGCTCCCTTCGGCGGCGGTGCGAAGGGAGTCATCCGCGTTAGCTTCGAAATGCGGTCGCTAACCGAATTGCTCGGCGACCGTCTCGCGGGCAGTGATGCCCAGGATTTCGTCGGTCACTTCGTGCACTCCCTTCATTCCGTCGACCCTGAAGAGCAGGCCTTGCTCGCGGTAGTATGCCGACAGAGGACGCGTCGCTACGCGGTAGGCCTCCAGACGCACCCGCATCGTATCGACGTCATCGTCCTTCCGGACCTCTGTGGAATTCGCGAGTGCGGCCCTGGCCCTGTTCAGGACTCGTTCCAGTACAACGGTTTCGTCTACGACCAGCTCGACAACGGCGTCTAGCCTCTCGTCGGCGAGCAAGCCGTCGAGCCACCGGGCTTGTGCCACGTTTCGGGGGAATCCGTCGAGTATGAAGCCCCGAGCCGCATCGCCTTGTTGGAGACGGCGGGCGACGACATCGGAAATGAGATCGTCGGAGACGAGACCGCCCGCCTCCATAGTCGAGCGGATCGAGAGCCCGAGTTCTGTACCGGAACGGACTTCCGAACGCAGTATCTCTCCGGTTGACAGGTGCGGAATCTTGTACCGACGGGACACTATTTCCGCCTGTGTGCCTTTGCCGGCACCCGGCGCGCCTAGAAACATCAGCCTCATGTTCGTTCCCTTTTTATCAAGCTGCCGCTTTGTTCTGACGGTTCGCGATAAGATCATCCACGACAGCCGGATCGGCTAGCGTGGAAGTATCCCCGAGAGCTCCGAAATCATCCTCCGCGATCTTCCGCAAAATCCGGCGCATGATCTTGCCCGAACGCGTTTTCGGCAGGCCCGGCGCGAACTGGATCTTGTCCGGTGCGGCGATGGGCCCGATTTCGCTGCGGACATGCTTGACGAGTTGCTGCCTAAGTTCATCGGATTCCTCTGCGGCGGCCATCAGTGTCACGTAGCAGTAGATGCCTTGCCCCTTGATGGCATGCGGGTAGCCGACGACCGCCGCTTCCGAAACGAGATCGTGCGACACGAGAGCGGATTCCACTTCCGCGGTCCCGAGGCGATGGCCCGACACGTTGAGCACGTCGTCGACGCGCCCCGTGATCCAGTAGTAGCCGTCCTCGTCACGACGGCAGCCATCTCCCGTGAAGTACTTGCCCTTGTAGGTGGAGAAGTATGTTTGAATGAAGCGGTCGTGGTCGCCGTAGACCGTGCGCATCTGGCCGGGCCAGCTGTCCGCGATGCACAGGTTTCCGTCAGCCGCCCCCTCGAGGACATTGCCGTCGTTGTCCACGAGTTCGGGCCTGACACCGAAGAACGGCGTCGTCGCCGATCCCGGCTTGAGATCGGTCGCGCCCGGCAGGGGCGTAATGAGGTGGCCGCCTGTTTCCGTCTGCCACCAGGTATCGATGATCGGACAACGCCCCTGCCCCACGACATCGTGGTACCATTGCCATGCCTCCGGGTTGATCGGTTCGCCGACGGTACCGAGCAGACGCAGACTGGACCGGTGCGACCGGGTGACGAACTCGTCGCCCGCACCCATCAACGACCGTATTGCGGTCGGGGCCGTGTAGAAGATGTTGACCTTGTGCTTGTCGATGACTTCCCAGAAACGACCCTGGTCGGGGAAGGTCGGCACGCCCTCGAACATCAAGGTCGTCGCGCCGTTCGCCAAGGGGCCGTATAGGATGTAGGAATGCCCGGTGACCCAGCCCACATCGGCCGTGCACCAGTAGACATCTCCCGGGTGATAGTCGAACACGTATTCGTGGGTCATTGCGGCGTATACGAGGTATCCGCCTGTCGTATGGACGACACCTTTGGGCTTTCCGGTGGAACCCGACGTATAGAGGATGAAAAGCGGGTCCTCGGCGTTCATGCTTTCCGGAGCGCACGTGGCGTCGACAGTCTCGACCTCCCGGTGGTGCCAGACATCCCGTCCGGGTGCCCAGCCGATTTTGCCGCCAGTACGTCGCACGACGAGGACTTTGTCGACAAGCACATGCTGGCGTGCGGCGATGTCGATTGCCTTGTCCGCGTTGTCTTTGAGAGGTACCGCCTTGCCGCCGCGAACGCCCTCGTCGCAGGTAACGACGAACGTCGACTCGCAGTCCACGATACGGCCGGCGAGGGCTTCGGGCGAGAACCCCCCGAATACGACCGAATGCACGGCTCCGATCCGGGCGCAGGCGAGCATCGCGTATGCTGCCTCGGGGACCATCGGCATATAGATGGTAACCCGGTCGCCTTTCTTCACGCCATACTTCTTCATGACATTCGCCATGCGGCAGACATGCTCGTGAAGTTCGCTGTAGGTGATCTTGCGGTCGACGTAGGGATTGTCGCCCTCGAAAATGATCGCGGTCCGATCCCCATGCTGGTCGAGATGGCGGTCGATGCAATTGTAGGAGACGTTCGTTTCGCCGTCTTCGAACCACTTGATCGAAACGTCCCCGGTAAACGACGTGTTCTTCACGACTGAGAACGGCTTGAACCAGTCGATCCGCTTGCCATGCTCGGCCCAGAATGCGTCCGGGTCGCTAACGCTTGCCGCGTACCACTGGTCGTATTTGGTCCTATCGATAAGCGCGCGGTCCTTGACCGGTTGCTGTACCGGATAAACCTTCTGTGACATCGGTACTCCTCCTCACTATGCTCTTGATGTGTTGGCCAGGCTCGCCCCTATCGGGTCAGCCTGTGAAAAATCGCCGGAAGGTGGGACGGCAGTTGCTCGACCCTCGTTACCGTCGTCGCTCCCTTGCGACCGAAAATCCGGTCGGCGTAGGACGGTGCGTCGGAGCCGAGCGCCACGCAGAACGTGTCGATGCCCTTCTGATTGACTGAATGGACCGCGGCCCGGGCGTCCTCCACGAGGTAACGCTCGTCGTCCACGTCGATATCCGAGGGCTCCCCGTCGGTGACTACGAGCAACAGACGTCGGTAGCTTCGTTGCCGTGAAAGGTCCTCGGCAGCATGCCTGATAGCCGTTCCGAGCCGGGTGGACATTCCGCTATCCAGCCCGGCGAGACGCATCTTTGTCCTGAGATCGTAGGGCTCCGCGAAATCCTTGATCCGGAAATACCGGACGTCTTCACGTGTGTCTGAACAGAATGCCGCCAAGGCGAATTTGTCGCCGAGCCCGGCTATCGTGCTCGATAACAGGGCGGTTGAAACGCGCTCCACGTCGAGGACTTTCCTCGTCCCTCCCTGAACGGCATCGGCGGTGGAGTTCGACACGTCGAGCAAAATCAGGACGGATAGGTCTCGACTTCTCCGTTCGTAACGGCTGTAGACCCTGAAATCGGGAGCTACGTTCATCCGACTGGAAATCGCAGCGTCGATGCAGGCGTCCACGTCGAGGACATCGCCGTCCGCCTGTCGTCGCAAGCGTTCGGTTCGGCCCGTCCGCGCGGCACGGATCATGTTCGCCAGCTTCGACGAGATATCGGCATGTGCCCTCTCGGCGAGAATGATCGCGTCGGCCGGCTTTTCCGGAACCCGGTGTTCTCGAACGGAACACCACTCGGTGCGATCCTTGCGCGCGAGATAATCGTATTCGGGATACCGGGCGACGAGAACTCCATCGGACGCATCGCGGCTCAGGCATACCTTTCCGACAGCCTCGTTATCGCCTCTGTCTTCGGCTTCGTCATCCGGTTTCCCGTCGTCACACTGCTGCTGCTCGACCCGAGCGCCTTCGACGATGTCCTGCATTTCGATTGCCGGTTCCGCTGCGTCGCCGAAATCCCAGATACCGATGTTGTCGTCGCGATATGCGGGCTGGACGACATATCCCTTGGCGTCGAACCGGATACGCATCTGACCGAGGTCGTTGCCGAGGAGACCGCCGATCGTCCTGCTGAGCGACTGGTCGGACAGATCGAGGTCGGCTGCCTGCTCGAACAGCGTTCGTCCCTTCTCGATCCAGCCATCGGGGTCGCGGTAGTCGCTGTCGATCAGGGCTCTCGCAAGCCTTGCCAGGAGCGACGTGGCCAAGGGCGGACCGCCGGGCTTGGCGACATGAAAAGGCAGCCACAGTTCTGCGAGACCCGGCAACTCGCGGATCGCCAGGCGTTCTACGCGAGCGTCCTCGATCACGGAAATGACTGCAAGCTGGAATGGCTTCAACGCTCCGACGGGGAAAAGCTGCTCCGTGAAGTGATGGTGAGCGCCGACGTGGGCGACGGCGGCGCGATAGATACGACGCGACTCTTCACCCTCGAATCCGGAAAACGAGGGCGGCATCCGGATGCCCCCGCCTCCGAACCCCACGCGGCGTCGCATCGGCTCGGGCATGTCGGGTGCGGCGACCTGCATGGGTGGCTCGATGCCCCACACGGCGCGCAGGTACGGTCTAAGCGTCCCCTGCAGGGCGGCGTATCGATCCGCCCCCTCCTCGACGTCGAAGAATCGCCTGGCCTCCGGGTCTTCCATCTTGAAGAATGCCGCCTGCCTTTCGGGGTGGCGACGTCCGATGGCGATACCCATCGACACGAACGCTTTGAACCCGGCGAGATCGACCCTGCCGAGGATTTTCGCGCTGTTCTCCAGCAGCGCGACGATCGCTGAGGGAGCGGCCTTCGCTGCATTCTCCACGATGAGCAGCCATTCGATGACTGCGTCCGGTCGGTGAAGTAGTTCCGCCACGGCGACGGCGCTGTCCGGCAGAATGGAAGTCGTCCGCTTGTCCGTCCGGATCGCGAACTCCGAGACGGCACGACCCAACCTCAGTACGGGCTCCAGCCCCACGATATCCGCGAGCTCGGGTCCCCGTCGACGGTAGGCGCTGGCGACGAGATCACCGTACCCGGCCTGGTCGATTCTTTCGTGAGCCGACTTCCACTCGGCATCCCATCGCCCGGCATTGAGGAGGTCGGCGTGCGAAGGCATCAGAAACAGACCGATACGGCGGCGGTCAACGCTTCGCGGACGTCGGGGTCGTCGGTGATAGGGAGAACGATCGCCATCCGACAGGCCTGGGCGATCGGAATGCCCTGCCTCGTCAACATGGCCGCATGGATCAACATTCGCGTCGATGCCCCCTCGTCGAGACCGTGACCGCGTAGATTGCGCGACCGCTGCGCGACGCGAACCAATGCGCTCGCTATTGCGGTCTCCACGCCCGCTTCCTTCGCTACGATCTCCGCTTCCGCCACGTCGTCCGGGTAGTCGAAGCCGATCGCCGAAAACCGCTGCTTTGTAGATTCCTTGAGGTCCTTCAGGACGCTTTGATATCCGGGATTGTAGGACACGACGATCCTGAAATCCGGATGAGCGCGCACCACCTCGTTCTTTTTCTCCAACGGGAGAATACGACGGTCGTCGGTCAGAGAATGGATGACGACGGTAGTGTCCTGCCTGGCTTCCACTATTTCGTCGAGATAGCATATCGCGCCAAGGCGGGCCGCCATGGTGAGTGGGCCGTCGTGCCACTTGGTGCCGTCGGCGTCGAGCAGAAATCGCCCTACGAGGTCGGCGGCCGTCATGTCTTCGTGACAGGAAACGGTCACCAGGGGCTGGCCGAGACGCCATGCCATGTGTTCCACGAAACGGGTCTTGCCACATCCGGTCGGCCCCTTGAGCATGACGGGAATGCGCATCCGGTAAGCGGCCTCGAACAGCGCGACTTCCTCACCGGAGGCGCGATAAAACGGCTCCTCGACGATCGCGAAATCCTGCAGGGCGTCGGGTATGACGGAAGCTTGATCGAGGTTGGTCCTGGGCTGCATGCTGAAATCCCTATATGATCTCTCCTGGCGGACAGGCCGCCCGCCAGGAGAGTGCTGATCACGGCATCAACGATGGGCGGTCGTGGAATTGGGAATACCCTCGATCGGGCATTCTTCCGTTCCGACAGTGCCGCGGGTCATTGCCTCGACCATTTCGCGCGTGCCCTCCGGATCGCTGATCCACTTCGCATAGAAGTTATACGGGCATGCAGCCGTACCCTTGTCGCCGTCACCAGAGTTGATGAGGCCCGTGTAGCCGCGGTGGAGAAGCTTGAAGAGGTGGTTCTGGGACTGCCCGTTCTTACGGGCGTCCCTGATCGCCGACACAGAGAGCTGGGCATACTGGATGCCGTTTTCCTCGGTGCCGCACTCGCCGAGCGTTCGGCCGTCGAAGCCGACGATGGCGGAATGACCGAAGTAGGAATAGACGCCGTCGAAACCCGCAGCATTCGCCACCGCGACGTAGACGTTATTCGCCCATGCCATGGATTTGGACATCTGGACCTGCTGGTCCTTTGCCGGATACATGTAGCCCTGGCAGCGGACGATCAGTTCCGCGCCGCGCATCGCGCAGTCGCGCCAGATCTCGGGATAATTTCCGTCATCGCAGATGATGAGGCTGATCTTGAGACCTTTCGGCCCCTCGGACACGTAGGTGCAATCGCCCGGGTACCATCCCTCGATCGGAACCCAGGGCATGATTTTCCGGTACTTCTGGACGATCTCGCCCTTGTTGTTCATCAGGATAAGCGTGTTGTAGGGAGCCTTCTTGGGATGCTCCTCGTGACGTTCGCCCGTCAGCGAGAAGACGCCCCACACATTCGCCTTGCGGCATGCCTCGGAGAAAATCGCGGTTTCTTCGCCGGGAATCTGGGAGGCGGTTTCGTACATTTCCTTGGAATCGTACATGATGCCGTGGGTGGAATATTCCGGGAATATCACGAGGTCCATGCCCGGAAGGCCGACCTTCATTCCCTCGATCATGTTCGCGATGTTGCGCGCGTTCTCGAGGACTTCGGCTTTGGTGTGAAGCCTTGGCATCTTGTAGTTCACGACGGCAACGCCGACCGTGTCTTTGCTGCTGGTGATATCGCCGTGGTACATAGTCGTTCTCCTCACGTTGTAGTTTCTGGGTTTGGCGGATGGTCGTTTTCCGACGCCTGCATTCGTCGTGAGCGCAGGCCTCGGACATGATGGACGCGAAGCGGTGGGAGGCCCGCCCCGCGAAACAGTCGTCTGCCGGAGCGGCGACTGACCGGTCGCTCCGCCTCGAGTTCCTTCTCCCTCGCAGGAACAAAAAAGGCCCCGGAACGAGCTGCTTGAGGGCAGTTCGTTCCGGGGCCTTTTTGCCACCTATGTAGTTCGGCTCTGTTGCCGACAGGCTGCCCGGCGAAAACCGAACACAAAAAAACCCACGTTCCGCAAAGCGAAAAGCGTGGGGTCACATCACCCGTATTTCGATGGCATCTTTGCCATACCGATTTCACGAAGACTAGGTGAGAGGTTGGCTCGAGTCAACAACGAGTTGGCAGTAGCGATGTGGAAATGCGCTTGGGAGGTACTCGCCATTCGCCAACAAAAGCTGTTGACGTCATAGTACGTGTTGGCTAGCTTTTCTTCGCTGGCAACAACGCCATCCAAATCCACGGTAACGACGCCCCACGTTCGCTTCGCGACACGTGGGTTTTTTTGTTTCCGAACACGGACGCTCAAACGCGGCACGTGTCCGGAAACATGGTCACGAATACCGACAAAGGGGAACTCGATGAACATCCTAATCCGCACCCTCAGCCCTGTCCTTTTCGCAGCCGCGCTGACGTCCACAGTGCAGGCTGCCGAGACATCGTATCCACTCAAGATACGGAATTGCGGTCGCGACATCACGATCGAGAATGCCCCTACCCGGACGGTTTCGATCGGTCAGAGCAGCACCGAAATCCTCTACAGACTGGGTCTCGCTAACAAAGTCGTCGGTACGGCCCTCTGGGTGGGTCCGGTCCTCAAGGGTTACGAAGAGATCGATTCCAAAATCGAACGACTTGCCGACAACGATCCGAGTTTCGAAAGCGTCCTCTCTAAAAAGCCGGATCTGATCACCGTCCAGTTCCAATGGCAGGTAGGGCCGGAGGGCGTCGTCGCGAAACCCGAGCAGTTCGAGGAGCTCGGAATTCCGGTTTACACCTCGCCTTCGGATTGCGTCGGCAAGGAAAATTCCGCTGCGAGCGACGGGGTGAGACATCAAGTGTTCACCATGGAGCTTGTCTACCGGGAAATCCGCGACCTGGCGGCGATCTACAACATCCAGGACAAGGGCGAAGAGGTCATCGCGGATCTGGAGAAAAGAGAGGAAACGGCACGGGCGAAAGTCGCGGGACTGGACGGAAAGGTGTCGGCGGTATTCTGGTTCTCTAGCGCTGCGCAATCAGACCCCTACGTTGCGGGCAAGAACGGTGCGCCCGGCTACATTATGTCCGCGCTCGGCATCAAAAACGTCATCGAGACAGATGACGAGTGGCCGACCGTCGGTTGGGAAACGATCGCGAAGAAGAACCCCACCGTCATCGTCGCCGGGTCGATGGAGCGTCGCCGCTACCCGATGGACAGCCTCGAATCCAAGATGGCGTTTCTCGAGAGCGACCCCGTAACGCGGTTGATGGAATCCGTCGAGCGGGGCCACGTCTTTTCGATGGACGCCCAAGCCATGAACCCGACGATACGCACGATCGAGGGCATCGAGACGCTAGCCACCGCCATCGAGAAGGCCGGGCTCGCGAAATGACCCGGCCCGGCTCACCTTTCTTCAAGACAGGGATGGTCCTTGCCGCTGTTGCCGTCCTCCTGGTGAGCGTCTGCATGGGGGCCGCGATCGGCGAAACCGCGATCCCCGTGACGATCGTCGGGCAGACGATCGCCAACAAGGTGTGGGGTTCCGGATATCCCGTCGTCCCATTGGATGAAGGTATCGTATGGAGTTATCGGCTGAGCCGGGCTGTCGTTGCCGCGTGTTGCGGTTCGGCACTGGCGATCTCCGGAGTGGTGCTGCAATCCCTGCTGCGCAACCCTCTCGCCGATCCCTATATTCTCGGCATTTCGGCGGGAGCCTCTACGGGAGCGGTCAGTGTCGCCATCCTCGGGCTGGGCACCAGTATGCTGAGCCTCCCCCTCGGTGCATTCCTCGGAGCGCTCGTGGGGTTCCTGCTGATTAGCCTCCTCGCCGTGAAAACCGGTACCGGACCCACCGCCATCATCCTGGCAGGTGTCGCCGGATCGCAACTCTTCAATGCGCTGACATCCTTTATCGTGACGAAGGCAGCTACCGCCGAGCAGGCGCGTGGCATCATGTTCTGGCTTCTCGGAAACCTGTCCGGCGTAAGGTGGCCAGACGCGTACCTTGCTGTTCCGGCAACCCTCCTTGGCCTCGTCATCTGTCTATGGCACTCGCGTGCGCTCGACGCGTTCGCGTTCGGTTCGAACTCGGCGGCGTCACTCGGCATTTCCGTGCTTCGGACCCAGATCGTCGTTATCGGCGCATCTGCCGTTATGACCGCGACGATGGTGTCGATCGTCGGCTCGATTGGGTTCGTCGGCCTGGTGATCCCCCATGCGGCAAGAATGCTGGTAGGTGTGAGACACGGTGTACTTCTGCCCGCATCGGCACTCATCGGCGCGGTTTTCATGATCCTCGCGGATATATGCTCGCGCACCCTCATTCCCGGACAGGTTCTCCCCGTCGGTGTGGTGACCGCGCTGGTGGGCGCACCGGTGTTCGCCGTCATTCTAGCCAAAAAGAGAGAACGGGCATGAAGCTATCGGCAAATGACCTCTCTTGGTCTATAGGCGGAACAGCCCTCCTCCAGTCGATTTCCTTCGACGTTGCGGACGGCGAATTCTTCGGCATAGTCGGCCCTAACGGCTCTGGGAAGACGACGTTGATGTCCCTTCTTTCCGGAATACGCAAGCCTCAGGTCGGCAGTGTAACACTGGATGGTCAACCGCTGTCGAAAATCGGCAGGCGCGACGTTTCCCGAAGCATCGCCCTGGTGGAGCAGCAAGCGGAGACCGGAGAACGCCTCACCGCGCGTCAGGCGGTAGAGCTTGGCCGCACTCCTCACCTCGGCGCATATACACCCTGGACACAGGTAGACGCTGAGACCGTGAACCGGGCGCTTCGAAACGTGGACATGGATCATCTCGCGGGACGATACTGGCACACCCTCTCGGGCGGCGAGCGCCAGAGGCTTCATATCGCCCGGGCCCTTGCACAGGAACCCAAGGTGCTTTTGCTTGACGAACCGACCAACCATCTCGACATCGGCCACCAGATCGACCTTCTCGATCTGGTCGGGAAACTCGACCTTACTGTAGTCACTGCCTTGCATGATCTCAACCATGCGGCCCTGTTCTGCGACCGGATCGCGCTTATGCAAAACGGGTCATTGGTTGCGCTCGGCAAGCCGTCCGATGTGCTTACGGTGCGTTGCATCCGCGAAGTCTTCGGCGTCGAGGCCGAGGTAGAAACCATCGGACACGGCAGCTGTAACATTCGTTTCCTGCCGCGCGGTCGGGTTGATCTGGCTCGCGAGGGCAGGCTCAGGGCCGCTAGTTGAGGAAGGGAAACCTGTGAACCCGCGGAACTACGATCTCAAAGAAGACATCCGGGAGTACTGGTCCCTCAGAGCGGAGACCTTTGACCTGGCCTTCGGGCATCGCATCGCCCCCGGACCCGAACAGGATGCCTGGACGGCGTCTATCCGGAGCATTCTGGGAGACGGGGATAAGAAGGTCCTCGAGCTTGCCTGCGGGACCGGCGAAATAACGAAGGTCATTCTCTCGTTAGGGCATGACGTAACGGCAATCGACTTTTCCGAGAAGATGCTCGCGGTCGCCCGGAAAAAACACAGCGGGTCCTCTAAAGTGCGTTTCGTTCTCGGGGATGCGGAAAACACGATGGAGGCCGACGATACCTATGACGCGATCGTTTGCCGTCACCTTGTCTGGACGCTGACGGACCCGCGTAAGGCTATTGCAGAATGGCTACGGGTGCTCAAGCCGGGTGGCAAGCTAATCGTCTTCGACGGCAATTGGGCGACCAAGCCGTTCATCGGACGGTGCGCCGAAATCGGCGTACGGTGCCTCGAGCGATTCATCGGTCATGATCCCCTATACGAAAACGTCATGACGGAGAAACATGCCGGCATCATGGCCCGGCTTCCTTTCAGCGAAGGTCTGACATTCGAGATGATCGCCCAGCTTCTCGACGAGACCGGATATACGGCGATCTCCCGGGTCGAGCATGGGCCGATAACATCGGCACAGCGTCAACGCGCAACGCTGCGGAACAGGCTACGGACATTATTCTACGCGCGATTTGCAGTCGTCGCAGAGCGTCCCCTTGTACCTTATTCCCTCATACGCCACGGGTACCATGGGGACAGCTCGGATCTTGGCGACACCAAATGGGCAAGCCTGAAGCACGGTGGCCTTTAACGGCTCTAACTATGGTCTCCTTGTCCGGTTGATAAGGGCATTCGGTCTTCGATCACTTCTATCGGGTCAGACGGGCTTCTTTTTGGAGAGCCCGCCGTCCCGTTCGAGCGCCCTCACCCCACGTCAGGTGCACTCCAACTCATGGCTAGCCGATCATCCGTTCGAGCGACCGTACGCCGTGAGATCTTTTTTCCCGATGCCCGGCAAGATAATGTTGCCGTAGGAGGTCAGTTCATCGAAGAACTCGTTCTTGTAGGCCTGGTAGTCCGAGCTGCCCTGTTTGAGGTAGTTCGAAACCAGGATGTCTTTGAGTTCGGCTTCCATCACGTCGATGCGCATATCCCGCGCGGCGTAAATATGGACTTCGACACTGTCGGTCTTGAAACCTTCCTTCAAACCCGAGTACTGCGGCACGAACGAAATCCACTGTTGCAAAACGGCATCCCAGATCGATCGCGCCTGTCCCGGAAGTACTTGGACGCCAGGATGGCTGAACTTCGCGATGCCGAACATGTTGAGCTTGCCGCCGCACCGCTTGATCATGCGGATGAGGTGCGAAGCGTTGTCGGACACAGCCCACCGCATGAACGAATCCGCAACAAACCGATTGGTGACCATCTGCTTGAACGACTGGCGTACCTCTTTCACGCCTGTCGTGGTGTAGGCGGTGAGGCGCTGCCAGCTGTGCTCGGTCGGAACGACATAGAACCCGCCCGAAAACGGGTTGTTTTCCACCGCGCCGCAGGTTGCGTCGATCTCGTCCAGCGCTTTCGTCTGATCGACGCTGTCGCTGTATTCTCCGTCACCGCTGTGGCTGAGCTGACCGACGCCAGCGACCCGGACGTTATCACCGAGGCCGATTTTCTCCAGTTCGCGAGCGATATTCACCACCATCACGCTTCCGGTTTTTCCGGCAAGGCTGCAGGCGACGAACACGGTCGAAGGATGCTTGGCTTCTTTCACCTTGTTCGCGAACTGTTGAAGGGCAGCTGCAAGCTGCTTTCCGACAGCCCCCGCTTCCGGCGTCGAAAGTACGACGTTCCCGTGGAGGTAACGGTCGGCAGGTATGCCGCGCGACGCCATTCGCGGCTTGAACGACCTCGCATAATCGTTAGCGACCTGCATGTGATCGTCACCGATATCGACTATCAGGGAGGCGAACGTCGTTCCTTCGTTGACGAGGTTGTCCTCGATCTCGCCGGTCCGAAGCAAGGCTTCGACGTAAACCGCTCCTGTCCGACCTATGCCGATGACGTGTACACAGTGTGGTTCCGGTGCGTCGTTGGTTTTGCTCTCTGTCATTTGTTCCTCCGGTTTCTCGTTGGTATAGGGGTTCACAAGTTTCCGCTCACAGGGCGAGGAGCCGTGTCAGCGTCCTGTTCGTATTGTTGGCGAACGTCGAGGCGCGTTCGGCGATCAGGAAGTTCCGCTGTCCGAAGATGCGACGCGCGTAGTGATCGGCGCGGCGGTCGAGTGTGACGCAGAACGTTCTGACCCGCTGCGACAGGCCGCTGACGACCGCCTCGCGGGCGTCTTCGACCAGATAGTCGTCTTCTGCCACGTCGATATCGGAAGGCTCGCCATCGGTTAGGAGAAGGACGACCTTGTGGTCGGCGGCCTCGGCTTCCAGAAGCGCCGTCGCATGTCTGATCGCCGCGCCCATCCGGGTGCTGTGGCGGCTTGCAGATGCGGCCAGCCTAGAACGAGCCTCCTCCCCGAACGGCTCGTCGAAATCCTTGATCCTCCGGTAGTTAACCTCGTGTCGTCCGTTCGAGGAAAAACCGTGAATGGCTATGCGGTCGTGTTGGGCCTCCATCGCCTCGGCGATGACGAGTGCAGCCTGTTTTTCGATGTCGATGACCTTGGTAAAGCTGCCGGGCACGAAGCGCTCCGTGGATATCGAAAAATCCATCAACAGAACGACTGAAGTGGACCGGCGACGACGACCATGGCGACAGAAGATGCGACCGTCCGGGGATAGTCGAGCTCGTTGTTGAACCACGTTCTCAACGACGACATTGAGGTCGATTTCGTCGCCCTCGGTCAAGCGCGTCAGCCTTACCGCCCTGTCCGGAACCCGTGCGGACGCGGAGAGAGTGATTTTCGGTTGTGTAAGCCGTTGAAGCGAAGGCCGGGTCTTCCTACGCGGCAACTCCTCCTCCACGACTGTGGCCCACCCCTCCCGTAATTCCGAAAGTCGATGGTCCCATTCCGGGTACCGGTACCTATGGCGGACGTCGATCCCCTCGACATCCCGTTCCGCCTTCTCGCCATCCTGGAGCGCATCAACGATCTCGATCTCCGAATGACGCTCGCGGTCCTCCGGAAGCGCGGTATCCGGTCCCCAGAGGATCGCGTTGTCGTCGCGGTATATCGGTTCCGGTTGACGGTCGGCTGAAGGCTCAAGGCGCATCTTGCCGAGGTCTATTGCAAGCGTACGCGCCAGGCGGTCGAAAGCATTGACATCGTCGAGTCCTTTCGAGGCCGCCTCCTCGAAAAGCTCGCGTCCCTTGCCGACCCATGGGTTCGCATCGATGTAGGTGTCGTCGTGCAACGCCCGCGCCAGGCGAGCCGACAGGCCTGCGAAATCGAAACCGGACACCTCGGGGGTCGCTGTGTGATAGCCACCCCACAGCGCCTTCAATCCGGGATATTCCTGGACCATCAGGCGTTCGACGCGGGCGTCTTCGACGAGCGCGGTCATAGCCACCAGACTGGGTCGACGATTGCCAGCTGGACGTCTCAACGGAGAATGGCGCAGGTGAGCGGCGACGTGCGCGATGTTTGCGCGGCGCAGAAGGGCGCGGTCAGTCGTGTCGCCGTAGAAGCGACGTGGATAGCGAATGACGCCGTCATCGATCGTTACCGCACGGGTTTGGCGTCCGTCGGTATCCGGCTCGTGGAGATCGATAGAGAATTCAGAGAACCCGAACCCCGCGAGATAATGAAGCAGGGCACCGCGTTCCCGCAATAATTCCTCGGTATCGTGCAAGGACTGCTCATCGGAGTACGCCTGCGGGCTGCCCCATTCGAAATGATGGAGCATGCATTTGGTATCGTTCCGATGCTTCTGCAGCCCATGGACCGCCCACCGCCGCAAGCCGTGGTAATCCCCGACCAAAGCAGGATCGGAGCCGATTCGGTGCGCAAATGCGCGAGCCGCCTCCGGCTTCTCGCTAGCGATCTGCAACAACAGCCCAGCCAGGTCTGCCAGATCGATCTCGTATTTGAGATAATCGGATATCAGCGGCATCGCGCGGATCAGCGCGTCATATGCACAGTCATCGATGTCGCGAAGCATCCCGAGCTTTCTCGCCGACACCGGACCCTGAATTGCTTCGAAGTGGGCATTCATGGGCGTGGACCGAACTGTGCCTCCACGAAACCGCTCATCGCGGCCTGAAGATCCGGATCGTCCGTAAGCGGTGCGGTCATCGCCAGCGCGCAGGCGTCGTGTGGACCGATACCTTCACTGATCAGAGAGCCGGAATGGACGAGCATCCGGGTACTGATACCCTCGTCCAGCCCCCTGCCACGTAGCGCTCGCGACTGGGTCGCCACGGCGACCAGTCTCGTGGCTATCTCCGGAGTGACGCCACTCTCGTGTGCTACCACTTCGACTTCGACCGCCTGTGGCAGGAAATCGAAGTCGATCGCTCCGAAGCGCTGCCGGGTCGATTGCTTCATATCTTTTGCCGCGCTCTGGTATCCCGGATTGTAGGAAACAACCAAGCGGAAGTCCGGGTGGGCTTTCACGACCTCTCCTCGCTTGTCGAGAGGGAGGATACGCCGATCGTCGGTCAGCGGATGAATGACAACGGTCGTGTCCTGGCGAGCTTCGACGACCTCGTCCAGATAACACAGGCCGCCATAACGCACGGCCGTGGTCAGAGGGCCGTCATGCCATTGCGTGCCTTCGGCATCGAGGAGCCAGCGTCCGACGAGATCGGAAGCCGTCATGTCCTCGTTGCAGGCCATCGTGACAAGAGGCAGCTTGAGACGCCAGGCCATATGCTCGACGAACCGGGTCTTGCCACAACCCGTCGGGCCCTTGAGGATCATAGGGAGCTTGCGCTTCATGGCGGCGCTGAAAAGAGCGACCTCGTTACCGCTGCTGCGGTAGTACGGCTCGTCTTCGATGATCAATGACTGGAGTTTTTCGTGCATTTGCCCTCGCCCTTCTGGTTCGGAGCCGCGCGTGGGCGCGGCTCCGGGTTTCAGTGTCGCTGCTGTCGGATCAGGCGTGAGCCTTCGCGAGCTTCTTGGCTTCGCCGCCCGGCGTCTTGACGACGGTCTTGGTCATCATGGCGATGGCTTCCTCGCGGATGACCTTGCGGTTCGGCGGGGGCAGCTTGTCGCCGCGGAGCTGGTCGTAGGGAACGACGACCCAGCATGCGCAGCCCCAGATGCATTCCCCGGCCATGCCCTCGAAGCGGATCGCGGGCTCCGAGAGCATCGGTCCGATATCCACGAGCCAGGCATGCTCGTGCAGCTTGGTTTCCCAGTCGAGCTTGTCGTACGCCTTCTGGCTTTCCCAGAATGCATGCAGATCGGTCTTCGCGACGCCGGGCATGATGACGTTGGCGTACGAGGTCAGGACATCGAAGAACTCGTGGTTATAAGTCTGGTAGGTCGAGTCGCCTTCGAGAAGGTAGTTCTTGGACACCAGTTCCTTGATACCCTTTTCGATGTTGTCGAAGCCCATGTCGCGGGATGCGTGGATGTGGACCTCGGCATAGTCCGTCTTGAACCCGTCCCGCAGACCGCTGTACTGCGGAATGAAGTCGATCCACTGGGCGATCGTCGCCTGCCACTTCGAGGCCGCCTCGCCCGGGAGCACCTGAACGCCGGGATGGGTCAGCTTCGCGACATCGAACAGGGTCCAGTTGCGCGACTTCGAGGACAGGGTTTCGTGGGGAGCACCCGTGAAACCCGCCGGGCGAAGGGCGCGGAACAGGACGCGGCCGTAGTCCATGACGGCGAACCGCATGAAGCTGTCCGCGACGAAGCGGTTGGTGACCATTTGGCGGAAGCTTTGGCGGACTTCCTTCTCGCCTGTCGTCGTGTAGGCGGTCAGACGATGCCAGCTGTGTTCCGGATTGACGACGAAGAAGCCGCCCGTGAAGGGGTTGCGGTAAGGCTCGCCCCATACGGCGGTAACGCCGGCGTTCTTGTCGTCGTCGAGCATGCAGTCGATTTCGTTGAGCGCTGTGTACTGGCCCGCCCCGTTGTGGACTTCTTCGCCGTCACCGACGTGAGAGAGCTGTCCGACGCCGATGACCGGAATGCGGCGACCGAACTTGAGGTTCGACAGATGGCGCGCCAGATCGACCACGATGCCGCTGCCGGTGCCGCCCGCGATGCTGAACGGAACGAGGACCATCGAAGGTAGCTGCGCCTGCTCGACCGTGTCCACGAAGCTGCGCAGGGCGACGTCCATCGGACGCTCGCCAGCGTAGTAGGCGTTGGCGTAGATGCCCTTCGCGACCAGGCGCGGGAAGTGGTTTCCGGCTTCGGGCAGAACGTACTTGTGCGAGACGTAGGATTCGAAGTTCGGGTTCCAGTAATAGCGAGGATATTCCAGCTTGAGGAACTCGCGGGTCCGGTTAAGACCTTCGAAAAACTCCTGCTTGTCCGGGACGGGCAGCGCGATCGCCTGGAAATTGAACTTGTCGGCCGAAACGCCGCGGGACTGCAGGCGCTGCTTGAACGAGTTGGCGTAGTCGATCGCGACGTTCATGTCCTGCTCGCCGATATCGACGATCATCACGGCGCAGGTGGCGCGGGAGTCGGAAGCCAGAAGGTCTTCGACTTCGCCCGTCCGGAGCAGCGCTTCGATGTAGGCGGCCCCGGTGCGGCCGATCCCGATCGCGTGGATGCAATGGGGCGACTGGGTCCCCGTCGCGCTGTGGTACATTGATGACGATGCCATGTTATGTATCTCCTCTGGATGTGATTGGTTATGCCGACGCGGTTATCGGAGCCAGGTGGCGTGCCTCTTTCGTCCGCGAGAGTTGGGTTGCGTTTGGCCACCATCAACAACGGATACTGAACGTCTCCGTCTGATCGAGAATTCCGAGGTCTCGGAGAATATGGGCGACCGAACTCGCACGCTCGTGCGCCACGTAGATCATGTAGTCTTCGACGAAGAGGCCGGGATCGCGGGAGATGACGCCCTCCTCGATCAACGCCACCCCCGCTTCCAGGTTCTTGCGTTGCAATGTCGCGCTCCAGATCGGGCTCTCGATGTAGATCGCCACGTCGTCGACACGGGTGATGTTCACGAATTTGCCGCCCCGGATTGTCGGGACCTGGTAGCCGTTTCCGTACTTTGCCTTCACCGTTTCCCAATCGAGTGCCATGTCGCCCTCCGTTACGCGTATTCGCCGCGCAGCTGATCGCGGGGTACGGCGATCCACTGGGTTCCGCCGCCGAGGCTCGCGCCCGCCATTCCCTCGATCGCGGTCGACGGCTCGCAAAGTACAATTCCCTGGTCGAGCAACAGCGCGTGTTCGGACTGGCGATGCAGCAGATCGGTTTCGTCGTAGGCATTCCGAGCGGCTTCGAAAACCGACAGGTCCTTGAGCGCGAGACGCGGCAACAGGTATTGAACGATGCCCGGCGAGCCGCCGTCCGTGGCGCACGTGGGTGCTTCAGGGCTGAAAGCGGAATCCAGCGCCTCTGTCCAGGCTTTGCGTTCGCTTTCGTCGATCGTTCCCGACGTCCTCAATTCGAGAAATTCCGGCTGATAGTCCTCGAGCAGCCCGAGGTCTTTCCGCAAGTCGCGGTTCGACGAGCCGCTTCCGTCCGGCGCGGAACCGATCATGTGTATCCACCTAGAACCCCAGGGCGTTCTCGCGGCCGAATGTTGCGTGGAGGGCGCGGCAACCCAGTTGAGTAGCCTAAGGGCCTCCCAGACGTTCGCTCCGCGACGTTCGAATATAAGCTTCGCGAGCCGCTTGCTCACTTCTTCCCGGGCTTCCGACACGCTGACGTTCGCAGGCTGGGGAATGATCATGAAACCCGCGGTGAACGGGTTCTTGAACAGGTCGCCGCACGAGAGCGTGATCCCCGCGTTCTTGGTCTCGTCACAGAGGACGTCCAGCTCGGAGAAGACAGCATGCAGCCGCGTCAGTTTGTCGGGGGTGACCTCGTCGGGATGCGGCGCGATCCCAAGACCCGTCACGAGGACCCGGCGGCCGAACTGGACCGAGGAGAGATGGCGGGCCAGATCCATGGCGATCCCGCTACCGGTACCGCCGACCAGACCGAAAACGATGCACACGATCGAATTGCCGCCTGTCTTTTCGACGCTGGCGACGAACCGTTTCAAGGCCTTCTGCATCGGCCTGTCGGCATCGTAATACGCCTGGCCGTATAGCGCCTTCGAACCTGCCCGGGTCATCGACCCGTCTTCGGCCCGTATCGACTTCCCCGAAGGCAACCACGAGGTTGAACCGGGGTTCGGATGGTACATGGGGTATTCGAGCTTGAGGAAATCCGCGTATTTCCCGACGACCTCCTGCAGCTCCTCCGACGACGCCATGTCGAGCGCAACCGTTTCAACCTGGGTGCGCTCCTCTGGGAACCTGGTCGCAGAAGTACGCACCTTGAGGAGGTCATCGTCGCCGACATCGATCGCGAGGGCGGTGAACCTCGAACCGGGCTTGTCGAGCAGGTTTTCCGGGGCCGTGCTCAGGAATTCCTCGATCACCCGGCAGCCCGCGCCGCCGATGCCTACGAGATGGATACCGAAAGGCATCTCGGTGTGGTCTTGGATGCGGTGAACGCCGCGACGTAGGGCGTCCAGTTTTCTCTGCTGGAGCTTCGCTTCGGTCGTACCTATAGCGGGAAGCGGCCGACCGCGGTCGATGTCGAGGCCTACGTTAACGGACATTTCTGAAACCTCTCAACATTGGACGCTTGAATGGAAACGGTCGGCGCGTTCGCGGACTGTCAGGCCGCGTTTGTCCCTCGCTTCGGCCACAGTGCGTCGGACCATAGCCGGATGATGTCGAAAGCAACGCCGAGCATCGTCCAGAATATCACATGACCCGCGAGCGAGGATGTCCTGAAATTGTAGAGGGTTTCCGCCGGAAAGCCTTCGGGAACCTCGTTCACCGCAGGAAGGATCTGCATCATGACCGCTACGATGCCGGCGTAGATGCATACGGCTGCGAGCGACGCGTACCACCCGCCGATCTTAGGCCACAGCTTCGTGGCGGCCATGATGGATAGCGTGGCCGACAAGACGGAAGCCGCGACCATCAGGAAGTATAACTGCGTCCGCGCGCCGATAGTGTCGCCGCTTCCGACCGCAGGCGGGTTAGCCGGATATTTCAGAGCAGGCACGACGATCAGAGCCACCAGTCCGACAATGGCGATCAGCATAGCGGTGCTGCGCGGGCTCAGCACGCCGAGACGTTTGTTCGCGAAGGCATAGGCAATGGCAAACAGTCCGCCGATCGCCACGCCGTAGACGAGGACACCGGTAAGAAGGCCCAGTCCCGCCTGGACGGAACGGCTGACGAGTTCGGGTTCGGCGGCCATCCCGGCCGCCGTACTATGTTGCTCCTCGATCGCGATCGCGTGATCGACCCACGGTTCGCCGTAGGACTTGAAAAAGGCAAAGGCAAAGATGGCGGCGATGACACCAGCCAACATTCCTCTTACGAGCAGTTTTCCGACCATCGCCGTATCTCCTTTATAATATCAGTGGCAGGGGAAGCCGAGAAGGTGACGGGCGTCGTGGACGTACTCGTGGACGTAATTGCTCGAGACGAGTGACATCGCGCCTTCCTCGACGCCGACGAAGTAGATCGAGAGGAGCATCAACATTCCTCCAAAAACCGCCCAGGGCAGTACCTGCCCGAGGGGAATCGCGTCGGCGGCGTGAGAGCTCTGTACGTTCGGATTGATAACGGCAGACATTTCATTCTCCTTGTTTCGAGACCAAAAACGAAAAACGCCCCACGCAGGCCATCCCCGAGGGATGAATGCAGTGAGGCGCTTATTGCCAGAAATGTTTTCAGCTATATTGCTGAATTTGGAGACTACATCGACCGTTTGGATTGTCAAGAGACTAATCCTACGAATTTTGGATTAAAATACGCTGCCGGACTTGCCGCCCATACGCATAATTACTTGAGTATTTGCATGGACTTTAGGCTCTTCGTTCCAGCCGAACGAGGGAATACGCCAGCGATGTTTTCCTAACCGTGGATTGTACTCGGATCGATGAACAGCCTCAGCCGATCCACATGACGTCCTCCACCGACGTGTGACCGAAGGATTTCCGAGACATCGTCTTCGGTTTCGAAGCGATACCAGACGCCTTCCGGGTAAATCACCATCACCGGACCATGTTCGCACACGTTCATGCATCCGGCGTGGTTTATCCGGATCCGCCTCATTCCCAAGGTCATCGCGAGGCGACACATGTAATCGCACAGCTGCCGTCCTCGTTTGGCTCCGCACGATCCCCTCCAGTGAGTAGCTGGCCGCTCGTTCGTGCAGCAGAAGACATGGACCTGGTAGACCGGTTCACCGGTGTCCACGCTGCTGGCAGTCGATCCCGATATGAGGGTCATCGCCGCGCCCTATCCCGCCACACAGCGCGCGAACCCGTCGGCGAATGCGTCGCGATCGAGGTTTTTCCCGATCACGACGAACTGCGACACGCGCGGCTCGTCGTCGGTCCACGGGCGATCCATGCGCATTGTCGTCAGCATCCGGACACTCTGGAAGACGACACGCTCCTTGAAACCCCTGGCGTGGAAGATGCCCTTTGTCCGGTAGAGGTCCTGCCCGCGCGTCTGAGCGACTTCGTTCAGCCAGAGCGAGAAGAGATTGAGATCGATGGGCCGCGTTTCCTCGAGGATGAAGGATCCGACCGCCGGATCGTGCTCGTGCTCGTGGTCGTCGAGGAAGCCCGGATCGACGTCGAGCTTCTGCACGAGGTCGAACGCTCCTACGTTGATGACGTGTCCCAGATCGATCTCGGCGTTCGCCGTGAAATGGATACGCGCGAGCGGGTTGATCCTGCGTACCGTAGCTTCCGCGCTTTTCACCTGTTCCGGCGAGGCGACGTCGATCTTGTTCACCAGCACCACGTCGCTGAACGCCACCTGTTCGACGGCCTCGGGGCTTTGGTTGAGATTTGTCTCCAGATTGACCGCGTCGACCATTGTCACGAACGCGTCGAGGCGAATGCGGCTTTTCACGTCGTCGGCGACGAAGAACGTGGAAGCGACCGGAGCGGGATCGGCAAGCCCGGTCGTCTCTATCAGGATACCCTCGAGTTCGCCCGCGCGTTCCTGAAGCCTTTCGAGCGTCTCGATCAAATCTCCCCTGACCGTGCAGCAGAGACAACCGTTGTTGAACTCGACGAGTTCCGCCTGCTCGTCCCTGATGACCAGCTGGCCGTCGATGCTGATCTCGCCGAACTCGTTTACGATGACGGCGATCTTCTTGCCGTGGTTCTCGTGAAGAATCCTGTTCACGAGGGTAGTTTTCCCGGACCCGAGGAAACCCGTAATAACGGTTGCCGGGATGCGGTCGTTGGTTTGAGTTGCGGTTGACATGTGAACCTTTCTGGCTTTGGCGACGCCGGCTATGGCAGTCGCTGCGTCTCGATCAAATTTCTTCTTTCATTGTCGTGGGCTGGTTAACCATCTCGCCAGCCGTCGTGCCGCCGCGTATCTTGGCTAACGGGGCGTCGAACTCGTCTTCCCATCCGTGGGCCGGTCGTCCGCCCCTGAGCCAGCGCCGCTGCCGCAGCGCGATCCGGACGCATTCGATTTCCGTCCGGGTCGGTGGGCCGGAATGTTCGAGGAGAGACCCGAACACCTCGTTCGACTTGCCGTCTTCGAGCGCTCGCTCCACGCGTCTCTTGAGCTTGACGAGTTCCGGAACGCCATGTTCGTCAAGGATAACCTGAAACGAGAAGTGAGCTGCTCCCCACGCTCCCGGTTCGGCCTGCCGGGGATTGGGAGGAAAGGCATAGCCGACCGGTACCAGGCCCTCCGGGATAGGGAGGGTTCGGGAATGGGTATCCGTGGTACCGAAGAGCTGCGAAAGGAAATGGCGACGTCGACGATCCCCGGTCTCGATCCGCCCGACGGCCGTATCGAAAATCCAGATGCAGTCTTCGATCTCGACGAGGTCGGCATCGAGTACGGAGCCGTGCAAACGATTACGCAAATCCGGCAGAGCACCCTTGTCCGCCCTCAGGCGGATATCCGCGTAGGGACTTCCGGCAACGATGTCGAGGACGGTCCGCGTTCGATGGGCGGCAAAGATCGCGTGACGGTCCAGACAGTCCTCCGCGGGACGCCCCGGCGCGGACATCCGCGCGTGTTCTTCAGGCAGGCATATGGCGATGCCACAGTTCCAGCCCTCAGGGTCGGAACTCAGTGTTTCGAACGCCACGAGGCGCAGGTGATCGTGCCACCGTAGCGATATGCTGGAGCTTTCCGTCGCCGCGCTGACACGGTCGTCCGTAACATCGACAAAAATGCGCGCCTCGCGGGGAAACTGGCCGACCGCGCCGAAAGCGCCCAGACTGAGTTCGAAATTCGGATCGACAACCATCCTCGCCAGTAACGGAAAGCCCGACTTGATGATCGCGATGTCCGAGGTGGTTTGACTATCGGCCATTGTAGCTCTCAACGCGAAACACGGCGGCTGGCCCGGAACAGTGGCATTGCGCCGACCAACAGGAGAAGACCGAAAGCCCCTCCTGCGGTCGCATAGGTTTGCCGGGGTACGAGTAACCGATCCGTGTAGAAGAGATCGGCGCTGCTCTTGCACAGCACGAACGACGGCGAGGCCGCCCGCTCGACGTCGATCGCCTGCCTTATCGCTACCGCCTCGGCGCTGGCCAAAGGCATCTGTTCCATGTGATCGAGGAGTGCCAAAGCCGACGCTAGGTAGGCGTGTGAACACGCGTTGAAGTCGCTCTCCTCGTCCGTCAGCGCCCCCGGGATCATACCCCACAGGCAGTAGGTGTACTGGATTTTCGAGAAGTTCATGAGCCGTCGCATCCGCTCGTCCGTCTTCACCTGCCGTTCCGCCAGCGAAATGATGTCAGGGCGGAATTTGGAAAGCAGCTCCATGTCCGAATGCGCGATAGAGGCGATCTCGATCCCTTTCGGCGTCCCTGCTCCGTCCGAAGATCTCATCGAGTGCGCGTGCGCGTTCGATGAGATCGAGGAAAGCGCACATATCGCCAGAGACGTGACGATCGTGAAAACCGAATTCCGACTGTTCAAAGGCATCGCGATCTCCTCGCTTTAAAAACGAAAAACGCCTCACGCAATGCGTCCCCGAAGGACGGATGCAGTGAGGCGCTTATTGCCGAAATTTCAGTCAGCTACGTTGCTGAGCAGAAGCTTACGCTCGAAAGCGTTGTTGTCAATGAGGTCGTATTGACCTCAGTTCAGGAGGTCGAACGACTCCACGACGGCCTTGGCGATGACGCCGATCGTCACTCTCCGTTCCATCGCCTGACTACGCAGGAAATTGTAGGCGTCGTCCTCGCCGAGGCTCTTTGTGCGCATCACGATCGACTTCGCTTTCTCGACCACGCGCATTGTCCTAAGGTTCTCGTCGAGCTTCTCGATACGTCCCCGCAAGCGTTGTTCGTAGAGGAAGTGCTCCCTGGCCATTGCCAACGCTCCGATCGTCGAACGTGCGGTCGGCGGGTAGTGGATCATGCCGTGGGCTGCGCAGTTGTTGATAAGCTTGAGATTGAGCGTGTCCTGGCCGCGATCGACCAGGATCAACGTTGTCGACGGTTCGCCCGGAAGCCATGGAATGCGGCGCGGAAGGTCTTCCATCAGGGTGCAGTAAACGACGTCGTAGTTCTCCGGCAGCTGGACGGGCACGGGCCAGATATGACGCACCGTGCAGCGCAGGCGCTGCAGCTCGCGCATGAGCCGCTCTCCCTCACTGTCCAGCTCGACGATAAGGGCGACGTTAAGATTCTGCACTGCCTTGTACTGGTTGTTGGGTGCCGACTGCTCGCTGCGAACCGCTCCCTGAGGCGGAGACGCGAGACGTCGCTCGTGAAGTACTTCTATTCTCGACATTCGACCCCTCCCACTAAACTGCTGCGGCCGCGACGGTGCAGCGCCCGCTTCCTATGAGGAAGGGGTCTGCTTTCACTGTCGTCCTCGATTCGAACAAAATATCGAATTGGCCGTTTCGGTTGGCCCGGCCGACCCGCGACCACAGGTCGGCATGCGCCCAGTTCGGGTTGATCGACACGGCACCCTGAGGCGCTTCGACCTCCGATCCCATCACCATCGCCCTTAGGACGGGGGTTTCGAGGGAATTCGCTCGCTCGAGGGTCTTGGCGAAGACGTTAACCTGGAAATAGGAGGATTCCAGGCACATGTTCGTCGGGGCGTCGTCGCCGTATCGCTTCTGGTAGCTCTTGACGAACTCGCTGTTCTGGTTGTTGTCGATACCCTGGAAATACGGAGCGGCGGTCAGATGACCCTCACCGACGTCGTGGCCCATCGCGGCGATTTCCGCCTCGCATGTCGTGAGACTGGCGATCGGCATTTTCTTCGGATCGAAACCCTTGTCGGAGTAAGCCTGGTAGAGGAACACGGTC
Source organism: Ochrobactrum sp. XJ1 (assembly GCF_024701725.1). Lineage (NCBI taxonomy): Bacteria > Pseudomonadati > Pseudomonadota > Alphaproteobacteria > Hyphomicrobiales > Brucellaceae > Ochrobactrum > Ochrobactrum sp. XJ1. The sequence continues at coordinate 27,451 of NZ_VDGD01000025.1, forward strand.
CCGTCTCCCACGACCGTCGAGAAGATGACGTCGGGTTTCGCGAGCTTGATCTCCTGCATGATCGGCTCGAACTCCAGCCGCGACGCCCCGAGGCGCACGTAACGCTCTCCGACAACGCTTCCTCCGCTCCGCGCCACCATTTCACGCATGATACGGTTGGATTCCCGCGGATAGATGTAGTCGGAACCGATGAAGAAGAAGCGGTCACCATACAGCTTCATGAGCAGACTACAGAGCTGCATACTGTTCTGGTTGGGGGTCGCGCCAGTATAGATCACATTGGGCGAAAACTCGAACCCCTCGTAAAGCGTCGGATACCACAGCAGCCCGTTCAGCCGTTCGACGACCGGAAGAACCGACTTCCGGCTCGCTGACGTGTAGCAGCCGAAAATCGTGCTGACCTCGTCAACCACCATCAGCCGCTTCGCTAGCTGCCCGTAAGAACGCGTGTCCGAGCCCGGATCGTAGATTATGGGCTCGAGCGGACGACCGTTTATGCCGCCGCTGTCGTTGATCTGGTCTATAGCCAGCAATGTTCCCCGGAGCTGCGTTTCCTCGATAACGGACATGAAACCCGTTCGGGAAAACAGCACTCCAACACGCCATGGCTCCGAAGTATCGGTCGGTTTTATCAATGCAGTTGCTCCCGGTTTGAAGCATTCCCCAGTGCGGCTTTTCGCCTGCTGATTTGTCATCACGAATGGACTTGCAAGAACTCCGAAAACGCAAAAGCCTCCAGCTTCCTTCGTGACCAAGGATGCTTGGAGGCTTTTTTGCCGTCATATTTTTACACGGCTCCGATGCCGCGAATTCTCATTTCCGTCATATACCATACGTCTACACGGCATCGTCCGTCAATAGCGGCCTAGCCCCGAGACCGGATCAGCCTCGCAGCGCGTTTACCTTGCTCGGGACAGGGTGTCGTTCTTCACACCCCATTGCGCCATCGCCTCCAGGATGGGCATCAAGGTCCTTCCTTTGGAAGAAAAGCTGTATTCGACATGGGGCGGGACTTTTTCATATACCGCCCTGTCGATGACGCCGTCAGCTTCGAGTTCGCGTAGATGTTGCGTCAGCATCCGACGCGTCGCGCTCGGAATGAGGCGGCAAAGCGCGTTGAAGCGCTGGGGACCATCCAGAAGATGGTAGAGGATCAGTGGCTTCCATCGCCCCCCGATGACCCCGATCGTCGTCTCGACGGGACAGTAGTCAGGACGCTGCACCTCTGGCTTACCAGTATTCTTTTCCATACTACGTTCCGAAATTGTGCGTACTTTTAATATGATAACCGACATGCCATCTCGTGATCCAGTCGATTTTACCGGAGTTTCCCATGAGCAAGACCGTCGTCGTGACCTCTATTTTTGGAAAGCAGCAAAGCGCCGTTGCGGACGAATTCCGTCGTCGCGGATGGACGGTCCGCGGCACCGCCCGCAACGGCGGTGAACATGACTTCGCATTGGTCTGCAGAACGGACCTGACAGGCGACGAACCGTTGGTCGAAGCGTTCCGCGGTGCCGACGTCGTCGCGTTCAACCTGGTGCAGGACCATCGGCCGGGAGCAATCGAGCGCACTGCGCGAGCCGTCGCCTCCGCCGCGGCCGAAGCAGGTGTCAAGAAGGTGGTTTTCAACCTGGCGGGACAGGTCGACGAGATGTCGAATGTTTCCCCGGCGACCGATTTCCGCGCGGCACGGGCGGCTATCGCGGATGGCTCCGTGCCATCGGTGGTTTTACAGCCGACCGTTTACATGGACAACCTGATCGAACCCTGGTGCCTCCAGGACATTGTCCGCGGCGTCTTCACATATCCCGCCCCGGAAGACGCGCCTATCTCGTGGGTCTCGCATAGATCGCTGGCGGAATACGTCGTAAGTGCGGCCGAAAGCGACGAGGCTTCCGGGAACGAGTATCGGGTCGGCGGACCGGAGCCGCTGACCGGGAGGGAGACAGCGGCCATCCTCGGTGCTCGCCTGGGTCGCGAAGTCGAGTACCGCCGCCTGCCACTCGACCTGATGGCGGCTGGGCTAAACAAGGCGATGGGATCGCCGACGGGAGACAGGATCGTATCCCTGTACGCCCGCCTCGATACCGATCCGGGTTTCATGGACCTGGGCCGGGATGGCGGAGCGGTTCTCGGCGTGCGGCCCGAAAGCTTCGAGGATTTCGTCGCCCGCCAGGATTGGTCTGTTACGCTTACCGAATAACTGTCGCGGTAAAGGCGCAACTCGACATTCAGCACGGACGTCGGCGTGCCATCCCTCCGCCCTTCGGCAGGCTCACACCGGGAATTCAACGCCTGTGGCACACTACCGATCTTTCGCGCCTGTGCCACGGCGCGCCACGCCGACAGGGTCCCTGGCCCACGCACGCTCATCTGCGAGTGAGGCCTCTCCACCGGAGCCGAACCTGTCTTGGACGAGGCCGGGAGCTTGATGTCCTTAGGGCACGGGTGTAGCGTTCCACCGACTGCAACGCAAAGATTTCCGTAAGCCGTAAGCCGTAAGCGGGACGTTCCGCGGGTTTCGCCAAAAAGCGAGTGTAGTCAGCAGCGTTGCCGTGGCTACTCGGCCCCGCGCAAAGGACGGACATCGTAGGGTCGCTAGACTGTGTGGGGGTTCGCCACGATCTCCACGATGGCAGGGCAGCAAAAAACAGCAGAAAGCCTTCTATCACACCAACGATCTACCCGCGAGGCTCTGACATGGAAGAAGAGAAACATCCTGGGCCAGAGACCGCGGCGTCAGCGGCGAGCCTCGGTTCGGCACTGGACGAGATAGGCTTCAAGCGGCTCGGGCGCAGGATTCGACTCAGCCCGGGAGATAGGCATCCGGGGCTTCGCGTGCGCGTATACCCTTCACCGGACAACGAGTGAAAGGAAGTCCGAAACGGAAAGATCTCATCCGCCCGCCGTCCAGACGCGTTGCTTCAGCTTTTCCGGCATGATTGATATTTAATTAACCGCAGCCGGCGACCTTTGCTTAGTCCAGTTCCACGCTAGTATAAGAAGCGGAGGCGGCGTTGTTTTTGATCGACACGAACGTATTGAGCCATGCGAAAAAGGCGAAGCGGAACGCGAACCTGGAGGCCTGGTTCTCCACTCAGTCACAGGTCGCCATACCCTTCTCGGCTTTGCTCGAAATACAGCAGGGAATACTCGAACTAGAGAAGCAGGCCCCCGATAGGGCGAATGATTTGCAAGTATGGCTCGATGCCGTCCTGAGAAGCGATTTCCATTTCCCCGCGGTCAATGAGCAGGTAGCTCTAACGCTCGCACGCCTCTATTGTTGCGGCCCGCTCAAACCGTTATGGCAGCCTCAAACAGCAAGGAAGAAACCCGGACAGGATCTTTTCATCGCCGCGATTGCAATAGTTCACGATCTTCCTATCGCGACCTTGGACATGACCGACTTCGTTCGGATAAACCACTACTTCAAGCTACCCGGTGTCTATCACCCGGCATTCGATACCTGGCTTGTCCCTCGCAAAGATGAGAATTTTCAAATCGGGACGACGGTCGCCGTAGCCTCTATCGGGTAATGTCAGTCGTCAGCGGGTCCGGGACGAGACAGAACGTCGGAGGCGCGGATCTTTCCACGCGACGAGAAGGTCACTTCGAACATGCCGTCAGCATCTTTGATGCGCTGGGGCCGCCCAGCCTTCGCTTCGTCGAGAACCTCGTCGAAGCGATCTCTGGCGTCTTCTCTTTCCCAGTCTCGTACTTGCTCGGACACCTGAGTCACCTTTCGAATAACGAGTCCATACACCACTTTTTCGTTTGGGAATACAATGCTGATCACGGTCGCCGGGACCTTTGCGAACTATCCGAGTTCTGGAATTACCGAAGTCTGGGAATTTCAGCTGTTAGAGACGGCGTCCTGAGCTTTCACTCGGGAACGCTGGAAGCAACGGCAAGCCACTGCGCGATCGCTGCTGGGGCGTTGCCGCCACTCTTGAGAATGACTGGAACGACCAGGGCGAGCGCTTCCGATTCCAATTTCGCTGCACAGTTCGTCAGTAGAACGAGGGCTCCCGGTCCAACGCTGAGCGCAGTCTTCCGCTTGTTTGGCAGGGCGTTGGCAATCTCCGCCAAATCGGGGTCAGAACAAGAGCTGCTCGAAATCGTACGCTAAGCTTGAACGGAGCGGGAACGCTTGATTGACCGCATTTCAA
>NZ_VDGD01000026.1:0-26326 GCF_024701725.1 Ochrobactrum sp. XJ1
CGCCCTCACTCCGTCACACCCCGGCGCGAGTCTCATCCTGATTGACGCTGAATCTCACCTAGATTGCCGTTATGCACCTGAGCAAAGCAAAGCGTACGCATGCAGGGTCCCGGAACATCAGTTCAGCCATTACCGAGGAAGAATTGCGCCAGGACATCAGCATACTGCTCCGCTTGATGACCGTGATTGGAGCCGGCGTTCTGGTGACGTTCCTCATCATGCAACTTACACAGTGAATGCGGTTGCGTCTCTGGACGGAGCACTCGCTATGACCACAAAAAAACAGAGAAACGCCGCCGTTCCACTGCCGCGCTTTATCGTCGACAAGGAAGCCGCACGGCGCTGGGTCGTCTATGACCGGCTGGGACTTGTCGGGGGACTTTTCACAGATCGCGTCTCAGCACTGCGTTTTGTGAAGTCCATTTGTGATACGCGGCCTGCTGCTACCTACAGACTTTCTCGTAAAGGCACATTGTGCACCGATATGATCTTCGGGAAGCGCACTTCCCTGCTGAAGATCGTCCGCTAGTCCATTGAGCCGCCAAATGGCGTCATTTGGCGGTGCAATCTCGCAAGATCAGCCGAGCATTCTTTCACTCATGAAAAACCCGGATATATTTTTCGACTGGCTGCTACCATTGGCAGCCGTTTTCGCACTGGCCAGAATCCTGACGGATATTTTTGGTTCTTAGAAGCCAACATCCAGTTGCAAGTACTCATTCACGCTTACTACACTTACGAAAAAAGCCCGGCAATGCCGGGCCTTCTCGACAGCCATTCGCGATCATGCCGCGATGGCTGGAAATTTAACGTCACGATCCGTTCGAAGAGCTTTCACTCTCCAGATCATGATTAGCCGTTTACGGCGTCCTTCAGGCCCTTGCCAGCCGAGAACTTCGGCACATTGCGAGCCGGAATAGCAACTTCCTTGCCGGTCGATGGGTTACGGCCGGTCGAGGCAGCGCGATGCGAAACGGAGAAAACGCCGAAGCCAGGCAGACGGACTTCTTCACCAGCCTTCAGGGCGCCGGTAACAGCAGCGAGTACGGCGTCAACAGCAGTACCGGCATCAGCCTTCGTCAAACCGCCCTTTTCCGCAACTGCGGCAACCAATTCGTTCTTGTTCATTGGCATTTCCTTTCTTTATCTACCGGAACGGATAACGTGACCGGATTGGTCGGAGTTTATTCAAATCGTTTCACAAACCAAGCCTGTCAACGTGAAAAAACCCCGGAAAACCGGGGTTAAACACAGAAATGCCGGGCAAATTGCCCGGCATTTCAATTGTTGGTCCTGATAGACGCCTTCCAGCGGGGCAATCTGACTGAAACAGAATCGCCCGCTGGACGTTCATTTCGGTGCATTACCTGTAAGCAAACCGCTTCGCACGTTTGCCGAAAATGCCTTAATGAGCGGTCGTGGCCCCTGCTTCTTCCTCGACCGAAGGCACGGTCGCCGGGGTTGCCGGCTCGGTCCATTCAATCGGCTCAGGTTCGCGAACCAGAGCATGCTTGAGGACTTCACCCACGCGAGACACCGGAACGATCTCAAGACTGTTCTTCACATTGTCCGGAATATCCGCCAGATCCTTGGCGTTTTCTTCCGGGATCAGAACCTTCTTGATGCCGCCGCGCAGAGCTGCGAGGAGCTTTTCCTTCAGGCCGCCGATTGGCAGCACACGACCGCGCAGGGTGACCTCACCCGTCATTGCGATGTCCTTGCGAACCGGAATGCCGGTCAGCACGGATACGATCGCCGTGACCATGGCGATACCGGCGGACGGACCGTCCTTCGGCGTTGCACCCTCCGGCACGTGCACGTGGATGTCGCGCTTGTCGAACAACGGAGGTTCGATACCGAAATCGATGGCACGCGAGCGGACATAGGAAGCCGCTGCGGAGATCGATTCCTTCATCACGTCGCGGAGGTTACCCGTGACAGTCATGCGGCCCTTGCCGGGCATCATGACACCTTCGATGGTCAGCAATTCACCGCCAACTTCCGTCCAGGCAAGACCTGTCACAACGCCAACCTGATCTTCGCCGTCGATCTGACCGAAGCGGAACCGCTCGACACCCAGATAGTCGGAGAGGTTCTTTTCGGTGACTTTCACCGACTTCTTCTTCGACTTCAGGATTTCGGTCACGGCCTTACGTGCCAGAGTCATCAATTCGCGTTCGAGGCTACGCACACCTGCTTCCCGCGTGTAGAGGCGGATAACATTGCGCAGCGCATCGTCCGTGACCGAAAACTCCTTCGGCTGCAGGGCATGATCCTTGATTGCCTTCGGCAACAGGTGCCGCTTGGCGATCTCGAGCTTTTCATCCTCGGTGTAGCCGGCGATACGGATGACTTCCATACGATCCAGCAATGGACCGGGGATGTTCAGCGTATTTGCCGTCGTCACGAACATGACGTTCGACAGATCATATTCCACCTCAAGGTAGTGATCCATGAAGGTCGAGTTCTGTTCCGGATCCAGCACCTCAAGCATGGCCGATGACGGATCGCCGCGGAAATCCTGGCCCATCTTGTCGATTTCATCGAGCAGGAAGAGCGGGTTGGACTTCTTCGCCTTCTTCATCGACTGGATGACCTTGCCGGGCATCGAACCGATATAGGTACGGCGGTGACCGCGGATTTCAGCCTCGTCACGCACGCCGCCGAGCGACATACGGACATATTCACGGCCGGTAGCCTTGGCAATCGAACGGGCGAGCGAAGTCTTGCCGACGCCGGGAGGTCCGACGAGGCAGAGGATCGGACCTTTGATCTTGGTCGAGCGAGCCTGCACCGCGAGATATTCGACAATGCGCTCCTTGACCTTTTCCAGACCAAAGTGATCGTCACCGAGTACGCCTTCGGCAAAGTTCAGGTCCTGCTTGATCTTCGACTTCTTGCCCCACGGAATGGACAGCAGCCAGTCGAGATAGTTGCGGACGACCGTTGCTTCGGCAGACATCGGGCTCATGCTGCGCAGCTTCTTCAGCTCAGCCTGAGCCTTTTCGCGGGCCTCCTTGGAGAGCTTGGTCTTGTTGATGCGCTCTTCGAGTTCAGCCGCTTCATCGCGACCATCCTCGCCATCGCCAAGCTCCTTCTGGATCGCCTTCATTTGCTCGTTGAGATAGTATTCGCGCTGCGTCTTCTCCATCTGGCGCTTGACGCGGCTGCGGATACGCTTCTCAACCTGGAGAACCGAAATTTCGGCTTCCATGAAGGAAAGTGCCTTCTCGAGGCGCTCGCGCACCGAGAGGATCGACAGCATTTCCTGCTTCTCGGGAATCTTGATCGCGAGATGCGAGGCAACCGTATCGGCAAGCTTCGAATAGTCGTCGATCTGGCTGGCAGCGCCAACCACTTCCGGCGAAATCTTCTTGTTCAGCTTGACGTAGTTTTCGAAGTCGGAAACCACCGAGCGGGCAAGCGCCTCGATCTCGACGGCATCTTCTTCAGGCTCCGGCAAAGCCGCAGCATAGGCCTCGTGATAATCTTCGCGGTCGGTAAACTTGGAAACCTTGGCGCGCGCCGTGCCTTCGACCAGCACCTTGACGGTGCCGTCCGGCAGCTTCAGGAGCTGCAATACATTGGCAATCGTGCCGATTTCATAAATCGCGTCCGGTGCCGGATCGTCATCGGCAGCGTTTTTCTGGGTGGCAAGCAGAATCTGCTTGTCCACGCCCATCACTTCCTCCAGCGCGCGAATGGACTTTTCGCGGCCGACAAAAAGCGGAACGATCATATGCGGGAAAACGACAATGTCACGCAACGGCAAAACGGCATAGAGCCCGTCCGAACCGCCCGCTTCAGAACCACCCAATGGGGTCTTCTGTTCAGTACCCGTCATAACTCAAGTCCTTTCTCAGGTCTTTCAACCTGACTGCCACGTCCGCGCCCCCTTTCATCATGAGGCAGGTCACGAATGTGCTTCGTTCCATACTTGGAGAGCCGAACCCGGCAATTCAATAGCCTCGATCGGGACGGCTTTCATAGAATCGTCATCTATCCTGCGCTGTACCGTCATTAAGTACAATATCTAGCTTAGGCTGTACCCCGATTGCTGCGCCTGCAATAGTGACAGGATCAGCCCGGCGCAAGTTTGCACATGAAAAAGGCCGCTTACGCGGCCTTTTTATGGATTAGGTGCCCCCGCTTAAGCGGAAACATTACCCTTTTCATCCTGGCGCTCGGCATAGATATAGAGCGGACGGGCGCTGCCATCCACCACATCGCCGGAAATGACCACTTCCTGCACACCTTCCAGCGTCGGAAGCTCGAACATCGTGTCGAGCAGGATCTTTTCCATGATCGAACGCAGACCGCGTGCACCCGTCTTGCGCTCGACCGCCTTGTTGGCAATCGCCCGCAGGGCGTCGTCGTGGAAGCTCAGCTCGACACTTTCCATGTCGAACAGGCGCTGATACTGCTTCACGAGCGCATTCTTCGGCTCGGTCAGGATCTGCACCAGAGCATCGACATCGAGGTCTTCGAGCGTCGCGATCACCGGCAGACGACCGACGAATTCCGGAATGAGGCCGAACTTCAGAAGATCTTCCGGCTCCAGTTCCCTGAAGACATCACCGATACGGCGCTCATCGACCGAACGAACGGTAGCGCCGAAGCCGATGGACGTCTTCTCGCCGCGTGCGGAGATGATCTTGTCGAGACCGGCAAATGCGCCGCCGCAGATGAAGAGGATGTTCGTCGTGTCCACCTGCAGGAATTCCTGCTGCGGATGCTTGCGGCCACCTTGCGGCGGCACGGAAGCGACAGTGCCTTCCATGATCTTCAGAAGCGCCTGCTGGACGCCCTCGCCCGACACGTCGCGCGTGATGGACGGGTTATCCGACTTGCGGCTGATCTTGTCGACTTCGTCGATATAGACGATGCCGCGCTGCGCACGTTCCACATTGTAATCGGCGGCCTGAAGCAGCTTCAGGATGATGTTCTCGACATCTTCACCGACATAGCCTGCTTCCGTCAGCGTCGTCGCATCGGCCATGGTGAATGGCACATCGATGATGCGTGCGAGCGTCTGGGCAAGATAGGTCTTGCCGCAACCCGTCGGACCGACGAGAAGAATGTTCGACTTCGCAAGCTCGATATCGCTGCTCTTGGACTGATGGGCGAGACGCTTGTAATGATTGTGTACCGCAACCGACAGAACGCGCTTGGCATCCTTCTGGCCGATGACGTAATCGTCAAGGACGGCCATGATTTCCTGCGGCGTAGGCACGCCCTCGCGCGACTTCACCATCGAGGATTTGTTTTCCTCGCGGATGATGTCCATGCAGAGTTCGACGCACTCGTCGCAGATGAAAACGGTCGGGCCTGCAATCAGCTTGCGCACTTCATGCTGGCTTTTGCCGCAGAACGAGCAATAAAGCGTATTCTTGGAATCGCCGCCGCTGTTGCTGACTTTGCTCATCGCAGTTTCCTTTCAATTGACCGAAATGAACCTTGGGCGTTCATATCGATCGTTTCTTCCGGTTCGGACCCAGTGCTGGAGGAGAAACGCGCCTCCCGCCGGTCACAACGGCAGCAGATACGCGCTGCCTGTCATGTAGGGCCTGTAGTCTCAGGATTCCTGTCACCGTATGGCTCCCCGACCGAAGGAGCCATTTGGCGACTTTTGCAGAAGCTGCACCGTCGAACAAATGAAAAATAAGTTCCCGGCAAAGATTCGGCATAATCTGACCAAGTTTAGCGCCCCGAACCCCAACAGATGCTTAACGTGGCGCGTTAACCATCACGTAGTTGCAAGAATTGGGCCCCTTTTGTGGCAAAGGGCGCTAAAAACGGGTGCGAGCCGGAGATTCCGGCTCTTACTTCGATTCGTCCGCGCCCACGTCACGCGATTCAACCACCTTGTCGATAAGGCCGAATTCGAGCGCTTCCTGCGCGGTCATGAAATGGTCGCGGTCGAGCGTGCGTTCGATCGTCTCGTAATCGCGGCCCGTGTGCTTGACGTAGATCTCGTTCAGGCGGCGCTTCATCTTGATGATGTCCTGCGCATGACGTTCGATGTCCGAAGCCTGTCCCTGGAAACCGCCCGATGGCTGGTGAACCATGATGCGGGCATTCGGCAGCGCATAACGCTGGCCTGTCGCACCGGCGGTCAAGAGCAGCGAGCCCATCGAAGCAGCCTGCCCCATGCAAAGCGTGGAAACCGGCGGACGGATGAACTGCATCGTGTCATAGATCGCCATGCCGGAGGTTACGACGCCGCCAGGCGAATTGATGTACATGTTGATCTCTTTCTTCGGGTTTTCTGCCTCGAGAAAGAGAAGCTGTGCGCAAACCAGCATCGACATTCCGTCTTCAACCGGTCCGTTCACGAAGATGATGCGCTCCTTGAGAAGGCGCGAGAAAATATCATAGGCCCGTTCGCCACGGTTGGTCTGCTCAACCACCATCGGGACGAGGTTCATGACGGTTTCGATCGGATCTCTCATTATGGGCCTCTGGATATATTTATGGCGAAGTGAATAGTTCTGAATCGTAAGTGTTCCATACATAGGGCGTTGCGCCCCTGTTCCGCAAGTGGCGTAGCGCTACCTGCCTCACTCCCAATCCGACTCCGGCTTTTCGGGGCGAATGCCGCGCTTCTCGTCCAGCATTTTGCGGGCCACTTCGGTCAGTCGCGCCTTGATGCGAACGGAGCCATCTTCCAGATTCTCGCGTTCGACGCTGCTGCCATGCTGGTAAATCCAGTCGAGAAGATGGAGCTCGAATGGTGACAGCACAACATCGACCGGGCCGAGCGAGCCCGCTATCCGGGTTTCGATAAGTGAAAGCAACCTGTCAACACCTTCACCGGTAATGGCTGACAGAGGGATCGGGCGCCCCTCCTCACTACCGGCGGCGGCCAGACGCAGGGCGGCTTCGCGCCCGCTTTCGTCAAGGTTGTCGATCTTGTTCCAGATTTCGACGACACGCTTACGGTCCTGCGGCTCGATGCCCAGCCCAGAAAGAATGCTTTCCACGTCTTCCGCCTGCGCGGCATTGTCCGGATCGGAAATGTCGCGGACATGCAGGATCAGATCCGCCTCCACCACTTCTTCAAGGGTGGCACGGAAGGCAGCGACGAGATGGTGCGGCAGGTTCGAAATGAACCCGACCGTATCCGACAGGATAACCGTTTCACCATGCGGAAGGCGAATACGCCGCAATGTCGGATCGAGCGTGGCGAAGAGCATGTCTTCGGCCAACACTTCCGCACCCGTCATGCGGTTGAAAAGCGTAGATTTTCCGGCGTTGGTATAACCGACAAGTGCCACGATCGGATGCGGCACCTTGCGCCGCTTCTGACGATGCAGTGTGCGGGTGCGCACCACCGTTTCAAGCTCGCGCTTGATCTTCAGAATCTTGTCCTGCAGCAAGCGGCGGTCGGCTTCGATCTGGGTTTCACCCGGACCTCCGAGGAAGCCGCCACCACCGCGCTGACGCTCAAGGTGGGTCCAGCTTCTGACCAGACGGCCCTTCTGATAATTCAGATGCGCCAGCTCGACCTGCAAGGCACCTTCCTTGGTGCGCGCGCGTTCACCGAAAATTTCGAGAATGAGCCCGGTGCGGTCGATGACCTTGACGTTCCATTCCTTTTCGAGATTGCGCTGCTGTACCGGTGTCAGTGCGTGATCGACGATGACCAGCCCGATAGCCTTTTCCTTGACGGTTTCGGCGATGGATTCCACCTTTCCCGCGCCAAGCAAGGTCGCAGGCCGTGGATTGGCGACAATCGCAATTTCGGCATGTTCGATGTCGAGATTGATTGCCCGGGCAAGCCCGACGGCTTCCTCCAGGCGCGCCTCGTTTGAGCGCTGAAATTCGGGGCGAGCCCCATCTTCCGCCGACGTGCCCGTATTATATCGCTCCGGCAGGACGGGAACGATGACGGCTGCCCTTGTGGGCTCTGGTTCTGAAAGCTCGAAAGCCTTGTCTGCATCGGCAGATGTCGGCTTTTTATCCTTGAACTTGGACAAATATATTCACTCCGGGACGCGGAACCTATTGTGGATGCATTTGGCTGAGAAAATCAGGTTAATGCACTATCTGCCAATGCAGATAAGTCGCCGCTAAAGCTGTTTCAAATGAAAGACGCCCCGGATTGTTTAAACATGACGAACCGGACAGGCAGAGCGTGTCCGGTTATCATCAGCAGAAACAAAACTGGAGCGAAACGACTTGGAGCATGTCTCCCGAAAGTGGGAACCGGTTTCGGAACAAAGACATGCGTAAAAAAATTATAGAGCATTTCCAATGATTCAATCAAAACAGGAAAAGCTCTAAGTCATCGCGCTCCAGTGGAATTCGCAAAGCGTCAGGCTTCTTCGCCTTCGAACATCTGCACAGGCTGGCTTGGCATGATCGTCGAAATCGCATGCTTGTAGACAAGCTGCGAATGACCGTCACGGCGCAAAAGCACGCAGAAATTATCAAACGACGTTACAATGCCGGTCAGTTTCACGCCATTGATAAGAAAAATCGTCAGGGAAATTTTCTGCTTACGTACAGAATTCAGAAAAAGGTCTTGTAGATTTTGCGATCGTTCAGCCATTGTTTTTATTCCTTTAATCGATCAGCAGCCAGCTCGCGATGTGTTAAACGAACACGCGCATGCACATAAATCAAGCACCGGAGCGTGCAAAACCGGGGCTCGACTGCAATTGCTGTGGAAAGACAACTGCTTCGCTATTTAGCTTCGGTTAACAGGATGGGAATCTTTGCGCAACCGTCAATTTCATTAGTCGCCCGGCAAATTCCGTCAGGCGAGATGGTTTCGTTATCTCAATCGGCCACGACAAGCTCTTCATTTTATAGAGATTCAAGCAGTGGCTGCGTGAAATCTATCGTGCGATCCAAAAACTTCCGGGCCGGAGCGAAACGAGCGTTCCAATCCGGCAGGAGTTTGATGCCCCAATGCGTCAGAAGAACTCCAGACTTACGCGGAACATCTGCTCCACATGCTTTACGGCGTCAGACGTTGCGAAAATGACGACACGATCCTTAGGCTTGATCCGCACATCGCCATTGGGGCGGATCACCTGCCCGTCGCGATAGATTGCCCCGATTCGCAAGCCTTCAGGCAAGTCGAGATCGCGCAGCGGCGCACCAACGAGCGATGACGTTTCCAGCGCCTCGGCTTCGATCAGTTCGGCCATGTCGCGATAAACACTATAGACCGCGCGAATGCGGCCCCGGCGCACATGCTGCAGGATTTTCGAGATCGTGACCGCTTTCGGATTGATGTAGGCATCGATCCCCACCATGTGGGTGAAATCCTGATAGGCGACCGTATTGAGCAGGGCCATGTTGGACTTGCAGCCCAGGCGTTTGGCCATGATGCTCGACAGGATATTGACCTGATCCTGATTGGTCAGTGCCACCATCAGGTCGGCATCCTGAATATCGGCTTCCTGCAGGAGATTCTGGTCCAGTGCGCTGCCGTGCAGAACCATGGTGCGCTTCAGCTGATCGGCAATCGCGAACGCACGATCATGCTCGCTCTCGATCATCTTGACGCGCGTGTTCCACTTGCGGTCCTCGATGGCCTTGGCCACGTAGAGACCAATATTGCCGCCGCCTGCAATAACGATGCGGCTGGCTTCCGGTTTCTCGTGCCCGAACAAGGCAAGCGTGCGGCGAACCTGCTCGCGCGTTGTCACGACATAGGCCAGATCGCCCGCATTCAGCTCGTCGGATGAGCGCGGGATAAACAGGCTATCATTGCGCACCACGCCAACGACAGTCGCTGCAAGATCGGGAAACAGATCAGTCAGCTGTTTCAGCGGCGTATTGATGACCGGACATTCATCAAGACATTCGATGGCGAGGCCGATGATCTTGTCATCCGCGAAGCGCAACACGTCTGTCGCGCCCTGCAACGCGATGCGCCGCAGAACCACCTCGCCCACTTCCAGCTCAGGCGAAATGATAACATCGATTGGCAGGTTTTCGCGCAGGAACAGGTCCTGATACTCGGCCTTGAGATAGGATTGCGCACGGATGCGGGCAATCTTGGTCGGCACGTTGAAGACCGAGTGCGCCACCTGACAGGCCACCATATTGACCTCGTCGGACAATGTGACCGCAATAATCATATCCGCTTCGTCTGCGCCCGCAGCCGCAAGCACATCGGGCTGCGACCCGTGACCGACAAATCCCCGCACATCAAGTGTGTCGCGCACGATCTCGACATGGCGTGCGGATGTGTCGATGACAGAGACGTCGTTCTCTTCGGCGGCAAGCCGCTCGGCGATGCCGTATCCGACTTGCCCTGCTCCGCAAACGATTACCCGCATGACTGCTCCGTCCGAGACAATGAGAGCATTTCCAGCAAAAGTGCGAAGCGGTTTTGCGTAGGATAATGCAAAAAACAGATATCTAGAGCGTCTCCAGCCTCTCCTCTTTGGCTGGAGCGCTCTAAATGCTTATACGCCCAGAGACTTCAGTTTGCGATGCAGCGCCGAACGCTCCATGCCAACGAACTCCGCCGTGCGTGAAATATTGCCGCCGAACCGGTTGATCTGGGCGATCAGATATTCCTTCTCGAAACGCTCGCGCGCCTCGCGCAACGGAAGCGCCATGATGTGCTGGTCGGATTCCGTTGGTGCGCGTGGCAGGGTGTCGCCGATTTCAGCCGGCAAAAGATCGGCTGTCACTGGCTCTTCTGGATCGTCGCCACGTGCCAGAATCATCAGGCGTTCGACATTGTTGCGCAGTTGGCGAAGATTGCCCGGCCAGCTATGCGCCTGCAGAACCGCCATCGCGTCCGGCCCGATCTTGCGCGGCTTGATGCCAGCCTGTTCGGCAATCTGCTTCATGAAGTAATCGACCAGAGACGGAATATCCTCGCGCCGGGATGCAAGCGGCGGCACCTGCACAGGGACAACCGACAGACGGTGGAACAGGTCTTCGCGGAACGTGCCTTCCGCAATCATGCCTTCGAGGTTCTGTGCCGTCGAGGAGATGATGCGCACATCCACCTTCACGCGCTTGGTGCCGCCAACGCGCTCAAACTGCTGGTCGACAAGCACACGCAGAATCTTGTTTTGCGTCTCGCGCGGCATATCCGCAACTTCATCGAGATAGAGAATACCGCCATGGGCTTCTTCCAGAGCGCCGACCTTGCGTTCGCCGCCGTCCATCTCGGTACCGAAAAGCTCGATCTCCATCCGCTCTGGCGTGATGGTCGCGGCATTAACAGTCACGAACGGACCGCTGGCGCGGCTCGACTGCGCATGGATGGCACGCGCGGCAAGTTCCTTGCCCGCACCCGACGGGCCAGTGATCATGATGCGGCTGTTGGTTGGCGCTACGCGTTCAATGGTCTGGCGCAACTGGTTCAACGCCAGTGATGCACCGATCAATTCCAGATGGTCGCCAGTACGTTTGCGCAAGTTCGAGACTTCGCGCTTCAGCTTTGAGGTTTCAAGCGCCCGTTCCGCAACGAGGATCAGACGATCAGCCTTGAACGGTTTTTCGATGAAATCGTAAGCGCCGCGCCGGATGGCAGACACCGCCGTTTCGATGTTGCCGTGACCGGAAATCATCACCACCGGCAGTTCGGGGTGCTGCTTCTTGATTTCATCGAGCAGCGCCAGACCATCCAGACGGCTGCCCTGCAGCCAGATATCCAGGAAAACCAGCCGGGGAACGCGATCGTTGATCGCCGCGAGCGCGCTGTCCGCATCGAAAGCCGTGCGGGTTTCATGGCCTTCATCGCTCAGAATGCCTGCAACAAGTTCCCGGATATCCGCTTCGTCATCAACTACAAGAATATCGGCAGCCATATCAAATCACCTGTCCAGCTATGTTCTTTTCGTTATTTCCCGCATTGGTGCCAGCCTCGCCGGCAGGTTCCGCGCTCACGCCAGCCTCGCTGGCAGGCGCTTGCGGGAAGACCATGCGTATCATCGCGCCTCGGCCTCCGTGGAAATCCGAAGGCGCGTCATGCAATTCCAGATGCCCGCCATGATCCTCGACGATCTTGCGGACAATCGCGAGACCAAGGCCAGTGCCCTTCTCGCGCGTCGTCATATAAGGTTCGAGCAGCTTCTGGCGGTCGTCGCCCGGCAGGCCCTTGCCATTGTCGATAACATCGACAATCAGTTGCCCATCCGCCTGATAGGAACGGATGAGGATATGCCCGCCTTCACCTTCCTTGGCACGATCTTCCTTCGGAAGTCCGTCAATGGCTTCGCTGGCATTCTTGATGACATTGCCGAACGCCTGCCCGATCAGGCGGCTGTCGAAGGAACCGACCAGCTTTTCCGCCCCGAAATCGTTCTGGAAACGAATATCGCTGCGGCTGACTTCGATCAGGAAGGAGGCTTCGCGCAATGCCTCGCGCATGTCCATAAGCCGCATTTCCGGCTTCGGCATGCGGGCAAAGGCGGAGAATTCATCGACCATGCGCCCGATATCGCCCACCTGACGGATGATCGTATCCGTGCACTGGTCGAAAACCTCGCGATCTTCGGTGATCACCTTGCCGTAACGGCGGCGAATGCGTTCGGCGGACAGCTGGATCGGCGTGAGCGGATTCTTGATCTCATGCGCAATGCGGCGGGCGACATCCGCCCAGGCCGACGAACGCTGTGCCTGCACCAGATCGGTGATGTCATCCACGGTCACGACATAGGAATGATCTTCGGATTCCGTATCCTCGACGGTCACCTGCACGTTGAACGTGCGCGCCACGCCGCCGCGGGTCATGCTGACCTGCTCGCGGTGTACGGCACGTCCCGTTGAACGGGCGACCTCGAAAGCCTGCCCGATCTCTGGCGCAATGCTGGTAAGGCTTTTGCCAACAGCATCATCCGATGTGACACCGAACATATGCTCTGCGGAACGGTTCAGAATGGAGATACAGCCATCCGTTTCGATGCCGATGACGCCTGCCGTCACACCGGAAAGCACGGCTTCAGAGAAGCGACGGCGCTCATCGATCTGATCCTTGGCGGAAATCAACTCGTTCCGCTGGCTCTTAAGTTCCGCGACCATGTTGTTGAAAGTGCCGGACAATGCGCCGACATCACCGTCCGAAGCGCGCACCGGAACCGAGATATCGAGGTTACCAGCCGCCACGTCGTCCGACGCACCGATCAGCAGACGGATCGGGCGCACCAGCCGGTCAGCAACAGCAATACCGGTCCAGATTGCCGAAAGCAGAACGATCAGCGTCAGACCGAAATAGAGCAGCGCGAACGCGATCTGCGTTGGAATGCGGTTCGCATCCATTTCCTGATAGCGCTGGGTGTTGGCTTCCATCAGGCGCATGGCGTCGAGAATCTGCGAATCCACGGCGCGAACCGTATAGAGATAGACGTCCGGTATTTCGCGCATCTTGATAATTGCGCCGACGAAATTACTGTTTCCCGGCGGGATGATAACCGGCTTGCCGTCCGGTGCCGTCTTCAGTGCATCTTCAGTCGGCGGGGGCAAGCGATCTTCGACACCGGTATCGCTCTTGACGACCACTTCACCATTTTCACGCACCAGGAACGCACCGAGCAGACCGCGACCGCGCGTCTGCAACGTCATCAACTGGACGAAGCCGCCACGATCAAGACTGTAGATGGTACGCTGCGCATCGAGATCCTGCAGCATCGAATAGGACGTGCTTTGCAGGTTGAGCGCGGTTTCGCGGATATAGGCGGTGGTCAGGCTCTGCGATGAACTGACAATGTCGCGGGTATTGGTGTCAAACCAGCGATCAAGACCCAGATTGAGCGTTACGGAAGCAACGATGGCAACCACAATGGCAGGAACCGCCGCTATCAACGAAAACAGCGCGACGATGCGGACATGCAGGCGCGAAGCGGCCTTTCCAAGCCGGCGGGCCATGACGATGCGATAGACTTCGCGGCAAATCAGCAGAATAAGGAACAGAATCAACGCGACATTGATGATGACCAATGCCAGCGTTACCGTCCGGTCAGGCGTGATCGGGGTGATGCCAATCAGAATGGCGAAGGATATCGATGCCGTAATCAGCGCTGAAACAACAGTGATGATACCCGGCAGCGCCAGAAGCCTGCGCCCCTCGCCGCCTTGCGATGATTGTTTCTCGCCGTTCATGTCCGTCGTCAGATTCGCCGTGCTCATGTTAACCATGCTACCCAATAGCGTTGCATCTATGCAACGCATTGTGGCGAAAATGCAACGTTATTCTGCGCGCCATTGTTGACGCCCCATGCGGAGGATGACCGAGAACCGAGGATGCCGGCTCATAAAGCTCCCAAGGCTTTCAATGCGATGCGATTTCACCACATAAGAACCCACAGAGTTTGGGAATTTCCTGACCTGTTAAAACACGGTATGGAGGGCTTTCGAGCATATGCAGGACAATACGTTGGGATTCTACAATTCAAATGCCATCGCCTATGCAGCTGATGCTGACACGCCTAATCCGAAGCTGTTCGATTTCCTGAAGTGCTGTAAGCCCGGTGGCCGCATTCTCGAATTAGGAACTGGTTCGGGAACTGATGCACGCGCGATTCTGGATGCGGGATTTCAGCTTGATGCAACAGACGGCTCCGCCGAACTGGCCGCAATCGCTTCGAAGCGACTGGGACAGCCTGTGAGAACGATGATGTTCGACGAACTTTCTGCGGTGGAGGAATATGACGGTATTTATGCTTGTGCATCCCTGACCCATGTGCCCAGAGGCGAACTCCCCCCCCGTCATTGAGAAAATCCACGCCGCTTTGGTGAAAGGTGGCATCGTTTGGACAAGCTTCAAGACCGGTACGGCTGAAGGACACGACGCACTTGGCCGCTATTACAACTATCTATCACCGGAAGAGCTTCGGACATGGTGGTGCGAGAATGCCCATTGGTCTGATATCGAGATAGAATGCTGGACCGGCGGTGCTTACGATAAACGTCCCACCGACTGGGCAGCCGTCGTGGCGGTGCGATAGTTTCCGACGAGTAAGTTAGAAATTGAGCCTGGCCATTGCAAGTGAATCGACAAACTCTCCGGCTCGGAAAGCATCCTTCACGTGAATGCCCTCCGGGACGAAACCGAACTTCTCATAGAGATGGATCGCGGCGACATTGTCGACATAGACGGTCAGCTCAAGCCGCTTCAGACCGAGCCAGTTATCGGCGATCTCGATCAGCTCGGTCATAAGTGCCGTGCCGATCCCCTTGCCGACATACTGGTCGTCTATTCCCATTATAATACCTGCGGTATGGCTCCGTCTTCCGGTGCGCCGCAGCAAGCCAGCGTTTGCGACGATCTCTTCATTGATCGTCGCAACAATCACCGTCGATTCCGGTCCGAGCGAATCCAGCCATTTCTTCGTGGTCTCAAGGCGCTGGAACGGCGTGCGCAAAGTGCCGAACCGAAATCCCGGCATGTTCTGCAGGCGGGTGAGACCTTCAGCATCCGTAGCTTCTACTGCGCGAATGACGAGATTTTCAGGTCGCATTTGGACTCCTGATTTCAGTGTTCCGGCAATCTTCAGTTCGCAGGCTGGCAAACATCCAGACATGCTGAGATTGGCTGGCGATTTTTATCGCAGATACAACCGTTTGACGCGGAATAGGATAGTCCGGGCTTTTCCCGGTCGTAAAATGAATAAATCGCAACAAGTACGAAGCCTGAAATCGTCAGGCACAATATTTGATACATTTTGATCTCCCTTGCGCCGGAAGATCAACATTGTCCTTGCTGGCGGAGAATTTCTCAACGCCAACAAATGCCTCGTAATTATTTGGATTAGCTATTGCGCGTGCGCGAGTAGCCCTTCTGACACAGCAACACCGCCCAAATTGGGCGGTGTTGCAAAATTCAGTATGCCGAACGACCCATTCGTTCTGCGCGATCAGTTTTCAGCGCCGTAAGCGTCGAAATCAAAGTACTTGTCGTTGACTTCCTTGTACTTGCCGTTCGCACGGATCGCCTTGATGGCATTGTTGAACTTTTCGACCAGTTCAGGACGGCCCTTCTTCAAGGCAACGCCGACGCCAACACCATGGATGTTGTCGTCGGACGGATAAGTGCCGACCATCTTGCAGCAGGCACCATCCGGCGTCTTCAGCCACTCGCTCAGCGTTACACTGTCGTCGTTGACGGCATCAAGGCGACCATTGGCCATATCGAGCCGGTATTCTTCGGCGGTCGGATAAGCCTTGATCGTGCTGTCCGTGAAGGCGTGTTCGGCATAGTTGGCGTGCGTCGTTGACACCTGAACGCCAATTGTCTTGCCGGCAAGGTCTTCCTTGGTCACACCCTTGATGTCGCTGTCCTTGGGTACCGCGATTCCGGGAGGCGTGTTGTAATACTTATTGGAGAAGTCCACCTGCTTCTTGCGCTCATCCGTGATCGACATGGAGGATACATAAGCGTCAAACTTTCCGGCCTGAAGTGCCGGAATAGTGCCATCCCACTCCTGCGTGATGAATGTGCACTCGGCTTTCATTTCCTCGCAGAGCGCCCTTGCGATATCGACATCAAAGCCCGACAGCGAGCCATCCGGATTGGTGAAATTGAACGGCGGATAGGCGCCTTGAACCGCACCGTATTTACCGGAGACCGTTTGGTTTAAGTTATGCGGCCATAGCTGGCGCGTCCAGCATGGCATAGTATCGTTCTTCGGCCTCGGCGGGCGGAATGTTTCCGATGGGCTCCAGAAGGCGGCGGTTGTTAAACCAATCGACCCATTCGAGCGTGGCGAACTCCACGGCTTCGAAGTTGCGCCACGGTCCCCGTCGATGGATGACCTCGGCCTTGTAAAGACCGTTGATCGTTTCGGCCAGAGCGTTGTCGTAACTGTCGCCAACGCTTCCGACAGAAGGCTCAATGCCTGCTTCCGCCAGTCGCTCGGAATAGCGAATGGACACGTATTGCGAGCCCCTGTCGGAATGATGAATGAGTCCGCCACGATGGGCGGGCCGCCGATCATGAAGCGCCTGGTCAAGAGCATCGAGCACAAAGCCTGCATGGGCAGTCCGACTTGCCCGCCAACCGACGATACGGCGAGCGAAGGCATCGATCACGAAAGCGACGTAGACGAAACCCTGCCAAGTGGCCACATACGTGAAATCAGAAAGCCACAGCATGTTTGGTGCGGGTGCGAAGAATTGTCGGTTCACGCGATCAAGCGGGCATGGAGTTGCTTTGTCCGGCACAGTGGTTCTGACTGGCTTGCCGCGAATGACGCCTTGAAGCCCCATCATTCTCATAAGCCGAGCGACGGTGCAGCGGGCGATGTCGAAGCCTTCTCGTTGCAACTGCCGCCAGACCTTGCGCGCACCATAGACCTGGAAGTTCTCGTTGAACACACGGCGTATCTCGATCTTCATGGCCATGTCGCTCCGGGCGCGGGCCGACAGGCGATCCACGTCCGTGCGCTTGGCGGCGACCTCATAATAGGTGGACGGGGCAATCGGCAGCAGCCTGCAGATCGGCTCGACCCCGAGCCTTGAGCGGTGTTCGTCGATGAAAGCAATCATCGCTTCAGTGGGCGGTCGAGCTCCGCCTGGGCAAAATACGCAGAGGCTTTGCGTAAAATCTCATTCGCCTGACGAAGTTCGCGGTTCTCCCGCTCCAAAGCCTTCATCTTCTCCGCGACGTCGCTCGGCAAACCTGCACGCTTGCCGCTGTCGACCTCGGCCTTCTTCACCCATTCATGGAGCGTATGCGCCGAGCAGCCGATCTTGGCCGCTATCGATGATACCGCCGCCCAGCGGGAGGGATGTTCGGATTCATGCTCCGTCACCATTCGAACCGCGCGGGCACGGACTTCAGGAGAGAATTTGTTCGTCGTTTTGCTTGTCATAGACCCTACTTCTCACGAGTTGGGGTCTCCGGCAAACCCGGTGCGGTTCACCTTCCGTTCCGATTACAAGTTTCAATGGCTCTTCGGCAGTTGCTGCGCCGATCACCAAACCACTTGCTGTTGCCGCGATCCCCACAATCGAAGCTGCCACAGCGATACGCTTTAATACGCGCATTCAAATCCCTCCCATTTCATTTTGGCTTTTCCAGAATTGATCTTCTGGTTAAGCCCCTGACAAGGGGAGGCTCAAGCAGGCAATGCAAATCGCCGACTCGTCATGATTTCTCCCCCGCCGCTATCAATAGATGGTTCGATGGAGCTTGCACAATGTCTTTTTGAATACGGAAATAGTTCTCGATTCTGTCCTGATTGCACGCATAAATGCTGTTCATCAAGCTCATCAAGTAAATGGCGCACCCGACAGGATTCGAACCTGTGACCTCTGCCTTCGGAGGGCAGAAACGCAGCATTTACCACAATTGATTTCGATTGCAACTTATTGATTTTAAAACTGATTTTAGTATCCCGAAATTACTCACTATTGCCACGAATTGCCCATTTATGCTACCTATTAGCTACCTAGGAAGCAAACTCAAGGGGCATCCCTATGGCACAGGCTAAGAAACGCATTGGTATTCGGGACATAGCGGCCTTGCCGGTTAACTCAGTTATATGGGATAGCACCGTGACAGGTTTTGGGGCGCGGCGACAACGCGGCGAGTCCGTCTCCTACATTCTATTTTTTCGCACCAAAGACGGACGTCAGCACAAGATCACCATTGGGCGGCACGGAGCGCCGTGGACGCCGGATACTGCTAGGGCCGAAGCGCAACGCCTCCTCGGCGAAGTCGTGGTAAAAGGGAAAAGTCCGACTGCTGCGCGCCTCTCGGTGCAGACCGTGGCTGAATTATGCGACCAATACCTCAAGGACGCAGGGTCAACGATGCGTCGCCCGAAGAAAGCTTCGACCCTCGCCACGGACGCCGGGCGCATCGAACGTCACATCAAACCCCTCCTCGGTCGTAAGTCGATAGCTCAAGTCACGCGCCAAGACATTGAGGATTTCATGAACGATGTGGCGAAGGGAAAAACTGCGAAGATCGAGAAGACAAAGAAGCCGAGGGGCAAGTCGGTGGTGCGGGGCGGGACCGGCACGGCGAGCCGAACGGTTGGCTTGCTTGGCGGCATCTTCACATACGCTGTCCGGCTGGGTCTGCGCCCGGACAATCCCGTCCACGGCGTGATGCGGCCAGCGGATGCTCGCAAGATGCGCCGCCTTAACGACGAGGAATATAAAGCGTTGGGCAAGGCGCTGGCCCGTGACGACATGTGGCCCCCGGCGCTGGCAGCAATTCGCTTCCTCGCCCTAACAGGATGGAGGCGCAGCGAAGCCAGCCTGCTACGCTGGGAAGAGTTAAACGTCGAACGTCGCACGGCCACGCTGGGAGATACCAAGACTGGCTTCAGCATTCGTCCACTTTCCAAGGCAGCTTGTGATGCGCTTGGCCCGGCGAAATCCTCCGGCTTGGTTTTCATTCCAGCGCGAGGCGAAACCTTGGCACTGCAAACGCACTGGGAGAAGCTGAAGCTTCCAGCGGGTATTACCCTCCACACACTTCGGCACAGCTTCGCCAGCCTTGCCGCCGATCTTGGCTACAGTGAGCCGACCATTGGCGCGCTGCTCGGTCACAAGAGCACAACGATCACGGCGAGATACGTTCACTTTGCTGACGCAGTGCTGGTTGCGGCGGCTGATGCAGTGGCGGACGAAACGGCGAAAAGAATGGCGGCATAGTCGAAAATGAAAACACGACCGGAAATTAACGATAGGAGATGAAACACGCAGCAGTTGCTGCCATTTCCTTGAACGTAACCTGTCGTTGCGATAAATTTGAATGGGTAATTGCCTATGGGGGGCACCATGAAACAGGCACAAACACACCTTTATTTCAGTATTCGCCCATCTCTGATTGCGTGGATTTCCGCCGGAATAATCGCCTTACTAGTACTTCTGCACTCCGTGGTTATGGTGTGCTGGTACACAAAAGCTTGTGGCCCTGCCATGGAGCCGATCAATCGCGTCGGCCACATGTTTGACCTTAACCGCGAAATGAACGTTCCGACTTGGTTTTCCGTGCTTCAGCTATTTGCGACTGCGTGCGCTCTCGCATTGGCAGCGTGGGTCCAGCGCCTCAAATCACTTCCTTCGACTGCGTGGTGGGGCCTGTCAGCGATCTTCTTCTATATGTCGCTCGACGAGGGAACGGACATGCACGGCTTATGGCGAGCGGATAATTACGCCATCCCCGGCACCGCCCATCCATTTTTCTCATGGATCATTCCGGCTGCTTTCGTGGTGATTGCGGTCGGAGTGATTTACGTCCGCTGGTTATTCGCACTGCCCCGACGCACAGCAAGCCTGTTCGTCCTTGCAGGAGCGGTTTTTGTGACCGGCGCTCTGGTCTTCGAGGGTATTGGAGCGTTCTTGGCTGACGAAACCTTTTTCAATGCGTCCTACCTCGTCGTTTCAACAATCGAAGAGACGCTGGAAATGTCGGGCGTTCTAATTATGCTTTTCGCAGTGCTCGAATATCTGGAAGACCAAGGCGTTAGGCTTGCGCTCGCCCCCGAGCCATACGACTGAAAAATTCACACAAAATTTGCGAGGGACATGGTCAGGCAGATGGGGGGTGGCATCCGGCGAAGTAGCCCTCGCCGTTTGCACAATGCAAAGGGGGGATGGGGCCTCGGCCTACCCAGCTTTTTGGTCGTTGAGTCGATAGCGTCCCTTGGCGACGCGAACGAATAGCGCAACATCGGGCGACTGCTTGTCGGTGCAATGGTCAGCGAGGAACTCGAAATAGCGAGGATAGGCCCAGCCGGGTGCAACCCGTCGCACATCTAAGGCGCGAAACGGCTCCGCCAGTTCCCCCTTCCGCACGGCCATGCAGACTGCCGAATAAATGTCAGTGCCACCCAGTCCCATAATAGAACACAATAAGCAATGAATCTCGGTGGGGCAAGGCTGGACCATACCGATCTTCGCCCCGCATTCGGCGCATGGCGCGATATTTCATTCGATGGATAGAACTACCGGCAATCATTGCCGCGCTTGATGTCGGCACCATTCCGTCCCGTTTCCCGATACATTCTATCCGTGGCTAGCCATGCCATGCGACGCCCGCCCACATGCTTATGGCTCAACCTCACAGCACCGTATTCCCGCGCAGTATCAATAGGGCAAGCCCTAGCGATTCTCGGAAAAAAGCCAACTGATGGTATCACACACATTGGAGTTGACTTTTTGATACGTTAGTATCACAGTATCTATAAGTTATGTGAGATTATCGGAGTCCGCCATGTCCACCGCCGCAATCGTTGGCTATGCCCGCACATCAACCACCGACCAGAAAGCTGGCCTTGAAGCCCAGCTCCGCGATCTGTCAACCGCAGGTGCTTCGCGCATATTCCAAGAGGAATTATCGTCTGTGGCTACCAAGCGCCCCGAACTTGAGCGGGCGCTGGATTATGTACGCGAGGGCGACACGCTTATCGTCACCAAGCTGGACCGCCTCGCGCGATCCGTCGCAGACCTCGTGGCGATCACAGAGACGCTTCGCACGAGGGGCGTGGCGCTTCGCATCCTATCGATGAACCTCGACACCGCCACACCGACCGGCAAGCTGATGCTGAATTTGCTGGGGTCGATTGCCGAGTTTGAACGGGAATTGATGCTGGAACGGCAGCGCGAGGGGATCGCGAAGGCCAAAGCCGAGGGGAAATATAAGGGGCGAGCGCCGACTGCGCGGGCGAAAGCGGAGGATGTGCTGCGGCTGAAGGCCGGAGGGATGACGGCGGACGCCATCGCGACGAAGCTGGGGATCGGGCGAGCGAGTGTGTTTAGGATTTTAAAGGAATGTTCTGCCTCAATGTGAAACATACTGGCAGCTTTAAACAGGGTAGTCTCCAATTTTATCTGCTTCCATTGCGCCTCCTAATCGAATCTGCCTCAATAGAGGGAAACCTTTAAAACTCGAGCGTTGCGGGGCGCGAAAGTAACCTTGGCCGATGAAGCTTCACCCATTCAAGATCGCGTAATTACCCTTGGAAAAGGGCTAGCCCCAATTCCAGAAAGATTGTTGCTGGCACACGCTCGCGGTGAAGTTCTTTTCGTGTGTGGCGCTGGCATTTCCAAGGCCTCAAAGCTTCCCGATTTTAGAGAACTAGTTATTGAAGTCTATGAGCAGCTAGATTCGAAAGTTCATGCAATAATTTCGCACCTTCCGATTGGCGCATGCAATCAATGGGAAACCGACCTTTCATCGCTTAATGATCCGCAAAAAGCTGAAGTAAAAAGATTCATTATGCGTGATTATGACGTTGTACTAGGAATGCTAGAACGGCGTCTCGACCAAAAAACACTAGAGAACAGTCGCGTCAGACAGGTCGTAGCACAGCGTCTCAACGGGAAAAAAAGTAAACCGGCTCCACTTCACCGTGCTCTAATGAAATTAGCTGACAGGGGCGGAGCTTCGACAATAGTTACGACTAACTTTGATCTGCTTCTAGAGAAGGCTCGTAACAGAACAACTCTAGCGCCCCAGTGCTATTCGCTTGGTTCTATACCGAGACCAACGAGACAAACCAATTTCTCCGGAGTACTGCATATTCATGGAGCACTCGACAATAACCCGAAACGATCAGCGGAATTAGTGCTTTCCGATCAGGATTTTGGTGAGTTCTATTTGCGAAGGCGCGTGGTTCCCGATTTCATCTACGATGCTGCAAGGCTCTTCCACATCGTGCTAATCGGATACAGCGCCAATGATCCACCGATGCGCTATCTCCTCAATGCTGTAGCAGCCGACGGTTCGCGCTTCGACGACTTGAAAGAGCGATTTACATTTACAAGCCAAAGCGACCCAGTCGATCTTGAAGATTGGAAGGCTCGAGGTATTACCCCAATCCACTATCCTCCGGATAATGGCCATGCTTCGCTTTGCCAAACGCTTGAGCGATGGGCGGAGTTGTCAGCTATCAACGGTAAACGGGAAAAAGTGGATTCGACGATCCGCAAAATAGTAAAGGCTCCACGAATGTTAGCGCCTGAGCATGAGCGAGATTTGTTTGACCATCTGATACGTCGCGAAGATGCGAGTGCTAGGGATAAGTTGATTGCTTTGGTGACCAACGCCAAAGCAGATATTGGTTGGCTCAATGCGATAATCTCGATACTTTCGGAAAAGGAACGGGAGGTCCGCCCATGACGCGGGCTTTCTTTAATTTAAGTGAACAAGATCGCTCGTTATTTCGAGCGACGCTCATTTTCCTCGATAGCCGTCTTTGCGAAGAAGAGTCCGTGTTCTGGGCGCTAAATCTGGAAGATCGCCAAACGGCCCAGCGACTAGCCATTCTTGAATTATTGGACAGACATGCAAATGATTTAAAAGAACCGTGGCTCACCACGTGGCGTTTCATAGAAGAAAGCTGGGCTGAAAAAACCTCAGATGACGACTTTACATCCGTTTATTCGATTCAAGCACGGTTACGATCTGGAGAACTATCCGGAGCAGTCATATCTGGCATCGTCGATCTTGTTTATCCGCATATAAAGGTTGAGAGAATTGATGAATGGCGCTGGACATACATCAAGAAGCCGCGGAAACCGTCGAGTTACAATCATTTGATATCCGCAAGGCTTTCTAGCGGAAAGTTGGTGCAGCGTGGGTTTCTCGCGTTCGATCAGATTACTGATCTCAATTTCCTTGTATCGCTGGCCAACGAACTAAATTCTGCTGTTCTACGCGGTTTGAGTATTGGCCGCCGAATCGGATGGAATGGCGAAGGAAGATTCTGGCAACTCGGGGGGCTAGATAGGGTTTATTATGTTGAGCTGAATAATGAAAATGTTCAGCGGGACCCAGATTCCTCTCATCAAGGAATTGCTCCATCGGTCAAGCTTTTATACAGCGTTGTGGAGCGTATTGCGCAACTGGATACAGAATCTGCTTTAGAATTTGCAAAGCGCTGGCGCGTCATTAACAATCCTGTACATCGTCGGTTGTGGGCAGCAGCAGCAAGATTGCCTGCGCTCGCCACGTCACAAGAACTCAATAACTTCTTTGCAGAATTAGATACTAATTCTTTCTGGAATCTGCACGATTTCCCCGAGATCACAGAGTTGCGGGCTATTAGATTTTCCGATCTGGATGAACCCACTCAAAAGAATGTTTTACGCCGCCTTCATAAGGGACCACCTCGAAGCTTCTGGCCCCGGCAAGTCGAGAAGGACAAGGTAGATCAAGCGCGCCGCTATCGCATTACCCAAGAACTCAAGCGTCTTGAATTGGCCGGAAATGAATTGCCTGAGCGGGAGCAGTCATTCATACGCGCCAATGAGCAACAGTTTAGCAACATCGTCGGTATGACTTTAACGGACGGCTTTAAAGTGGCGTCTGAAGCATCGTGGATATCAACAGGAACGAATAAAGTACTCGATACGCTCAGCGGAGCTGCCCGGCTGCAAGAACTGGAGAATGCTTTCCGCAAATCAGAAAATGTATGGGATAACGGGCCAGCCGAAAGAGCAAGAAATTGGCTCAATCAAACTGAAAACTGCCTTTCCGTACTGAAAGATTTTGAAAACGTCACAAATGCGGGAGATGCCTATCCGTCTGTTTGGAACCAGTTCGGATATGCCCACGTCGAAACACCGGGGGTCGTCGAGGACGCCCCTCGAGCTTTGGATCAAGAAGCAAGCCGAGTAATAGCCCTTATTAATCGGTTGTCAGGGCGAACCATTCGGATTGCGGTTCAGGGTGTTACCGCTTGGATTGATCGCTGGACAAAGTATGTTGCGAAAACAGCTAACGGGATCGATGCGTGGAAAAAAATCTGGCCTTACGCAGCCGAAGCCACAAACGCTACACGCGAGAATAATGTCGAGGAATCCCCTAACATTGTAGAAGACGATCCTGACGATACTCGGGAGGAAATAAGCGCCTTAACCACGCCTGTTGGGAGAATGATTGGGGTTTTCTTCGAAGTTTTACAATACTCCCCCAAGGAACAACAAGCTTTTGCGGAAGGAACTGTGGCGCGCGAGATGCGAGATTTGCTGATCGCAGAAAATGGTCGGAGCAAATTGATTGTTCTCAGTAGGTTAATTCAGGCATTACCGTTCTTTTATGCGGTGGAGCCAGACTGGACCAAAGACCATCTTATCGAGGCATTGAAACGTAATGATCCTGAATCCCGTATCTTCTGGAGCGCTGCTTCACGAGGAATGCAAAGCGAAGGGGTTTTGAAGTTGATCGGTTCTACAATGGCGCACAAAGCAGCAGATCAAAGCCTTGGTCGTGATGTCAGGAAGAGGCTTGTTTTCAATCTAATAGTCGAAAGTCTTTTTGCTCAGCTGAAAGGGCGATCACCAGCGGTCAGCAATACTGATATCCAGCAGATGATCCGGGTCTTGGACGACGAAGTAAGGGCCTCTGCAGCAAGTGTAATGACGCGGTTCATCCGCGACCTCACGGAAAACGGGAAAACTAGGAAAGAAAGTCATACCGCTGAGAAGCTTTTCACGATGGCCATTTCACCTTTTTTAACAGCAGTATGGCCACAGGAACTTTCTTTGGTAACCCCTGGGGTGAGTGCAGCTTTGGCTGATCTACCAGCCGCTTCTCGTCAATGCTTTTCGGATGCGGTCACGGCAATCAAACGATTTCTCGTCCCGTTTCAATGCTGGTCATTGATCGATTATGGCCTCTACGGTGACGACGAAGGCGCACCAAGACTCGAATTAATCAATGATGAAGAAAAAGCAAGAGCACTCCTCACCTTGTTGGATTTAACCGTTGGTGCGGGCGAAAACTCCGTAGTCCCGCATGATCTTACAAAAGCTCTTGATCGGGTCCGTGCGATTTCGTCCAAATTGGCCAACTCTCCAAAATTCCGACGACTTTCAGCTGCGGCAAGAAGGTGATCTCGCGGCAATCCTTTTCCTCGTATGCGTTGGTGCTGAATATCGCACATCAAGGTATCGGAAAAGTGGATAGCCATCCTCCCCTCCGAAACCTTTCCACCCGCTCTCGCGCTGCTTCCAGCCTTTGCGCTAGCCGCTTCGCCTTTTCCGTATCTTCGCCTTTCGCCACTCCCGGAACAACCCGGCGCGCCTCCACCTTCCGCAGCAGCTTCAACGCCTCCAGCCGCAAATCCGTTGATTGTTCGTCATCCTCGGCCACCCCGATCAAATATCGGTGGGTGAGGTCGTAGACCCCTTGCGGCGCTTCATACTCAATAATCGCTTTCGCGGCCTCGACGCACTTGGCCTCTGCCACCTCGGTCGAGGTCATGATTTGCAACAGCGCGGCGAGCGCGGGGCTTAGGATTTCACCGGCTTCGCCGTTATCCTTTGTCATCGGGCATACCCTTTCTTTTTCTGTTCGAGCGAAGTTGGGCGTGACCTTGCCCCGTTGAAATAATCCATTTTGAAGTAAGCTCTGGCCCATTGAGAGGACCAGAGAATGAAGCGCAAC
>NZ_VDGD01000027.1:0-24835 GCF_024701725.1 Ochrobactrum sp. XJ1
TGCGGAAGACGATATCATTGCTATCGCCGAGCAGGGTATAGCAATGTTTGGGCCTGTGCAGGCGAAACGCTATCATGCAGAGTTGTTTAACACTCTGGATTTAATTGCAAAGAACCCACAAATGGCACGTGCACGGGAAGAAATTTCTCCACCTGTGCGGGTGCACCCGTTTAAAGCCCACCTCATTATTTATCAAATTGAAGTAGACGGAACAGTTTTTGTAATTCGGGTACGTCATGCATTTGAAGATTGGGTCGGGGATCTGTTTTAATCTTTGCCTTGATCGTTAAATCTTGTTCCGCACCCAAATTGCTTTTTTGATACGATATTTTACCGGTGTCATACTCTTGAGCGTCGCAAGTTTTGGGACTTTTGCGACGGGAACGGTGATTATACAAATGCCGATGCAGATGGAGTGTGATTTATGGCAAGCCTGCCCGACCTAATCCAAGCCTATATTAATGCCTACAACAACAAGGATGTCGACGGGATGCTAGTCTGCCTCTCCGACAAAGTGTCTTTCCGGAACATTTCGGGTGGTCAGGTTACGGCCGAGACATCGGACAAGCAGAGCCTTGAAGAGATGGCGAAATTCGGAGCATCGGCGTTTGAAACGCGGCGGCAGACCGTCACAAACGCAATCACCGTCGCGGACACGACACTAGTTGAGATCGCATATTCCGCTGTGGTGGCGATTGACCTTCCGAACGGATGGAAAGCTGGGCAGGAACTGGCCTTCTCCGGTGCGTCGTCGTTCCGTATCGAGGATGGCAGGATCGTCAGCATCGTTGACGAGATCTGAGGGCCGAGAAGGGCCAGTTTGCTATCGCACAATTCCAGAAATCTGCGAGAAGTGGGCATGGAAATGCGATAGTGAGTATCCAGGTGGCTCAACCTGGTTTCAGGATGTTTGGCGCAGCTTAGAACGGCCACCTTTGGATTCCGATGGTGAGATATTTACACAGCTTGATGGCAGCATAACCAGCGTTGCCATGTCCGTAAATATATCCCAACTTGCTGATCGACAGCAAATAATTGACTTTTCGTCTAAAACAAAAGAGTTGATGTTTAGTAAGCTGGATTTTTAGAATAGCCGTCGCTCTGGGGAAAACGATATCAAAAGATTTTCCCTCGTTTTCTCAATCTAATATGTATATCCTTCATGTCTAATCGATATTCGTAAATATATTCATTAAGCGTGCGGTTGCTCTTCTTTTGATTAAAGCGTGCGCAGATGTAAGCCATGTTTTCTGCTACTGATAAGCCTCCGCGTGCGACCGGATATATGTGATCAGGGACATCTGCTCCAGGGCCGAAAAGTTTTCCGCAATACGGACATTCTGCACCCTTTTTGAGTTTCCCTTTCCTAATCCCTGCACTCTGGTAGTTCGCTGTCCTATTGAGGGAATGTGAATAGAGTTTGGCGCGCCCATATACTTGTCCGCGTCGCCAGCATAATTGTCCAAACTCAATATATGTCGCAGCCTGTGGCACCCACTCGGTGGGAATGAGCAGCTTTCTGCAGTCCATAAGGTCATTTATCGCATGAAGCAGGCTACTGTCGGTGACACACATACCAGAGCGTCTTGCCAGTCAAAGAGCTTTGGTTAGAATAGCGAATGCCGCCAATTATAATGTTCTGCGTTGAACGATGAGGAACTGCGCCCTTCAGTGAGCAACTGAAAATAGTGAAGTCGAAAGTTAGAAGGATTGGAATGTTTAATTTACTCGGATTCGAATTTTCTAGTTCCTTTATTACAACGCCTGTTTCGGTTATCATTGTCATACTGGCGATATATCTGGGATTGCGTTGGCTTAAGAGCTTCTTTGTCATGACGCCTCAGCAGCACGTGAGAATTGTTGAAACGTTTGGGCGCTTCACTGGTTATCGTAAAGCGGGTCTGTCGATCAAATTTCCCTGGCCATTTCAGCGCGCCCGCTCGCCGTTTTCCTTGCAGACGAAACAGATATCTCTTCAACTTGGCGTCAAATCCAAAGACAATGCTTTTGTCACCATGCCGATCAGCCTGCAATATCGGGTTATTCCTTCCGCGGTAGAGGCGGCCTTTTACGAATTGCATAATCCAGAAGAGCAAATCGAATCCTACGTCGCAACAGATGCGCGCGCCGTCGCGGCGGCGAGAACATTCGACCAACTTTATACCGATCGCGATGAGTTCACGCGTACTGTCCGTGAATCTCTGGACGAAGCTATTAATGCATATGGTTATGAGATCCGTGCCGTGTTGATTGATGATCCACGGCCAACGCCGGAGATGATTTCAGCCTTCAACGAAGTGCTTGCGTCTCAGCGCAGATTGGAAGCGGCGCACAACGATGGGGAGGCTGAGAAGATAAAGCGGACAAAGAGTGCGGAGGCTTCTGCTGCTGCGATGTCAATTACGGCGCGGGGGATCGCAGCCAGTCGTAGCATTATCGCAGAAGGCAATGCGAGAGCCCTTGCGGCCTTTCGAGCAGATACGACACTGACAGATGCCGACGCCATGGCATTTATGATGGAAATCAATCGGCTCGAGGCGCTAAGGGACGCTGCGTCTCACGGAGGAAAAACAGTGTTGGTTACAGGAGATGCGCATGCTGGAAATTATGAGACCAGAGCGCTCCTAAGTGCGTTGGCAATCGACGACGGACCGAAATCAGAAAAAGATGCGGGGCGAGAAACTGGTTTGATCGGCAATTTGAAACAGCACATTGCTCCGTTAAAGACAGATGAGGCTAACGACGAACGGATCAAAACGAAAAATGATTAGTGTTTCGGGTCAAATGCTTCCTGAAGCAGACGAGGTCATCAGGATTTCTGCACGGAGAAGAAGGTCCTTATTCAGATCATTCGTGGCTGTGTTCCTTTGCGCTATCTCCGCGGGACAAGCAGCTTCCAGCGATGCCGTCGAAATTGATTTGCAGAACGGACTATCGGCCTGCGCCGATCTGAAGCCCGGGCAGGTGAAGAGGCAGGCAAACATTGTTTCCTTCGACGCGAGGTTTAATTTGCACCGGTCGATCGGAATGTGTGGATGCATGTCTGCATTGGTCAATTACACCGCCAGCGTGGACATCAACGGCATACGCCAGAAACTGCAGCAAGGCATCATTTCGCTTGCACGAGAGGGCGACAGAACACTGATCCTCGCATCCGATCAGAATCTGATTGCAGGTAAAGATGTCCGCGTCGAGCTGTCCTGCGCCGGACCACTGTGACTGAACTGATTTGGCTGCATGAACGCTATCATGACGCAAGTTTTGACTATTTTATCAAGCGTAGCGGTCCAGATTCACTGTGGTCGTGCTTAACTTAATGTAATGGTGCCCTGAATGAAAAATAGATCTTTCATAGCGGTCGTCATCGCGATTGCACTTGCCGGAATTAATGTCCCCGTGCGGGCCGACGGTTTCAAAATCCACGAGTTCACGCCCATCAAGCAGGAGTTCTGGTCGATTTTCGATGCCTCTGCGTATCATGCGGAAGAACCGACTAACTTTCGGATGTCCTGCTGCGGAACAGATGACGATCAACATTTGATGATCGCTATCGATCGCCATGTCGACGAGCAAGGGCAAGAAAACAGAACGGACGAAGGTTATCTCACAGAGCTGGACGTCAGTTCCGAAAAAATCGGGTTTAAAATCGAGAAAATCGATGTCTCCCCTGCAGTTGGACGACTTATCCGCCTCCCGAATGTCGGTGGCTTGAAGGGGGTGAATATTTTTGTCGTGGAGGGCGGAGACAGGCTCACAATCCAGTCTGTCGCGCCGACCGAGGAGACCGCTGAGAACAATGCGCGGAAGGCCTTGGAAATAGCAAAAAAGCACGTCATTGGACGATGACCCGGTCTATGGGTTAAGCGCATTATTCAATTGTCTTCTGTTAAGTTTCAGCCCAGCGGTCCGTACGAAGATTTCATAGATAAAAAACTGAAATCGAACGCAGTGTCATCCTTCGCTTGAGCAATCACAGTGCTTGCAAACGATAGGCAACTGCGAAAGCGGATAGGTCGTCGTGTATTTCAGTTACATTGTCGGCAGATCGCAGTTCGATGCGATCATCAGTGTGGGTGCAAACATCAATGATTGCCTCACCGAGGACGAATGCGTCAAAGGAAGCGTTAAGTAGCTGGCCGCCCCCTTCATTCAGGGCTTGTATCGCTTTGTAGAGTGCCTCGGCCTGAGCGGGATCCAAAATCATGATGTGACTCCATCTTGGTATTGGCAGTCAGCATAATCCTGCCCGTGACGCTTGGTAGTCGTCATGCACTAATCCAGACCAGAAGTTGTGCGGAATGGTAATCCTCACTCTTGGCCTTATTAGAGAGCCTTTGGAAGGAGAGAACAAAGGCTTCGAATTTTCATCATCGAAAGGCCAACAGATGACTTACACGTGGGAAGTCATCTGTTTTGTCAGCACCCTGGTGCAGATGCTGCGGAGCAATTCGCCTCAGGTTCGACCCAGACGTCTACGCAACTCTTCATTCTCAGCACGCAGCTTTGCAGCAAGTTCCTGGCGTAGCTTGAGGTTCTCTGCTTCCAGTGCAACCAAGCTGGAAAGATCATCGCTGGACGACCCTGCCGACGGCGCGGGCGCTTTCTTTGTAGCAGCGTTCTTCCAGTTATAGTAGGTCTGCTCACTCACTTTAGTCTGCTGCAATGCAGCCTTGAGAGTGGTCTTGCCGTCTTTTGTTGCTTTTTCGATCGAAGCAAGGATGGAGGCGCGCTGGGCCGGCGTGTACTTGTTGCGCTTGTTCTCTACCGGTGGTGTTGCAGCGGGTGCTGCTTTTGAAGCAGCTTTGGCCGCTTTCTCTGGTCTGGATGCGGCCCTCGTGGTTTTAGCGGCAGGTGCTGCAGCCGCCTTTGCGGGCCTAGGCTCAGCTTTTTTGCGTGGTGCACGGGTTTTCTTCGTGGCACCCACAGGCTCGGCGCTTCTCACCTCAACTGGTGTCTCGTTTACTGCTACAATGGTTTCGTCTGCCATGGTATGCTTCTCCAGATCGATGTTTGGAAATTCATTTAGGCGTCAAAAATACAGGTCAATGGTTGATGTAACAATAAGGCCGTGTACATCATGTGTTCAAGATGAGATGAACTTGCTTTCAGGACATATCGAGCAGGTCGGACATTCTGTTGAGTGTTGAAAATCCGCCGCGTAATATGTAGCTACTGGTAAAAGGCCCTTTGACGCGCGTGGAGCGTACCTTCAAATCTCCTCTGGAAAGCTACTCACGGATGAAAAATCCAAACCGTAATATTGTCGTTGAATATAAGAACAAGCGTACTCGCAAGGGCTCGTCATCTTTGTGGGGAAATCTGGATCTGAAGTCGATTGCCCGGCAAGTGGAGGCCGATGCGCCCCAATCTCCAGT
This sequence comes from Ochrobactrum sp. XJ1, assembly GCF_024701725.1. NCBI lineage: Bacteria > Pseudomonadati > Pseudomonadota > Alphaproteobacteria > Hyphomicrobiales > Brucellaceae > Ochrobactrum > Ochrobactrum sp. XJ1. The sequence goes on from NZ_VDGD01000027.1 coordinate 5,376, forward strand.
GGAGGTTCGGGTCCAGCCTGATCTATCCAAGCCGATTGAACGCAAATCTGAGACCACGACCATAAATGCTGTGCCGCAAACTGAGCCGGTCATCAAGCAAGTTGAAGAGGCTCTGAGCGAGCCAGAACTTTCCAACATTGACGCCTCAGGGCCTGAAGAGGCGCTAATCGCAATGGAAGAGCTGCAAACAGCAAACATGGTGGCGGATGCTATTGTCAGGAAGAAAAAGCCATCTGTTCGACGCAGTTTGAAAAAATCAGCTTCACAGAAACAAGAAGCGGCAAATCGGGTGGTTGCCGAGCCCGATATTCAGGCTGAATTGTCAGCTCTTGAAATAGAGAATGCCGATCTGAAACGTGAACTGGCCGCCAGATTGCGCATGGAGAACAGACAGTTGCTCAAAATGCTTCGACGATTGGAACAGCAGTAGAGAAACGATCGCTAAGACTGCTCTGCCAGCCTCGATAACTGATCTGTTCAAGCGTTCTGGTGACATGTGTAAGGGCCCATGGTTGCCAAAACTATTGTGTTGTCAGGCTCAAGCTGACAGCATCTCGGCACACCAGATAGGGAGGTCGATCACGATGAAGTCACTGGGGGAACGTCTCGTTGCGCGGTTGAAGAGTTGGCGATCGCGGAAGAGGTCGGCTTTTCCGAACGAAAAGCCAGATGCTGAACCCACAGCCGGCGAAAGCTCTGAGCAGCCTGAACCTATATTGCCAACGCGACTATCCATCAAAGTTACGACCACAGATCCCGATGAAATAAATGGCAAGGCAGCAGCCCCAAAGGTCGAGCCCGTCGCTTCTTCTGAGGTGTTATCGTCCGCTGAAGAGCCGAAGGTCCCTCAAGAAGGGCCAGTTGTTGTGGAGCCCGAGCGGAAAGAGGAGGGGATAGATGAAATTCTAGCCTCGCCTCCCGTTCTCAAATCACCGCAAAAGCGGCCTCGTGCGAAAAGGCCAAATCCCAAACCTGAAGACGGACCGGTGACAGACGAAGAACTGGAAGAGCTGGAAGCGGAAAATGCGCGGCTCAAGCTCCTATTGAATGAGCGGTTAAAAGCGAAGCAGGATGGTTCTGAAAACTGACAAGCTGCTAAACTTTGGATGATTTTGATTAAGAAACAGGGAGTAGTGATGGCTGTTACATTATTGCATGGAACCGGAAATCTCATCTGCGACGGCATTGATGTGGGCGGCGTTGAATTCAGCATCGCTAGGCCTGAAGATGGTCCGGATGTGACCAGGCGTGGAAAAGCGTGGGGAAACAAAAAGGCCGTTGCAGCCGCAATGAACGCCACAAAGACGGAACTCGTGGTGCCCGAATCCGATGGCTTGCTTCTCCTGGATATTCAGGATCTGGACCGCGATGGTGGGGCGCTGTTCACGGTTTTACAGCCCGCTACCGTTTGACGACGGTACGGTTGTAAACTTATGTCGATCAACGAAAGTCAAAGATGATCGAAATTTGACTTTATGATAAATACCACTCTCAATATGCAGGAGCGGGGTCATGCATGGTCGTCTCGATTATCATAAATCAAAAGTGTTAAACGCGCTTTTCACCACTGAAGCCAACGAACAGGCGGAATCAGCACAGGATCATCGTTTCGATGATTGGTTCAGCGAACTGTTTTCTGTACGATACGTCATTATGGTGTGCATGTGCTGTGTTGCGACAGTCATCGTAATTGCCCAAATCATTTAAATCCCCGACGCTCTTCCCGGACCGCCGGGGATATGCAGACATCTCCGGTCACGTTATCGGTGATGTTTACACGCGGCGGATCCTATCAAGCACGATCTCAAATTTGAAGTGTGCAGGAAACAATATCCGAAAACACGCATCGGGAATTTGGTAGGCGTCCGGGGCAGCGTGTCCAGGAATCGGATAGTATTGCGGTTCATTCACCGTTAGAGCCTATATCGATTCACAAAATGCTCAAAACTACTTCGCATCATGCGGATATGAGTCATCGTGAAAGAAAAGGGTTCTGGTGCCGAAATGGTGTTATTAGCAGGCGCGTTATTCTGGAACCGATGGGAAAATAATGCATCCTAGGCGCGCAACCAGCTTATTTCATTTGGTCGAGACAATACCGACGCTGCTTTCTCGAAGAAGTCATAGCGGTGAGAAACATTGCATCGCCGGTTAACCGGATATCGCATTGGCTGGAGTCAACCATTATAGAACCGAGCGCAGGTCTGTTTGAACGAAGTCGTCTCCTACATAGAGCAAGGGACAGCCATGCTCGTGAGCAACTTCATAGGAAAAGCAGTCACCATAGTTGAGCGAAGCTGGGTGAATGCCTTTGCCCCATCTGGCGTAAGCGTTAGCGACCCGGCGTGCGGAAGCGGCTGTCACGGATACGATTTCGAAGCCGAGCCCGGAAATCAATGCGTCAACCTCTTCACCGACATTACGTCGCGCAGCAACAATGAGGGCTTCAGTAACTGTTCCTGCGGAAATCAATAGCTCATCAGACTGTTCGATTGCGGTCATGCAAGCTTCGCCTTTGGGCTCATTGAGGACGATCGCCATGAGCGCGGATGTATCGACGGCGATCATATGGGCATCCCATCGTCGTCATAAAGAAAGTCCTGACTACGCGCAGCATTAGCCCCGGGTAATGCTTTCGCCGCCGCCGTTGCCCTCACCCTTTCCATCAGTGCGCGTCGGCCCTTAGGGCCGGGCGCTGTCGCAACGGCTACAAGCCGTGCGATCTCATGGCCGCGACGGGTCAAAATGACTTCATCCCCGGCTTCAGCTCGCTTTACCAGTTCGGTGAGCTGGCCTTTCGCGTCACTGACAGATACGCGCATGGTCCATGTTCCTTTGTGTTTCGCACATACTTTGCATAATAAATGGTCCATGTTATGGTCCATGTCAATATTGACCCGGCAACTGATATTGAATCTGATGGGTTGGTCCCGAACATTACAGCCTATGAGGACGCATCATTTCCAGCGCATCGATTACGTATGCTTGGCGCAAAAACAACATGCAAGGACAGATGGCGGCAGATTATAAATGAAGTCGAACGCATTCGAACGAAACATCGTCTGACCCTTCAGGAAGATGTTTCAGAAGCGCAATTCCGTGAAATGACCGAAGTAGGCGTGCGTCTTGTCGTCCCGGCTGGAATCCATGACGCCTATCTACAAGCGGTGCGCCCACATCTGATCACACTCGAGGAATTCATCGGAGATGTTCGCACGGCGTGACAGCGGCAGTCACTATGCTACGTCCGCTGCTAGGAAGTATGACAGTCATTTGTACTCCTTACTGGTCGCAAGACCCGTTACCGTAAGACCATAAACGAAATGAGCCGCGGGAATGCAAATGGATTGCCCGATCTGGCATGATGCGTTCAAGCTAATTGCATTGTTGCGCCATGGCATCTCGGCATCTTTATTGATGATGCCGGAACATAGGCCTGCTTGGGTGGATTATGTTTTGGGTGCGGAATAAAGCAGAAGCCAGATGTGATCCGCTTTTCTCTGATGTAACGGATATGTCCGTGAGAATATGGGGCGGGCACCGTTACCTTAATCGGAGCGCGAGCGTAACTCGGCCTATATTGTTGTTCCTACTTGGCTTTCAGGCATGCGATTTCACGCCACATGCTGGTGGCGGTTTGTCGTAGTTCGCGATGATCAGTGGCGTTGAATTGATTGCGGGGAAAGTGACGAAGGTTGTAAATCGGGTCGTGGACTGATGCGAAGCGTTGCAAATGTCGTGCTGATTTGAATCGCTTCATCACCCGCTCGCGCCGCCGTATGGGCTGGTGGGAATTCTCAGCCCGATTGTTCAGCCTCTTATGCTGACGATGATCACATAGAGTGAGACCGATCTCCCGCTTGGCCGTTCCATAAGAGCCAAGCTTATCTGTGACCATGATACGAGGAGAAGCACCCTGACTGGATAGCAGTTTACGCATGAAACGCTTGGCAGCCTTGGTATCACGGCGTTTTTGGACCAAAACTTCCAACACAAAGCCATCCTGATCAACGTATGCGCCGTCTCTGCCCCATTGATTTTGGGTTTGCGCTTGAACTTTTGCGGTTTCGCTCATTCGATGAATGAGCGTATTTGTTACTCACAAATGAGCTAATTTTTGCTCTCATTCACTCGGCGTGCATATGCCCAAGGCATCAGGGTGTCGATGTTTCTGACGAGGTGACCGTTGGCGAGGCTGGTGAAGAGATCGCGCAGATAGGCATAGGGCTCGACGCCGTTTATCCGGCATGTGCCGATGAGACTGGCGAACCGGGCCCAATTGCGTCCACCTTCATCATGACCACAAAAAAGCGCATTGCGACGGTTCATGGCCGGACTGCGGATGGCATTTTCGACGAGGTTGGAGTCGATGTCGACATGACCGTCATCGAGAAACAGCCGGAAGCCGTCCTGACGCCGGAGCATATAGGCAAGTGCTTTGCCCAGATCGGATTTGCGCGAGATGCGCTTTGCCTGAGCCGCAAGCCAGGCGAAGAGCTCGTCCACCAGTGGCCGAGACAATTCCTGTCGCATTGAGCGGCGATGTTCAGGTTCCTTGCCACGAATGGCTTCCTCGATCTTGTAGAGCGCAGCGATGCGCAACAGCGCCTCATCCACGATAGGCGAACCCTTCTTCGGTGTTGCCGCGATCAGTTTTCTGCGCCCATATGCCCAGCAAAATGCCAGTCGTAACGGATCGCCACCCGTGCGTTCCACCGTGGCAAGATGGGAATAGCCGCCATAGGCATCGACCTGGATCGTGCCGTTAAAGCCGTCGAGGATTTCGGCGGCATATTCTCCTTTACGCCCTGGCCGATAATGGAACACCACACCCGGCGGTGCAGATCCGCCCCAGCCCCGATCATCGCGCAGAACCGCCCAGAGATAACCGGTCTTCGTCTTGCCGCGTCCCGGATCCAATACAGGAGCCGTTGTTTCATCGACATAAAGCCGCGAACCGTCCGTCTTCAGCATCTTCGCCATGTGGTCCACGACCGGCGCGATCAGTGCGCCTGTGCGCCCCATCCAGTCGGCCAGAACAGAACGGTCAATCGGAACCCCGTGCCGGGCCATGACTACCGCCTGTCGGTTCAGCGGCATATGTTCGGAATGCTTGGAGACAGCGATCTGGGCCAGTAACGCTTCTGTCGGCCAACTGCCTTCCAAAAGATGCGCCGGTGCTTTGGCCTGAACCACCCCCGTCCGCCCCTTGGGACAAGCATATTTCGGGCGGATCGTGACAATTACCTGATAGTTTGCCGGAATGTAATCGAGCCGCTCCGTCTTGTCCTCGCCAATCCGAACCATGTCGCCACAGCCACAGGGACAGGCAATGCTTAGAGGCTCAACCACACGCTCGACACGCGGTAGGTTCGCCGGTAGCGCACGGGCTTTTCGTTCCTTGCGTGGAGATGCCGCCTTGTCGGGACTAAGAGTGCTGGCCGCCATTTTCTCTTCAACAGCCGCAATCCGCGCCTGTGTTTCGGCAATCGCCGTTTCAAGATCTTCCAGCGCCAGTTCCAGCTGCGCCGGATCAAGCTTTTCCGATTTCGGCCCGAACTTCGTGCGCCGGTACTCCTGAACCTGACCTTCCAGCTTCTCGATCAGTTCCTTCAGTTCAGTGATGAACACATCCTTTTCGGCCACCACCGCCTGCTCATGCTGACGCGCCGCCCGCTCGACCGACAGCTCAAATTGCATGTCCGCAAACGCCTTCACCACCTCTGGCGGAAGCTCTGGGAACTGGCTGAGATCAATGGGTTGCGACATGCGTTTTCATAGCATTGTCGAACCATAAAATCCAAATAAAACAATGACAAAATGGAAGGAAGATCACCCCGCAGCAGAGGGCGGCGTCACGCGCTGCGCCATCACGCGACGCCAATCGAGACCTTCAAATAAAGCCTCATATTGAGCCCTTGAAAGACGCATCGTCCCGTCCTGCACCCTGGGCCAGGCAAAACTGCCGTTTTCAAGAATTTTATATGTCAGAACCAGTCCCGTGCCATCCCATACCAGGATTTTCAGCCGATCACCCCGCTTCGACCGGAAGATCACCGTGATCCCGGAATGTGGATCAAGCTTCAGTTCAGTCTGCACCATCAAGGCCAGAGCCTGATGACCGCAGCGAAAGTCCACGGGTTGCGTGGCGATCAGAATGGGCAGTCGTTGACCCGCGACGATCATGCCAATCCTCGTATCGCACCAACCAAAGCCGCGACCCGACTCACAGACACATCGCCCGGCACCTTCACCACGAGGTCGGCACCTATCTCTATCGTCACAATCCCTGCTGTCGCCGCTACCGTCTCTGGCATCAACGAGGTGACGGCAGGCATCTCCGGCTCATCCGCAATCGACAACGCCACAAACGCAGGTTCACAACCTTCCGCATCCGGCACCGACGGCATCAACTCTGCTGGCAAGATCAGATGGCCATCACGCGCCTGCTTGCGCCAATAAGAAAGCTGGTTCGCGCTCAAATCATAGCGTTGCGCGACTTCCACAACCCGAGCGCCAGGATGAAGACTTTCAGCAACAATCCGCGCTTTCAATTCCGTCGACCAGTGTCGGTAGCCTCGGCGAGGATCGACAATATCCAGCCGCCCGACAAATCCATCGCTACCATCTACCATCAGATTCTCCTGCTATTGCTGAAAACCCTTCTGGCAGAAACCTCACTCACCCAAAATGCCCTAAATCAATGGGACAGAGACGGCGCATACTGATCAACAGCGCGCCACAGAAAATGGCGTTTGCCTTTTATCGTAATAACGACTTCATCCAAGTGCCATTTATCACCAAGGCGTGGGGTACGGCGACGGATTTTGTTGGTATAGTCTCGCCCGAACTTCTCAGCCCATTCGCGGACCGTTTTGTGGGTAACAATAATCCCCCGGTAGGCCAGCATGTCTTCAACCATGCGAAAGCTCAAGGGAAAGCGGAAATACAGCCACACAGCTTCGGCGATGATTTCGGCTGGAAAACGATGACGGTGATAAAGTGAGGCGCGAGGTTCCGTCATACCCTGTTATCGCCGCTGATGTTTACGCTCTGATTAAGGTAACGGTGCCACCCGTTGCGGGGCTCCGGACAAAGACTAGAGCCTGACCGCTCGCGGGCGCGCAAGACTTTTAGTTTGTGCAAAATTCTGGCCATGAACAACTCTTATGATCAATCAAATGAACAAAGCTTGACTAGATGTCAGCCCTATGGCATAATGTGCAAAATTCCGGACATGAGAAGGCATCACGTCCACTCAAATGAACAAATCAGGTATAACCGTGCCTCGTCAGAGAAGCTACTCCAGAGTCACACACCAGGCGCTCGCCATGCTCGGCAAGCTGATCCGCGTCGGCCGTGCCGAGCGCGGCCTGACCGCGCAAGAACTGGCCGACCGCGCCGGCATCAGCCGCACGACCCTTTCCAGCATCGAAAAAGGCGCGCCGGGCCCCGAGATCGGCATCGCCTTTGAGGTCGCCTCCATCGTCGGCGTACGCCTGTTCGACTATGACGAGCGCACCCTCCAGATGCACAATGCCCGCCTTGACGAAAAACTGACCCTTCTGCCTAAGAGCGTCCGCCACAGTGTGAAGGAAATCGATGATGACTTCTAAGGCGGACGCTACCGAAGCTTTTGTCTGGATGTGGCTGCCGGGGGCGACGGAACCGGTCGTCGCGGGCCGCCTGGACCAGGATGGCGAACGCCTGCTCTTTACCTACGGCACGAGCTACCGGCGCCGTAGGAGCGCCATTTCCCTCTATGAACCTGAACTCCCCCTCCAGGAAGGAGTCATCGCGCCCATCAACGGCTTACAAATGGCAAGCTGCATTCGCGACGCCTCGCCGGACGCTTGGGGTCGCCGCGTCATCATCAATAGGCTGACGGGCAAAAAGCCCGACGCTGCTGGCGTGCCGGAGATCAGCGAGCTGACCTTTCTGCTCCAATCGGGCTCTGACCGCATTGGCGCCCTCGATTTCCAGGCATCGGCCACAGAGTATGTCCCCCGCCTTGCCGCACAAGCATCGCTCGCCGAACTCATGGAAGCGGCCGCCCTTATCGAAAAAGGCGTGCCTCTGACCCCGGCACTCGATCAGGCCCTCAATCACGGCACGTCGATTGGTGGTGCACGCCCCAAGGCTCTCATCGACGACGGCGCAAGGAAATTCATCGCTAAATTCTCGGCCGCCAACGACACTTACAGCGTCGTGAAGGCCGAATTCATCGCGATGAAGCTGGCAGCGGCCTGCGAACTGAGCGCAGCGCCCGTGTCGATGACCCGCGCCGCCCATAAGGACGTGCTGCTTATCGAGCGCTTTGACCGCACGCATACAAAAGATGGCTGGACGCGGCACGCCATGGTTTCTGCCCTGACCATGCTGGGCCTCGATGAGATGATGGCCCGCTATGCCTCCTACGAAGACTTGGCCGAACTCATCCGCCACCGCTTCACTGACCCTAAGGACACTCTTAAGGAGCTCTACGGACGGATCTGCTTCAATGTGCTGTGCGGTAACACCGACGACCATGCCCGCAATCATGCCGCCTTCTGGGATGGCAGGATGCTGACGCTGACGCCTGCCTATGACATCTGCCCGCAAGGCCGTACCGGCAACGAAGCCACGCAGGCCATGCTCATCAAGGGCGATAGCCGCGCCAGCACGCTCGCCACTCTGCTCGCCGCCGCGCCGGATTATCACCTGAAAGAAACCGAAGCCGCCGCGCTGATCGAACATCAGATCACAACCATCGCCGAGCACTGGCAAGGCGTCTGCGACGAAGCAGACCTGAACCCCGTCGACCGCAAGCTGTTCGCCGGGCGCCAGTTCCTCAACAGCTATGCTCTCGAAGGTCTCGATAACCACAAGTCGCTGCAAGACGCATTTCGCGCTACCCAGGACATTCTGATAGCAAGCGGAGGCGCCGAAAAATGACAGCGCCAAAGCAGCTCAAAAGACGCGCATGGAAGGGAGTATTCCTTCGTTCCCTCGGTCACGCGTCATGGGCCGCGGAGCTGACTGCCACAGGAATCAACTTCCTTGGTAGCCACCATCAGGCGCCCTTTTCTTCCTGGGCTGGCCCGGCAAAGATTACCAGCACGCTGGGTTTCACCACGATAGAAGTCCCCCTTGCAGGCGGGCAGGTCGCAAGGCTCGCCGGCGTCACGACACATGATGCTGCCAGCTTTATTTCCGCAGCCAACAAAGCATTCAGCGTCATCCGACCAGTCACGCGGCGGCCGTCGGCTCCGCACAGGTTCCGCCGTCAAAACCTCGAATGTCCGGGCCTGATTCACAGTGTCGCTCATAGGATTCTCCGCATGATTCACGCAGAAAATCGCCCATCATACCGACGAAAGATACGTGGGTAGCCTACCCGCTTACGAAAGTTTGTGAGTTAGTGCCTTGCATGGTCAACATCGTTGCGAACCCAGCCGAACCCGCACTATTGACAGTGCGCGTCCCTTACGGCGCCTGCCTGGCACCCTTCGAATTCGCGGTGTAGCTACACTGAGCTTTGATAGGTGTGTCCCCGAAGAAGCGGTCTCTCATAAAGTGTTGCACTGAAACCGATGAACTCTCGGATTGGCTGAAGGTCGGTGCCGGAACGGTTCACACCTTCCAAGGCAAGGAAGAATAGGCCGTCGATATGGCGTTGTTGTTAGGAGCAGATATCGATCATACTGGCGCGGCGCTCTTGGCGGTCGTTGATTATTTCGAACGAGCGGTCAGGAGCTCCGGCAATTCTACCTGGATTGATTTCCATACTGTGCTGAGGTTCAGGTCAAAATATCCGTGCGCCACGCGATTGCGCATGCCGCGCATTTGGATCCATGGGATATCCGAGCGGCTGGCAATAAACTCGGGGTACTCTTTTGCTATGCGGGACGAAGCCTCTCCGATCATGATGAAATCCATCATGACAGCCCGCTGGCTCTTGATATCAAGTGTAAAGTCTTCGAATTTCATGCCATCTGTAAAGTTAATGGCTTCCTGGCAGGCTTCTCTGATGTGAGCCAGGTAGTCGGACAGACGCAATTCCGGTTGGCTCATATGGCGATGGCCCTGTTGATCACATCCTGGCGGAACTTCTCAGGTAAATCTCCCGGTGTACATACATCAACCTTGACGCCAAGCCTTTCTTCAAGTTCGATTTGAAGGCCACCGAGCTTGAAGAATGTGGTTTCTGGAGTTTCATCGACCAAAATATCGATATCGCTTTCTTCCGTATCTGTACCAGCCGCGATCGATCCGAATACACGCGGATTGCGAACGCGATATTTTTCGGCAAGTTGGTGAATGAACTTGCGATTTCTCTTCAGCAAAGTTGACGGTCTTGGCATTTTCATCGTCCTCGATTTATTTGAGGCTTATACCACGAAATTTACGGTATCCGAATGACATAATGATCTGCATCACACTGTGGAGTTCTGTCGCAAATTTTCTGCGGTCAGATTGCGGGGTAGGGACTTGTCCATGGGTTGAAACGTGTCGGTATCGAACTGGCCGGGGTCACGTGTTCACAAACATGATCTGAAAGATATTCTCAGTGCGGGCTGCCATGTCAGGTTATTCGACCGCGGGCAAACGGCATGGTTTTCTCGATTCAAGCTCAGCTAGAGCGTCGGGTTGATTTTGTGAATCTGCCGATTCCATCGGCTGCAGATTTGTGATTCAACATGGCAGGAGGATTTGCCATGTCTCACGCCTACTCTTTGGACCTTCGTCAACGAATTGTCGATGCGATATCAGAGGGCCAGTCGCGGCGGGCTGCTGCGGCTACTTTCAAGGTTTCCCCCGCCACAGCGGTTCGGCTCAAGCAGCGGCTGGATCGAACGGGCTCGGTCGATCCTTCCCGCCGTGGACGGCCCGGTGGCAGCGGTAAACTGGGTCTTTGCCGGGATGTCATCATTGCCAAGGTGGAAGTGCAGCCGGATATCACCATGCCTGACCTGGCGATGTGGCTGGAGGAGCATCACGCACTAAAGGCCGACACCTCGAACCTGTCGAAGCTGCTCTGCCGAGCGGGCTTTACCTATAAAAAAACGCTGGTGGCAGCCGAACGCGCACGCGCCGACGTGCGCAAGGAGTGTGATGAGTGGCGTGAGCATCGCCAGCCCGCCATGCAAAAGAACCCCGGTCGTCTCGTCTTTGTCGATGAAACGTCCATCAAGACCAACATGACACCGATACGCGGCAGGAGCAGAAAAGGCCAACGCCTTCAAGCTGATGCACCATTTGGTAAATGGAATACCCAGACCTTTATCGCCGGTCTGCGATGCGATGCCATCACCGCGCCCTTCGTCGTTGATGGTACCATGGACGGCGAGAAGTTCGACATCTACGTACGCACCCAACTTGCACCGACGCTCACGCCGGGCGATGTGGTGATCTGGGACAATCTCAACGTCCACAAAAGCCCCAGAGCGGCTGCGGCCATCGCTGAAAAGGGCGCTTGGATCCTGTTCCTCCCGCAATATTTACCGGACAAAAATCCAATTGAGATGGCTTTTTCAAAGCTCAAGTCCTTGTTGCGCAAGGCGAAGGCAAGGACCTACGACGATCTCTGGAAAGCCGTCGGAAAAGTCTGCGGACTATTCTCACCGCAGGAATGCTGGAACTATTTCAAGGCTGCAGGTTGCGTTGCACATTAATCGCCCGACGCTCTAACGCGCAATCGTGACTATCATGGAGAAGATCATCATTATCTTCAACGTAAGACGACTGCAAACGCAACGGTGTTTTACACCTCACACCGCTGCTTTTTGACTGGTCCTGCTTTCGTGGAAATCAGCGAGAAGAAGCGAAGCGTCGGGCTTCGGGGTCGATTGATTTTGCGCCTCGCTTTTCGGCTTGCACAATCTTCCTGGCAACATACTTCTTGGCACGCTCTGTCATAGTACGAGGGACGGGAATGCCGTGTTCTCTCATTTTGCTATGCGCCCATTTTTCAGCCTGTAATTCCTCTACGTGACGTGGCAACCTTGTTCCGCCGAAGTGAAGATGAGCATGGGCGCATTCGTGTAAAAAGATGTAAAGGCTTTTGCGTGTGACAGGTCGTGGGGCCTCAATTTGCCGGACATGACCACGAGCAACCCCGGTTAAGCTTTTCCTGAATTTTACGGTATAATCTTCAGGAACATATGACATGCCGATTTGATAGAATCTATCTGCGGCAGCGCGGCGAGCGGCTTGTAGCTGTGCGCCAGACATAGGTTTCAGGGCATGTGTGGTTGGTGTACTTTCAATCATAAAAATGCCTTTCTGGTAAAATGATTGCTTGTCAGCTTCAAACAATGCTGACTTAATCAGTAAAGCATATTATTGCAATAAAAACAATAGTTTGTAAGTTTTTTCGTCGCGCCAGCACATCAAAAACGCACCAGAACGGCAGTAAAATAGCTTAGAATCGTGATCAAAGCCGCTCAAAAATGGACAGATTGTCACACCAGTGAGCAACCAATGTTCAAATGCATCCTGCTGCCCTGTTGACGCCCTCTAGCCGGGGATATCTGACGGTTCAAGAATGACTGCTTGGGGACACATATCCATAGCATTCCGCAAGCTGAGACCGAAGGATCTATGGTCGTCTATGATGAGAAGTCATGGGACTTCTTCATAACCGCGTTTGTGACGAACCGCGACAAGTCGATGAAGAAGAGTGGTGGCCGATGCTTCGTCAAGAACTGTTTGCTGCACGGATTGTCCGAGTGTGCCGATCCGCCCCCAGGAACGCATGACGCACCATTCACCGAATAAATTCGGCTGAACCGATAATGTATAGAAACGCCGCATATTGTTGTGCGGCTGGATTTTACGAAAATGTATCGGAAACGAGTTCTGGTTCGACATACCAGCAGAATCCGACATCGAGGCGAGGGCGTCCAATGCATTTTATGAATCGATCCTCACTGATTGATTCATGTTGCTGATGTGATCGCAGTGCGGTGAGTGAGCGTGTGGGAAATTTATTGCATTGGTCACGCGACAGGACGAAATGCCTGCCCGGGCTGCGAACCAGGCTGAAGCGCCACTTGCCACGCTCATATTTCCGGACTGGCGGTAAAGGGAGGGCATTTCGGGTCGTGATGCCTTGGGATGCGCTGATATGATTTGCCGGTGTGGCAACGTGATGTGCTGCTACCGGTTTTCAGCGAGCCTACGAAGCGTATCAAGTCAGGATGATTTGCAATCTTGCGATTCCAGCTTCTGGATTCAGGTTGCTGGCTTCCAGAAAACCGTTACGAAACAGGACATATCCGATTCATCGGCAAACGACGTTTGAAGGCCGAGAAACACGTGCAGGACTGCCGTATCTGAGGGAGCTCAGGGGCGCGGGAGGTAGAAGAGTATGGTCGACGGGCACTTTTCCAGATTTGCGTGTCAGATGGAAACGCCGTTTGAGGCTATAAACTTTCATAGAGCGGCAAATAAAGCTTCTAAAATGGATATGTAGTGCGGGCAATTCATCATATATTGCGTGTATCGCATCGCAACGTGTTGACATGTCGTTCCAATTTGCCAGCAACGCATTTCAAATCGCAATAATTTGCAATAATCCGATTCGAATTTCGAGAAGCGCGTTGCGGGGTTCTGGACAAACGTTGCTGGATTCGAGATTTCCGATTCAGGGATGAACGCCATTTGCGGGCAGACGCGGGGTGGTGAAAAAATGCTTTGCGCCGACGGTTTTCGAGCTCAAGCTTTGATTACTGGCACGTAATCTGGAGAAGCCATGACGTCGAGTAGGCAGCAGTCGGAACGTTTGCGCAAGCAGCGCGAACGGCAGAAGGACTATCGCGATCGTTTGAGGATACAGCGCAAACCGACGCGTGACGACATAGCACGAGTGCTGCTGCATTTTATGATTGTCAAAGCGGTGAAATCTGGCAATCAGGACGGGACGGAGAAGCTGATTGATATGCTTCTTGATGCGCTGGCGGATCAGGGCTTCGATAAAGATGCTTCATTGGAAGTCATTGATGACCTGATTGTCAGATACACAAAAAGCGGCTGGGATTTCCGTCGCAAGATGCATCTGAGGCCCGGTGGGGTTCTTGACGACACCGAACATTGAGGATCGTTTTCCAAACCATATTGCGCCGATTTCAACCTGACAATTTTACAAACGCAGTTTGTGCTTTTTGTCTGTCGTCCCCCCATTACTCCATGAAACGTCGTTTGCAGATGAATCGGATTGTTCGACGTCGGCGTTGAAGCGGAATATCGTCGAAGCTTAAGCAGGGAAATGACACGGTTGCTCGGGGTCGTCAGTGCTATTCATGACACATGTGCAGGATATTCCGCTACTGAAACAGGTTCTACGGCCAGCCTGTGGATAACTTTCAAGCTCCACATTTCGGCTTCCTCAGGTATGCATCACAGCGCAAAAGCCTGATGGCCACTACGTTTTATCACTGTTTTGGTGAAGCCAAAAAAGCCGGTGATATCCGGGGCTTAGATAAAAATGCTCGATTGGGATCTTTTTTTGTTCCGGATCCTTGCAGCTCAATTCAGATCCTGCAATAGTCGCCTTGCCTGAGTGATCAGGCGCCTCCATCCCGGTGCTGGTAACACCTGAATGGAGACTGACTTAGCCTGCCAACACAGGAGCCAAGCTTATGACAACTCTTATCGATATTCGTGGCGGATTAAAAGATCCACTATCAGAATTCCATGTCGACATAGCGGCTCCCTAGCGGAGATAATTTCCGCTTCTGACGCGTTCGGTGCTCTTTAAGGCACGAACTCCCAATTTCCCATTCTGTCAGTCCGGTCGTGTGCGTTCGCGCGCAACGCTACGATCTTCGCTGTCTTCAAAATCTGTGGCCACTCGCAATGGCGACCTACCTTCACACCCATTTGACTCCGGCGACGAACAGTCGCTTTGGAGATGGAGAAATCATGTTTGCAGAAACCGTAATTGGCTACATTGATCTCATTGAACACAAATTCCCGCAGCGAAGCTACAAGCGCGAATTAAACGCAGCGCTACACCTGTCGTTATGTTTTCATTTGATTGACCGTGCTCATGACAGAAGTAGCCGGAAACGAGCTTTATCAGAGCAAATCTTCCGTTATGCCGTATGGAATAAGGGCGAGAAAATCATCGGCCTTATTGAAGAAGCGTTGGCGAAAGCCACGGTGAAGACCGGCTTTAAGGATTTGCGCTCGTCTCATTCTATGCCACTGACACGCGATACTTTTAATAGTGTCATAGAAACTACCGCATCGAAATCCCCCGCAGATGAAACCGATATAGACCGGAGCGCCTTGGAATTTCCGACAGGCCCTTACACATTCGAATTGATGTTCTATGAACAGGAACGCAGATGTCTCCGTGTGTTCAGTCTGATTTATGGCATCAGCGCCCATAAAGGGGCTCTGGATCAATGGCGCATTGAAACATCGACCGCCTCAGCATTGTGGGGGCGGCTGGCACAACAATACTACGGCATAGATGTCGAGCAATGTGAATTCGCTCTGATCGACCCACTGCTTAGCCAAAGCCAAGGTCAGGATAGGGTCTGGGCACTGGCTGATCTTGACCGACTGATCGGTGCACCGGGTGTCGCAGAAAAAGTGTTGGGCGTGCAAGACGCTCTCCGAGAAGAGCTCGTCATTTGGCTCGGCGATACCTTCGCGAAAACCGAAGAGGAGCAAGCGCGGCTGATTGATGAAGAGATCGCGAAGATGGCGGTCGAAGCGCTCGACCAGATGCCTACTCCCAAGATTCAGATTTTGACGCCGGATAACGTGTTGCGCTGAGCAGACAGGGGCCAATCAGCCGATGAGTCGTGCGAAGCTTGTGAATCTACGTGTCACGGACTTATCCGTTATCCCGTAGAGCGGACGTTCACTGCGATGCAGACGAACAGGGGTATCTGCCATTCTCAACGGCGAGCTAAAGACCAACCGATGGGAGCAAAGGCAATAGATCAGGTAGCGGAGAATCTTCTGCCCAGATAGTCAGGGTGGATGCATCTGTCACGCTGAACGCATTCAGCTTTGCTCTCAATAACAATCAGATGCGTTGAATTTCACGAAACACCTATTCCGGGGCGCGTTGATACGCGCCCGAACGATCCTTCATTTTCTTCATTCATCAGGAACACTTCATGGCGGTCATAATCAAAAACGGAAAATACAATCGCGAACAGCTCGAACTCGAAATCAGGATGCTGAAATCTCTGGTCGCCGATCTCGAGCGGATATTCCAAGGTCATTATCCAGATGAGCGCGAACTGACAAATTCGCCGGCGATCACCAGCTGGAAGCTGAGCGCACGGCGGGCAACCTGCCTCGAAGGAGTATTGTTCGAGCATCCCCGGCTCGGCCCCATCGTGCCGAATGGCATCACGTCCGAGCTCTGGCTTCTTGATCTCGACAGAAACTACGCCCGTACATTCAGCCGCTTTTACCGGCTTGGCCAGAAAGACATCGGCAATTGAGGAAGATCCAACTGATCAGGCCGCAGATCATCAATCAGCATAGCTGTCTGATGCCTTCTGCGCTGCTGCCGAAGGGCGCGACTACCTGTCATGGAAAATCTGACATGAAAATTGTTCGAATAATAGAGCTGGGATAGATTGGCATGAAACTCTGGATTTGGTCTGATGTGCATAATGAACTGCAGGAAGTCGTTTATCCACCACGTGAACAAGCGTCGGATTGTGATCTGATCATGATTGCCGGCGATCTCAATGCGGCGCCAGATCTCCATTTGACGCTGGAATTCCTGATCAGGCGCTACGAGAAGCCTATTATCTATGTCCCCGGGAATCACGAATTTTATCAGAACAAGTGGATGATGAACGACCGGGACCGTTCGCTTGAGAGCGACAGGCAGACGATCAAGGCAATCGAGGCGCTTTCTCTGCAATGGCCGCAACAGTTTTATTGTCTTGATGCGGATGAGGTGGTTATCGACAATACGCGCTTCATTGGCGCAAGCCTATGGGTCGATTTCCTGATGAAACTCCCCGTGAAGTCTGATTTGCCGCAGCGAATGTGGATGGCGCGTCAGATGCTCAATGATTTTCATGCAATCTCCATGCAGGATGGCAAACGGTTCACGCCGGAGGATATGCTGGAACTGCATCGTTCAGATGCAGCTTACATCCGACAAAAGCTGGCAGAACCATTTGACGGCTCCACTGTGGTATTGACCCATCACATGCCGCATCCCGATTGCACGCCGCCGGCTTATGCGGGGCAAGAGGCAAATTTTCTGTTTGCCTGTGGCGCAGAGGCTTTCAATGACATCCTGCATTCCGAACAGGCTCCGGATTTATGGATATGTGGTCATACGCATCATGCCTTTGACGTTCAGATCGGCCGA
The DNA here is from genome assembly GCF_024701725.1 of Ochrobactrum sp. XJ1. Taxonomy (NCBI): domain Bacteria; kingdom Pseudomonadati; phylum Pseudomonadota; class Alphaproteobacteria; order Hyphomicrobiales; family Brucellaceae; genus Ochrobactrum; species Ochrobactrum sp. XJ1. Next base: position 22,717 of record NZ_VDGD01000027.1, read on the forward strand.
AGCCGCATTGTCTGTAACCCTTACGGTTACAGGTGGGAACAGGGTAGAAACGGATTTCGGTGGGACTGGGTGATGACTATTGAATAACCGCCTCTGCACAGTACAGAATCCTGACTGACAAGGAGCTTACAAGTATTGGGCGACAAGGAAGTCTGTAGCAAAAGGAGGGCCAAAGCCAATCACATGAACGCCTCTCGTGTCTGCTACCATCGATTTGCCCACGATACGGTAGCATTCCGATCTCCAGGCCGCTTTTCGTCGTGGTCGCTGAGCGAGAAGGAAAAATGGTGATTGGCGGACAGGGGCAAACGTCGTGTTTGCATCCAGATCTAAGCCGAGGTCCATCGAGCCCGATGTTTTAGTCTGGGGTATTTCTGGCATTGCCCGGATAAATAGGGCTTTCGGCTTCTCCAGATATTAAAAATCCGCGATTTGATTGCGGATGCCACTGACGCGCCCCAACATGCGACATTATGTCATGAAGCAGGCATTAAATCGGATCGAAATGCAGCCATTTTGGGGCATATTTGGCACTATTTGAATGGCGGACACAGCATAAGCATTTGATATTATTGCGATATTGTGCTCTAATATAAAAGTCAGCGCTTTTTGAAGCTGACAGACAATCATTTTCAAGAAAGGATTTTTCAATGATTGGAACTTCACCACTCGACTACGGTATCGACAAAGCCAGCAATGGCATCGCAGCACGTATGCTCAAGGATTTTGAGGAGGGACATTTTTCGTTCCTCGCTGATGAGGCCACCGTTGAAAAACGCTATAATCAATCAGCACAAGGCTCGGTCTGGCATGATTTCAAGCGAGCCTGTCGCGCTTATTCCACGCTCAATGGATGTGTGGTGATTGTTGATGACACGAACCAGTGTTTTGTCGATAGCGTTGATATCCATGGTGAGTACGAATTCGATTTCGCGAATGAATTCGCTCGTCGCGCAGCCCCAACCTATCGCGAGCGGTTGCTCGCACTTGGAAAGCAAGGTCCTGTCCGGTTGACGCTCTACAGACTTCCCCGGGCCAACTACGAAAACACCGCATGGGGCCATTTCTGGGAGCGTGGAGAATATATTGGCGAAATGAGAATGGCACTCGCGTAAGCGGCCATTTAGGAACCCATAGTCTATCGAAATATGAAACCGGCAGCACGCGTCATACGTGCTCCCGGTTTTCTTATTTGGGTTGTCGGCTTCAATTCGTCAGGTCTGGTGAAACCCGGAATCAGCCATTCAGCACGGTCGTCGCAGACCTGGCGGGTGTGACGACAGGCTTCTTCGAGCGCGATCCAGATGGTCGGCCGATTGCCTCAGGGTTTGCGCTCTTGGCTGTTTGTCAAACTGTGAGGTCAGGCTGAAGCGCGACTTTTCGGTTTGAGTTTACGCAAAACGATGTCTGTTTGCGAAGAGTTTCTGCCGAAAGACTTCTGCAGGTGTTTTGTACCCTAAACATTTGCGCGGTGTATTGTTGAGGCGATGACAGATGAATGCGAGGTCTCGATCACTGAGGGTAAGTGGATCAAGGTCTCGGGGGAGCCAACGTCTTGTGCGTCTGTTGGTGTTTTCAACGGTGCCTTTCTGCCAGGGTGACTGCGGATCACAGAACCATGTTTGCGACCCTATTCCATTCTGCAGATAGGACCACTCTGTAAACTCAGTGCCACGATCAAACGTGATTGATCGGCGGGCGATTTGGGGCAGGGGTTGGAGTACCCTAATCACTCCATCCATCACCGGCCGTGACTGACGATCATTGTTACGTAGCAACACAGTAAAGCGGCTCACCCGCTCGACCAGAGACGTCACATTGGCCTTGCCGAACCTCTTGCGAAACTGGATGAGGTCGCATTCCCAGTGTCCGAACTGCTTGCGCCTGGCAACCATGTCTGGACGATAAAGGATGCTCAGTTCTGGTGGAAAGCGGCGTCCATGATGACGCCGGGCATGACGTGGGCGTCGTTTGGCACGACGTTCCGGCAGATACTTCCAAAGCCCTTCTTGCCGACCATCAGCGGAATACACAAACTGATAGTATAGCGCGACAATCAGGATGAGACGCTTGCGACAATCTGGATGAGATTCTTAGGTCGCGGTCGGGATCAAATTAT
>NZ_VDGD01000028.1:0-23570 GCF_024701725.1 Ochrobactrum sp. XJ1
GAGGCCGGACGAAGCGCTTTCAGTTAAACTCAGGCAGTTGCGCCGGTCACGGCCTTCCAGTGCGCCATGGCGCGGATTCGATGAATGTGGGTGGCAAGGGCGGAGTGTTTTTGATGCGACGGGACGAAATCATTTCTAACCGCTGAAAACACGGGGACAAATTGTTGCAGACTGCCGACGGATCGGAAGCCCTGCATCACTCGTTCTCGTTTTCGCAGCGGCAGATGGGAATTTTCCGCACGGTTGTTAAGGAGCTTTGGTGCAGCGATCACTCTCTAGACGCACTTCGATCTTTGACGTTGGTTCTATGCTGTTGTTTGTTTGACGCGAACGGAATCCGGGCGGGCACATGCCAGCTTCCGATTGAGAATGCTGCAACGGCGTGAAGCTTCCGCCTGCTGATTGATGAATGAACGCGCGTTCAAACGATGACCGCCGTTTTGCTTGTAACGGCTCATGGTGGTTTCAACCAAAGAACGTTTTCCGTAATCATTGTCTGTTTGCCATCGCATACGACCATCTGTTGCAATGGAGTTCACATGCGCTTCACGCTGTGTCGGCGGACCATGAATGTCTTTGACGATAGATTGCGGGCGCGGTGGAATGACAATCTTTGCTGACGCGCTGTGCTGTCTGATTTTCTAATAGGATTACTGACCGTCATACGCACCATCTGCGAGATCATCGTTTGAAGGGGCGGTCGAGTATCCGTCTTGGTCAAGGGCGATCAGGCAGCCAATCTCGCCTCTCACGCAGCAAAGTGTTTGCAAGGACGATGATGCGCCGGATGATGGAGGTAATGGCGACTTTCTTCGCTTTGCCGGCCTTTAGAAACTGCTGATACTTGACGTGGAGGTCCCGGTTGAAACGGATGGCGACAAGTGCGGGCATGTAGATCGCGCGCCGAATGGATGACCGTCCCCGGTGATCCGCTCCTTGCCCTGCCACTTTCCAGATTGCTGCGTCATTGGCGCAAGTCCGGCGAGAGCGGTGATCTTCTTGCCCTCGAGGTGCCCAAGCTCCGGCATGTCGATCAGCATAGTGGTCGCGGTCAGTCGACCAATCCCCGGAATGGTCATCAAACGGCGGATGCGTTCTTCAAGGGTGCCTCGCTGCCTGGCGATCTGCGCAATGACCTCATCAAGCGCCTGGATATCGGCACCGATGTCCTCAATGCGGCGGCCAAGCTTTTCTCGCACGAGCGGGTTCCGTGCAGTAGCAAGCCGCGTCTTCGCGGTCATCTGATCTTTGACCAAAGCGCGGCGGGCAGTTAGCAACTCTCGGAGATCATGAACATCCTCGCCCTCGACGACTTGGGGCTTCAGCTCAAGCACAACGCCCATGCGTGCCAGCATTCTGGCGTCGACGCTATCGGTTTTTGCCAATCGCCCAATAGCTTGCGCAAAGCGCCGCGCCTGCTTTGGGTTAACCTTGATGAAGGGCAGCCCCGCCAGACTCAGATGTCACTCCAGCCCCCGATGATAGGCACCAGTCGCCTCGAAGACGATGAGAACGTCTTCCTCCTTTCCCAGCCAGTCGCACAATTGCCCGAAACCCTCGGGCGTATTGGGCAGGCAACATGCCTCTGTCCGGGAATGCCAGAATGCGTCAAGACGGTCCTTCGACACGTCGATGCCGATGGTATCCTTGGCCATCTTTTCTTCCTACCTATGCTTGTCGTTCGGGCCCGCAGCCCACGTATCCGTTCAGGTCGTTAGAAAAGACGGGGGCTCGTCAAACTCGACCGCGGTCCTTCAAGACCAAGCTCCGCACGACGCCACCCCCGCCGCTGCCCCGCAGTTTGCGGTACTGGGCAGCGGCTCCCTTTTGCCTCAGGAGCCCTGAATCTCATAAGACAAGCTCCGCCATCGCGAAATAAGCAGACGCCTTGCGCAAAATCTCGTTGGCCTGACGAAGCTCGCGGTTCTCCCGCTCAAGAGCTTTCATCTTCTCGGCCGCGTCGCTCGGCAAGCCTGCTCGTTTGCCGCTGTCGACCTCGGTCTTCTTCACCCATTCATGCAGCGTGGCTGGCGAGCAACCGATCTTGCCCGCAATAAATGAAATGGCCGCCCACCGCGACGGGTGCTCTGCCTCGTGATCCAGCACCATACGGACGGCGCGTTGGCGGACTTCGGGTGAAAACTTGTTCGTTGTCTTGCTCATATCGGCTCCACTCTCTCAGAAGTTGGAGCCTCCGGCAAACCCGGTGCGGTTCAGGTAAGACAACTTCATCAAAGCGAAGCCCCGGTGATCGCGAAACCTCACCGGGGGTTATTTTTATTTTCTGATGGTTAAAATGGTGATGTGCACCAACCTAAGCCCCCGCTTTCCAATGGTGCGCAGCCCCGACTAGCTGCCTAGCAGGTCGGGGTTTTCTTTGGTGTTATCCGTTAAGAAAGCTGCATCGCTCCGATTAAACATAGTTTCCGGCCAGGGTGCAGAAGCTGCTGTCTGTCGGCTTGAAATCGCCGACCAGTCACGTGCTGAAATGGCTGTCGGCCTTTGTGTTGTCGGTTGGAAAACGATCCTGCCAGATAGTGCTGAAACTGTGATTGTCCATCGGCAGCGCTCCCCGGCTCATGACACTTGCATTACCGTATCGACCGATGGAGCAGGGAAATATTTCTGCCATGCCGTTTGGCGGTGTAAAGCGCCTCATCGGCCTGCGCTATCAGTTGCAAGAATGTTTCCTCGCTTGTCACAATATCGGCTGAAGCTCCAATACTGACCGTTACGGCCATACCATCTCTACCGGCCAAAGGATGACGTATTGACAATGCCTCGACCGCCTCCCGTACTTCCTCTGCAAATGTGCGGATAGATGCGGCGGGAGCCACTCCCGGCCGCAGAATTAAAAATTCCTCTCCTCCGAACCGGCACGCCAAATCATCATCCGAAACGAGCTTTTTCAAAGCATCGGCGACTAGTTTGAGACATTCGTCGCCCGCCAGATGACCGAAACAGTCATTGTATTCCTTGAAATGATCTATATCGAGAAGCAAAACCGTCACCGGAACCCCGGTGCCGTTCGAGGCCGCAGTCAAGCGATGTATTTCGGCATCCAGGCTACGACGGTTGGTCAAACCTGTCAGGGGATCCGACTGTGATACCAGTTCGAGTTCACCATGCTGCTTGAGCAATTGCCCATGCAGGCGGTCCAGATCCTTGTTCTGCAGATAGAGCCGGACCGCTTCAGTAGAGAATCTATAATTTGCGATCAGCGTCAGAACGACTGTTGGTACACCTACGGCCAGATGGAAAAGCACGTAATCGGTCGTCGCATCTGGCAGAAACCAAATGGTTATATAGACACTCGTCGTTACGACTGCAGACGCTGCTACGCCATATTCCAGGGGTGGTGTCAGAACAATCGTGACCACCATCTGGAAAACGAGTGCTGCATAAAAATAGTTCAACACGACCGGACTTGCCGTTCCGCCAATTGCCACACACCAGACAACCGTGGCAATACATACTACCAAAACACTGGCGCCTTCTTTCAGGCGAATTGAAACAGGTTGCCGATAAAATCGCAGAAGCAATATCGTCAAAGGACCGACAATCGAGAAGCGAAGGATGAACGTCCGCCACGCGATATCCGGCAGAAACCAGGCGTCCACTGCCGTGTAGGAGAAGTAAAACAGCGCAAGAAGCAGCGTGATTGTACGCAGGACTGGCAGACGCGCATCGTGTCTATCCCTGTCATACTCCGCGCGAATGGTTGCGGGCAGCCGCCTCCGCGATATTTCCTGTATATACTTCATGCCCCAAGACCACCATTAGCGTGATTGCCATGGCCCGATTTCGCGCTCAGTTTACGTGAGCTTTTTTGACAACGATATAGGTTCGCTGATCGTCAAGCACTACTCAGCAGCCACGAGCGCATGACAGTACATCATTGCAATGGTCGATTGAAAGACCGTTTATAAAAAGCCCGTCTCGGAAAACCGGACGGGCAATGTGTGGCTGCGTTGCTCCTGATAGCGAACGACGAGCCGCTAGGCTCGGAACGGCTTGACCACGCCCTGAAAGGGGGATTGCGCCGACCATCGCGAATGTCTTATCAGCGGTGATTTCCTCTTGGTATATCACGTCGAAGGCAACAGCGTGATTTTCGTGCGCGCTGGCACCCCACACCGAACTGTTTGAGTGATTAAGACTTCCTCTAGTACTCAAAGCCTCATCGCCTCAAGCCTGCCCCCGGCCGTCCCTTTGGCCACCTGTGACAAGAGCGGGACGGCCGGAGGCTAGCTGTTGTTCACTGTGCAGGCGCTGACACGGTAATCGTGCACCTCTGATCCTTCTTTGCGTTGGCGGCAGCCTCGGCACATGCACTAAGCGCCTGCCGGTTGGCTCGCACAAGTTCACTCGCTTCGACAATGCTACGCCACCCCCCGGAACTTCCCGATTCCATGAGGGCTATCCCGGCTTTCCAACGGTCATTGTTCATGACCACGGAGGCAACAGCCATATCAACCGTTCCAGGCAGTATGCGTGGCATAAACAACGTCGCCAGGACACCGGTGATGATACCGAACGCCGCCGCGCTAATGACCCACTTGTTTTGTCTACCGCGCTCGCGCGCTTCCGAGACGCACGCTGAAAGATTACGACTGGCGCGTTCAAGGTCAGAAGCCTGTCGTTCGAGCTGCTGCGCGGCGTTCCTCACCAAAGCCTCGCCGCTGCGCTCGAGAACCCCTGCATAGTGCTGCGCGCCCTGCCGAAGAATGGGGGATTGTTCGACGCCGTTCAGACGCTCTGAAACGTGATCGAGCGCCTTTACAAGTTGTGCGAGCTGGGGCTTGTAATCGGCTTGAGGCTCGATCTTCTCGAGCTGGTCGAAAGCAGCTTCGATGCCGCGACGCATCACGGTCATTTCCGCCCCAATTTGTGCACCCTGCGTTTCGATCGTGCGTCGAAGCGCATCGAAGGCTGCCGCCGGATCGCCTGAATCTTCTTCACGCGTCGCGAGGCCAATGCCGTCTCTGTTGTCGTCGAGTTCCGTCATGTTCTCCCTGCCTTACATTTCTATGCCAGAGCCCCGATCAATCCGCTGGCCGCGTGTTACCTGCCTCTGCAGCACACGGGCAATGCTTTGATCGCGATCAAGCTCCTGTCCGATTCCAAGCTCCTTGCTGCGATGACGCACGATGGATTCCGCCTGAGGATCGCGTTCAAGGTTCTTGGCGAGGCTGCTCATCTGGCTTTCGACCTTGCCCCGCGCCTCGTCGTGCTGCCAGCCGCGAAGCGTCTGGTGCTGACCGTCCAGCTCCTGCCAGCGGTTCACGAACCGCTCGGCCCTGACATTGGGGTCTTGCAGTGCGGCGTTTTCACGCTTCATGCCCTTGATGACATGGGCGACACGCTCCCGACCGGTAAGCTCGGTAATGGCGCGCGCCGTCTGCGGATCATGTTGCAGTGTCGAAACCATCAATTCTTCTGTCCCCGCGCGCACCTGGTCGAGCTGCTGGCCGGCCGCGTGCATCTCCTGCCGCTGCATGTCAAGAACCGGCAGGCCATCACGTTGGTGCTGATCGAGCGACTGATAGGCCCGCACATAGCGGTCAACGGCCGCCTCAAGCGGCGACTGACGTCGCGACCGCTCGGCCAATCTGTCAGTATCGGGGCGGTTTTGTACTGGCACCGACTGCAAGCTCTTCTCCCTTCCCGGCAGTTCTTCCCGCTGCTTGGACGGCCCAGAACGCGCATTGAGCCTGAGGTCAGAGAACATACCACCGCGCTGTTTCTCGGCTTGCTGCGGCCGTTTCTGCTCGACCGGCGAGCCACTCTCACCGGTGCGATCCTGCTGCAACCGCTCGGCCGCCGCGCCGCGCCCGAGTTTCAGGCCCTCGAACGAATTGCGGCGCTGTTGTCGAACACCGACGTTATCCGCGGCCGTTGATTCCCGCTCCGCACGTAGCCCGGCGCGCTCCGCCGGGATCTCGATCTCGCTTACGATCCCCATTTGCTCTGCGATCCCCCGCCGCTCGGCAAATTGGCGCGCGGCAAAGTCGCGGGTATAGTCGAGTGTCGTTTCCTTCACGCCCGACCGTGACAGCTGATTTTTAAGCTGCTCATAAGCAAGATCGCGCGCATCTTGAACCTTCCAAGCGTTCCGGTGCGTCTCCGTTCCGTCTGGAAGGCGAACCGGCTCCGAACCGACATGTTGCAGGCCGATCTTGTCCCCAATCTGCGGTGCCTGTTTCGAAGCCTTCATGGCGCGCTCAAGATCTACGCCCCATAGCGTGCGCTGCTCACCTTGATCGTTTTCAAGCGTCACGAAATAGCTCTGACTATTGCCTTCCTTGTGGTTGAACGGTGCGGCCCCATGGTCGACCAGACGACCCGCAGCCAACGTTTGACCGACCTGCCGGCCAGGTTCCGATTTGCTGAACTCGTCCTGGCTCACATAGAGCTGCACTCCGTCGCGATGCCGGGTCATGGCGACGTAGGTTAGATGCCGGTCCATCGTTCTCGATGCCAGAACATAGGCGCGATCCACGGTTGCGCCTTGATTTTTGTGGATTGTCGTCGCATAGCCGTGGTCGACCGCCTGATAGTCGTCCATCGGCACGCTGACGCTGCGCCCTTCCACACCGCTCGGCCCGTCGAGCTGCGCGACGATCCTGGGTCCAGCACCCGGTCGTCCGACCTCGACATGTTCGACGGTGCCCAACATCCCGTTTTTTACGCCAAGGTCGCGATTGTTCTCAAGGAACACGATGCGGTCGCCCGGGGCGAACTCGCGTTTGCCGTCATTGGTCTGGAAGACCAGCCCCTCCCCGAGGGCGCCACGCGCCAGCTCGCCCTCGGACAGCCCCCGGCTGTCGCCCGGCACGTTGTCCCGGGCCCGTAGCTCAGCTCTGATCGCGTCATTGATGGCGCGAACATCGGCCCGGCGATGCGCCATCGCAATCCGGGTGCCGTCCGGACGCTCTTGCGCGTCGGCAAGGTAATCACGCACGATCTGACCGCGCGCATCCTCGCCCGTCTCGGCAAAGCTGATATCGCCGCGATCCCGATAGGCGCTCAGACCCTCAGCCGTTCGGTGCGTGGCGAAGGCAACCGAAGCGTCCCGCTGCCAGTCAATACGCTGCCTGCGTATCTGGGAAAGCTCGGCATGACCGATTTCCTCGGTGATCGCCCGGAATGGTGCGCCGGCCCCGATTGCCTGTAGCTGCTCATGATCGCCGACAAGGACGATCTTCGCACCGCGTGCCTCGGCCTCATCAACGAACCGGGCGAGCTGCCGGCTTCCCACCATGCCTGCTTCGTCGATCACAAACACATCACCGCGATTGAGCGTGCGACGGTCGTTCTGCCAACTCATGTCCCACGATGCCAGGGTGCGGCTCTGAATTCCAGAACTCTCCTCCAGGCCCTCGGCTGCCTTGCCCGACAAGGCTGCACCGTGAACCCTGTAGCCTTCTGCCTCCCATGCCTCACGTGCCGCCGCCAGCATCGTGCTCTTGCCAGCACCCGCATAACCGATAACCGCAGCAATGCGCTCCCGCCCAGTGATATGCTCAATCGCTCGCCGCTGTTCATCGGAAAGACGCGCCGCGTTGATAAGCCGATCGCGCTCTCCGCGATCTAACTCACCCAGCTCGACCTTGTCAGCGGTATCGCTGGAAACGCTTGTTCGGATCGCAGCATCCTGACGCCCGATCGCTTGTTCGACATGCTTGCGATCGACACCATGATGATCGCTCAGCCCGTGGCTGTGCGACGCGTGCATCCGCTGCGCGCATTCGATCATACCGGATTCGATCTCGACCATTCCGCGCGTCGAATAACGCGCTAACTCGAGTTCACCCGTCACCGGATCATGGCTTTCCGCCTGTAGTTCAACAAGGGCCGATGACGCCATCACCTTGGCAAAGGCGCTCTGGAACTCTCCAATGTCATCGTTGATGTAGCGATGCAGCGCTCGCGCAACGTCACGCCGGTCAAAGACGCTTTTCTCTCCCGTGATGATTTCAAGAACCTGTTCCGGCTTCTCGCGGATCAGCTCCGAATTGCGCCGCGCAGTATCTTCATCCAGCCGCGACCGCGACACGACCAGACCACGCCGCTCCATCTGCGTCGCATGAACCCCCATATGCTCCGTCGGCGCAATCTCAAGACCCCGCTCCAGATGCGAACGATGATCAATGCGAATATCATGTCCGGCCCGCGCAAGGCTTTCATTCGCAATCCCCTCCCATCGCATGCGAAGATCACGAAGCTGCATATCCGTGGTTGGCTGATCCGCAGACAGAAGCCATTTGTTTTCACGCTCGAGAAGGTTCTTGTCAGCGAGACCATCCCCTCTCACCTGCCGTGTTGTCATCATTATATGCGCATGGTGGTTTCGAATGTCGCTGTCGTCTTGCGGCGCATGAATGGCGAAGTCGATTGCTGTACCATAACGATCGGCAAGCTCATGGGCGAAGATCCGCGTTGCCTCAAGCCGTTGATCCGCAGTCAGTTCATGCGGCAATGCAATTTCAAACTCGCGTGCGACACGTGCATCCTTGCGCTTTTCGCAAAGCTCGGCTGCATTCCATAAGGCTGAACGATCCCGCGCCCATTCCGCATCGACACCTTCCGGTAAGACGATCTCGGCATGTTCCACGCCGCTTTTGTTGGTGTAATCATGCGTAATTCCATCACGCCCATTCGTCAGCTTTGACGCCGAGCGATAGGCGCTGGCAGCAACAGCACTTCGTCCCCTGGATCGGGAAATCGGCTTCATACTCAGATGATAGATCGCCACACAACTATCCTCAGCCCCAAACAAATAAATCTGTCCATGAAATGAGCTTAAACCGCTCTGAGTTGCGAAGCAACTCGTAAGTGCGCCCTTAATTTTTCATTCGCTTTGCTCTCTCAACTCTCGGTGATAACCTGCAGCAGCATCGATGCTTTAAAACTGAAGTTAATCCTGGCTGCAATGACCGAAGAAGTTTTGGATTGGCGATGAAGCAGGGTGAACGTCGCTGCTCAGATCAAAACCTCGCAACAATGAGGGCGGTTTTAAATGACCGAATACACCAATGAGAGATCCGCATTCAAACGGCTGAGGGACGTGTATCTGTGAGCTCGGATATCCCAGCTGGATGCACGCAGGCGGTTGACAACGTTATGGCGACAGTTTTCAAAGTAATAATGAGATTCTCAGGATCATCTTTCCGGCGACCAGTACACGGCATGAAATGCCGCCACAGCCGATGATCCACACTTTCTGCCGTAAGTTCGTAGCCATTGCCGCTACATGAAGTTGGCGAAAGCCGTAGTAAGGGAAACTATTCCAAGCTCAATGAGATTCTAAGGGAGTAGAAGTGTGGCACGCAAATCCATCGAAGAACGTCTGGCCCAGCTGGATGCGCAGCGTTCCGCTTTGAAAGCCAGACTATCGAAACAGGAGCGCGCCAACGATACACGCCGAAAGGTGCTGCTTGGCGCGCTAGTGCTGCATCGCGTTGAAAGCGGAAACGATGAGGAACTTTCCCAACGCCTGAAAGAATGGCTGAAGAATGAGCTGCCCGTGTTTCTGACGCGCGAAGCCGACAGGGTACTGTTTGCTGATCTGATCGGGAAAACGTCCAACCGTGCAAGCAACGAAGGAGCGGGTTAATGAATCAGGCGACACTTGCATGCGCAGCGTTCAGGAACATGCTGCGTGCTGCTGCGCGAGATCCGCTGTGGGCATTGGTTTCCCTTCTTTCTGTTCCATTCCGTTTTGGAAGAACGATCTTTCAGGTAGGCATCTTCTATTTCGTTGTCGTTTTTGTGTTCGCTTTCATCCTGGAATATGCGATGCGTTCTCTCAATATCGACCGCGGTGATACGCTCTGGTATGTGGGAAATACTGCCTTTACAGCATTCGTACTTCTCCTCTTGTTCCGCCTCATCACCAATCCGCTAATTAATCATTTCGGGGATCCTGACGGCGAAACCCACGGGTCTGCCCGCTTCGCCACCGATAAGGAAACCGCTGCCCGCACCCGCACCGATTCCGGTCTGCTCATCGGCCGCGACCCGAAGTCCGCAAAACTGCTTCGCTATGAAGGCCCGGCCCATCTGCTCACAATGGCACCGACGCGTACCGGTAAGGGCGTGGGAACAATTATCCCGAACCTGCTCATCACCGATCGATCTGTAATCTGTATCGATCCAAAGGGCGAAAACGCCAAGGTCACCGTCCGCGCCCGACAGCAATTTGGCCCCGTTCATGTCCTCGATCCCTTCGGTGTTACCGGTCAGCCCTCCGCTGCCTTCAATCCACTCGACAATCTCGATCCCACAGGGCTCGATGTCGCAGAAGATGCAACCACGCTAGCCGACGCCCTCGTATTCGATGAACCGGGCATGAGTGGGGATGCGCACTGGAATGAGGAAGCGAAAGCACTCATTGCCGGTTTGATCCTTCATATTGTCGCCAGCGAGCCGCGCGACAGGCGAAACCTCGCCACCCTGCGAGACTATCTCACCCTCCCCCCTGAAGCTTTCGTAGCCCTCCTGAAAGAAATGCAGGCCTCAACAGCGTCAGCTGGTTTGATTGCCCGCGCCGCAAACCGCCATTTTGGTAAATCCGATCGGGAAGGTGCTGGCGTACTTTCCGCCGCGCAGCGTCATACCCATTTTCTCGACAGTCCACGCATGGCTACGATCCTCGCCAGATCTGATTTTCGCTTTGCTGATCTCAAGCACCGCAATATCTCGGTGTTTCTCGTCCTTCCCCCCGATCGGCTCGCCACCTACTCTCGCTGGCTGCGCTTGCTCGTCGCGCAAAGCCTGACCGACATGGCCCGGGATCAAGCCAAACCGGTTACCCCGGTTCTCTATCTGTTGGATGAGTTCGCAGCCCTTGGCCACCTGGCACCGGTGGAACGCGCAATGGGGCTTATGGCAGGCTACGGTGTCCAGCTCTGGCCCATCCTGCAGGACATTCACCAGCTTCGCGCCACCTACGGAAAGCGCGCTGGCACCTTTCTATCGAATGCTGGCGTCCTGCAAGTCTTCGGTGTCAACGATCACGACAGCGCCCAATTCGTCTCCGATTTGCTCGGACAGGAAACCGTGGTTTTCCAGACCATGAGCCGGGCACTCGATTCACAACAGTCTGGTATTTCTCACGCCCAACACCATACAGCGCGTGCCTTGCTCACCCCCGATGAGGTCCGCAATCTTCAGCCACATCTCGAACTGCTCTTCCTCGCAGGCCAACGGCCGATCGTCGCCAACAAGATCGCATATTATGCCGATGCTGAATTCAGAGGACTGTATGACGGTCACTGAGCGGTTCACGACCCCTTGGAAGAGAGGCGCGCAGCGAGAGTTAAAAGCATGATTATTTTGACTAAATCATTATCGGCAAAAAGGTCGATCCATTTAACGCTGTGATAACAGGAGGAACATATGTTTCGCTATTTAGCACGCAGACATGATCGCAAGCACATTATAAAATCATTACAACGTCAAAAGCTCATCGAACACAGGTCTATAAAGTTTAAGTATGATAGCTCATTGACATTCGCAGTTCACAAGAAAGAAGCAAAAAGCGTCGACAGCATAGAGTTAGAGCTCGATGAAAATTTCAACGCGCAGGCATTTTTCTCTCCTATTTTGCCGCCTGAACCACTAAGCGAAAGCACAGACCAGGTTGTTTTCCAATCTGACATCACGACTGAAGAGGAAGAGAATAATATATTTGAATGCGAGATAACTGACAGCGGAACGAAAGAACACGCTATCGTTGTCTTTCATCATTGGTACGCACGCAATCGTTATTCCGCATTCGCAAAATTTTTCGCAGCCAGGGGTATCACCGTTGTCGAGGCTACCCTTCCGTATCACTTCAGGCGTGGTTCTGACGACTTCTCCGAAGAAAAGCTTTTGAATGCCGATATAAACCTTACCATCCGTTCGATGCGCCAGGCGGTTCTGGATGGCCGCAAACTTGTACGTTGGCTCGGTAAGCAGGGATACTATAAAATCTCCGTGGTAGGGATGTGTATAGGTGGCTTGGTTGCAGGTCTCATCGCTGCGCACGAAGAAAAAGTGCGTAAGGCAGTCCTGATGGTATCGCCAGCTAAACCCGCCGAACTGGTATGGACTGCGGAAACTTTAAGAGGGCTGCGTAGCCGTATCGAGCCAGCAATGTCTTTAGACGAATTGAAAAGCGCTTGGGGTCTAATCGATCTTGAAAATCATCTTTCAAGGCTAACACGACCTCACCTGAATATAATGTTTGTGTTAGGAAAAGACGATACGATCGTATGTCCAAATCTTTCGGATCGGGTAGTTGATGTGTTAGAAAAAGGTGCTCGTAGACCTGAAGTTTTACGTCTGAATTGCGGCCATTCGTCCGTCGGAATCTTTCCTTTTAATTTAATCGCGGCCCATAGGGTACTGCGATTTTTGAAAGATTGGCCAACTTTAGCTGAGTTGTGGGATGTTCGGAACTTCCGCTACGACTTTAGCGAATTGCCTAGCCGTCGTCAGCGCACCAAGATACGAAGATTCATGAACTTCTCGCAATAATATGGACACGGTGTCCAGCCCAATCTGCTTGAAAAATGTAGGCTTCGCTCACGCGGGTCAGCGAACCGCAGAATATCACGATTGTCGGGTGGTTTGGATGGAACTTGCACACGACGGTAAACGTCAGTTTGAACACTGAACCGTCTACACCTGTTTTCGCATTAGAGGCGGAAAAGACGTCGCTCCCGGCCATGAAGATTGATATGAAAAGAAGAATAAATCACTTTTCTGAAATGCTATTATAACGGAGCATCTCTTAGCGATCACCGTGATGGCGCTGAAAACGAGGGAGTTGAAAGTGAAAAGTGAGTCACTAGATTACTCAAACGAGCATTCCTTGGAAAAAACCAATGATCCTGAAATCGATAAGCCAATCTTTAGGCGTCCTGGTTTTAACGGGATAAGTACGTTTGAAGAAATCGATCATCGGCTTGCGAAGTACCTCCGCGAAGCGCGTGAACAGGCGCGCCTCAAACAAGCCGACTTTGCCCCTCTAATAGGGCTTTCGACACCGGTTTATGGCCGATATGAACGGGCATTTTCAAAGCTTCATGTCACTCGCATGATTCATATCTGCGAAGTGCTCGGCGTTATACCCATCGATATGCTTTATGAAGCAGCGCCTCATTTGTGGGGCAATAGTGAGGAGGAAGCCAAAGAACGCGTGGAACTTGCGAAACTCTTGGCAAATCTTCCGCATAGCTTGCTGCGTGATCTGCTCCCCGTGGTTAGAACACTCTCCAACCTGCAGAGCCAGGTCGATGCCAAACTCATAACCTGAATTCAACGCCATCGCAGTCGAGATTGCCCGTTCCATGGAACAACGTAACAGCCGTCACAACTTCATGTATTTTATTCGAACCAACTACCGCTGACGGCAGCATAGCCGCTTACCACTTCAGTTTTCAGAATTGCGGGGGACGGCAACTGCCTAAATCGCTGGGGCGTCTGGCCGGTTTGAATGTCGGATGTTATGGTTCTACGATTAAAGTGACGAACAACTTCTCAAAAATATCGGTCAAGCTTGATAACCTCGTCAAGTTTAAGGCTGGGGCGTCGGTCTCGAGATTGAGGTGGACTGCCCTGTCGTAAACAGCGACGCATTCCTTGTTTGTAATGCGAGACATATAAATGATGCCGTCGAATTCGGTTTGGTCGTAGATTTCCTGACTTAATCGTCTACCTGCGGCTTGAGCCTTTGCGCGTACGGTATCGGTCGATATTCCAAGCAGGCTGGCGCCCTCATAGCGCAAGTCGAGCAAAAATAGCGGCTTCGGATTACGGATCACAGCAATTGAATAGTCGCACTTCGCACTTTTATCTAAATTCACGTTGAGGATTGTTGTAATTTCCGGCGTGCTTGTCAGTTCGGGCAACGCAGCGAAGCTATTTTTTGAACATGGGATAGTGCGGCAATCTTTCGACCAGCACCGACGCCATTTTATGCCGTCTTCCTCAATTGACCGCTCGATCAATGGACTGCTTTTGCAGGTAAAAGATATCCGACCGCCCGCATTAGTGGGGTCAACTGCACCGATCAAAGCCGAACTGGACCAGATGACCACTGGCAGCATCAATCGCACACAACCAACTCGTCAGGAAACTTCATCGACTTATGTTCCAACCGCCGACGACATGGCACCCGCGATAGAAATGCCAAGAGGCGTTGATTCCAAAGAACAGATTGCAGCCTATCAGATCATGTTGAACAGGGCTGGCGCGTCGCCCGGCGCAATCGATGGGCGTTCCGGCAGCAATGTCGACAAGGCTGCTGCGGCTTTTGGCGAAATCACGGGTAGATTTATCAATCCAGCCGATCCCGCAGCGGTTCAGACCGAACTGGAGAATACCGGCGGACCAGCTTTCAAGGATTACCTCATCACAAATGAAGATGTTGGCAGGCAGTTTGTTGCAGAAATCCCCGCTGACTACGCTTTGAAAGCCCAATTGCCAGCAATAGCTTATACCTCAGTCACGGAAATGCTTGCCGAGCGGTTTCAAATCGATGAGGGTTTCCTCAAAGAGATCAATCCAGGGGTGAATTTCAATCAACCAGGCTCGATCATCAAAGTTCCCAATCTCGGCAAAGCCAAACGCACGCCGATTGCCCATATCATAGCAGATAAAGGTCGCAAACAGGTTCGGGGCTATGGTTCAGATGGAAAGCTGAAGGTAGCCTACCCGTCAACGATCGGCTCTTCGGACACTCCTTCTCCTTCGGGCACGGTTCAGGTCAAACGAATAGCGATCAATCCCAATTATACATACAATCCCAGGATCAACTTCAAACAGGGAGCCAATGAAGGCGTTCTGACCATTCCGCCTGGGCCAAACGGTCCCGTCGGTACGGTATGGATTGCGCTTTCCAAACCCACTTACGGTATTCATGGCACGCCTGACCCTTCACGCATCGGCAAAACATCGAGCCATGGCTGCGTGCGTCTTACAAACTGGGATGCAGAAGAACTCGCAAGAATCGTCAAATCCGGCGTCCTGGTGGTGTTCACGGAATAAACGATCATAAATTGGCCCGCCCGTCTGATTGCTTTTTCGCAATCAGGCAATCGCTTCTAGCCCTTTTTTCTGAACAACCGTCAATAACCGTAGTGCCGGCCCTCCGGGCTTCTTCACTCCACGCTCCCAATCTGACACCAGACCCTTGCTCACATTGAGATAACGAGCAAAGACGGGCTGCGATATATGTTCACGCTCCCGGATGGAGCGGATCTCTTCCGGGGTAAGCGGCTCAATCGCGGTCAGGCAGACATCATCAAATTCTCGCATAGTCTGCTTGTCGATCGCGCCGACTTCAAACAGGCCCTCCATAGTTTCGTGGATGGCCGCCATTGCTTCGCTCTTATATTTCTTCACCATCGTCAACCTCCGAAAAACGTCCTCTCTCGATCAGCAGCTCCATTTGCTCTTTTGATAACGCAAGAAGTTCCTTTGCCATCTTCTTGAATTGAACTTCTTCATCGTCATCAATGTTGGCCTGCTCATTCTTTGCAAAGCCGAACACGAAAAATGCCCGCCGCTCCTACCTATATAGAATGATCGTGCGAAACCCACCCGACTTTCCCTGTCCTGCCCGGGCGACTCGTTGCTTAATGACACCGCCACCAAGATCGGCGTCTATCTGACCGCGCTCGGCACGACGCACCGCTTCTATCAAGGCGACGTCCGTAATCCTCTGCTTTCGAGCAAACCGCTCGAACCAGGCGTTCTTCAGAATCTGCACCGTCATCTAGCCTGACTATATATATAACACCAAGCGTGACACTTCAAGGATTGTTGTTGTTCAATGACTGTCCCTGTGTGTCGGAATTCATTGCGATCCTGCCGATGCCAGACTTCCATTACCTTTCATCCCAGAAAACAAAAGCTGGCTGATGGAGAAGCCCCCTGCCCTCGCCTTTTGGGCAAGAGATCGCAAATAACCGCCTGGTGAACTGATGGTCGCCAGCTTCTGCAGGATACAGGCAATGGCCGTCGATGCCGCTTCTACTCCCATGAAGCTTAGTGCTTCGCGATAGGCAGACTTGCTAATGCCAAGGAAGCCGGAAACGATCTGTGAAGCATCTTGAAGCTCTCGCCATGTGCTGATGCCGTGCGCTCCATATTCGCGAATATCCGGACATGTTCGCAGCACTTGATCGAGCGAAATGGAAGGTGAAACCCGAATGCGGTTCTCGTCTTCGAGGCTCTCAGGAACCGTCGTTTCCGAAGAAGACGCCTTCAAATCAATCTTTTTGTTATTTTGAGATTCAAAGAGGGATTCTGGCAGGGATTCATTATGCTGCCGCTCAAATTGAGCGACGCTGCCGCTCATTTCTGGAACAATTGCCATGTTTTTCAAAGCGATAACCAATTCATCGTATATGGCTGTCAGATTGGCTTTGATAATCATCAGCTCATCGAGGGATGCTCGGCGAGGAATAGCGTCTACAACGTCACGGAAGCGAACAAATAGCCCTTCAAGACCCTCAATAAAGTCACCGGACCCATCCGCGTTTTCTGAAAAAGCCGAAGCGATCTCTCTGCGCATGACGGACACTTCATCGCGAAGCCGTTTCAAGGCTTTTTGCTCCGCAAGGATTTTATCTGCGATACCGGCAATCTCAGATGCGCGATCAAGCAAGGGCGCAAAGGAAAAGCCGAAGGCAAGTTCAACGCCCCCTTCCCTGTCCTTATGCGCATAACGCTTGCGGGTTGGGCTATCTTTGCGCGCAATGATCCCGGCCTCAACCAATGAAGCCAGGTGACGGCGTAGCGTTGATTCAGGCATGCCGTGGGCACGCAGCGATAGTTGGCGATTGGATGGAAAAACGACGAGGCCGGTTTTCTCATTCATGTCGTCGTCAGGGAGAAATGACAAAAGCGAACTGAGCACAGCAAGGCAGCGATCATTGAGATCGAGTGCTGACTTGGCCACACAGAGCTGTTTGTAAATCACCCATCTGTTTACCCCCCTGCCCTGCTTATTCTGCAGTTCAGGATTTTGGGCGAAACTATTCCTTCGCCCGCGAAACACGGACGTGACAGTTCCCAGAATTTGCATTCCCTCTCACCTTTCAAAAGGCAAAAGAAATCCACCCGCCAAAATGACGCTTATGACTCTTGACACCGATTCGGGGAAATGCGATTCTCAGTCTGCTAAAACATCGAGAAGGGCTTCCACGACGGCAACGTTTGGGGGCCTTTTTCTTTTGCGGCTCAATCTCCATTCTTGGTTTCTGATTGCTTGAATTCCTCAAAGAGGATTTCAAGTCGCTCGGATAACCAATCGCCGAACGGTCTAGCTTTCTCGCTTTTGAAAGAGAAATCGACCTGTTTCGGCTTTTGACTCATCGTAATGGCAAATTCGCTAGATCCCCACGACTTTGCCGTTGGTGTGGTTCGTTCCTTTTTGACCGGCTTGCCTTTGGCATTCGCCGCAGTGAAGACCCGATTGAAACGCTCGTCGCTATCTATTGAACCAAAATCGTCTGAAGTTACGATTTCGGAAATTGCAGCGGCCTTACGTTCGACTAGAAGGCTTAGTTCAAGCCAGCGTTCGCGCCCTACCCCAGGAGCTGATCCTATAATGTTGACGAGTTGCGGCGAAATACGGGACGTTACGGAAATCATCTTGGAAACCGCTGCCGCATTAGCTGCTAGTGCGGAGGAGATTGTTTCACGGTCATATCCGAGTGTCTCAAGATTTTTTGCGAAAAGAGCTTTCTCAATGAAACTGAGATTTGCTCGAGCCGAATTCTCTTGTCCTTGCGCGATAATATGTGTTTTGTCGTCAAGTGCCTTTACAACTGCTCGAACATTGCGTCCGAGCTCGCGGGCTACCTTTACACGACGATGACCAAAGACGATCATAAAACGACCATCTATGCTTGGATGAGGACGAACGAGTATAGGGCTGTCCTGTCCCCGTTCCTGGATAGCTTGAAGAAGCTGCTGATATTCTTCACCATCAGTACCAAGACGATCAGATACAAAAGAACTGTCTATAACATTTGGATCGAGGTCGACGACTTGCTCGCCTTCAAGGAAAGCGTCAGCTTGACGTGCAAGCTCATTAACAGAACGGATCATGGATTTGGATGCGCCACCGATCCGATAATTGGACGTCGCTGGCTCTTCGGTTGACTCCGTAAGTCCCGCCAGAAGATTTTTCCTAGCCATTTCAATCTCCGTAATCGCTTATCTCACTGAATTTGCAATCATAAATGCTGAATTTGTCAGCAGACAAACTCATCTGCCCCAAGATTCGTGGATAAGGCCTTCAATTTCGCCATTGACGGCATCTAATGATTCAATTGCACGTTCATAGGTGGAACGTGTCATCGTGCTTTTTTCGACCTCATAGAGCGTTTGCTTTGTGATCCCTGCATCTGAGACAGCGGTTGATTTGACCATCTGGTTCTTGAGGATAAACTCGCCAAACAATGTCTGCAAAAAAGCCACCATCTGAGCCTGTGGCTGATCTGTTGGCTCGTATCTTGTTACAAGGTAGCGATACCATTCCAGATTTACCTCTGCGCCGGCAGCGCGGATAGGCTCGAGAATATTGCCAAGCATCAGGAGGAACTGGCCCATCGACATCACATCCAGCATCTGGGGATGTATCGTGATAAGAACTGCCGTGGCTGACGTGAGCGCCGTTATAGTCAGGTAGCCAAGCTGTGGAGGGCAATCAATGACGACGATGTCGTATTGATCGTCAACTTCTTCGAGGGCTTTCGAGATGCGGGTAAAGAATGATTTACCAGCATTCGAATTGCGGTCACTCATTGCGAGGGGGGTATCATATTCGAATTCCTGCAATTCCAAATTTGCAGGAACGATGTCCAGTCCAGGAAAGTTGGTGTTCTGAATAATTTCAGAGAGCGGCTTTTGCTCCTCATCATATCGGATCGCGTCATAGATTGAAGGGACCTGATCCAACTCCGGTTGAAACCCGTGCAGTGACGAAAGCGAGGCTTGAGGATCGAGGTCGATTGCCAAGACGCGATGACCAGTAAGAGCCAGATGTTGGGCCAGATGGGCGGTAGTTGTAGTTTTCCCAGAGCCGCCTTTGAAGTTAACGACCGCTATGACCTGAAGATGTTCGCCTGGCTTTCTGTGCGGGACGTAATTACGTGTTTCCGATCGACCGTTTTGATCAAGATACTGGCGAATGTCATGCATCTGCTCAGCGGTGTACGATCGCCGACCCGACGGCGAAGTTTCAGGAGCGGGGCCTTTGCCTTCCAAATGAAGTTTCTTAAGGTGACTCTGGCTTACACCTATATATTGTGATGCTTCTGCAAGAGAGAATGAACGAAGTGTCTTTTTTCCAGAATCTGGGAAGTTCTGAACGCTGAGCAAATGCAACTTCTTCGAAATTTGATCCCCTTGATCGAGGATGTGTTTTTCGAATTTAAGCGTGGCTTTCGGCTTTTTGAGCGAGATCTCGTTCATTACCCATTGATTTCCATAAAAACGATTTTTGGACAGAATGGCCAAACTAACCGTTATTATGTCCGATTCTTAGGGATCTGCAACAAATTTAAAGTTAATAATAAGTTAACGCCTTCGCGGGGTCTATAGCTCACGCTCCGGTCCGTTATCATATTGATTTAAAGTAATATTTTCCTACTTTTGTCGGCGGACAAAAATTACTGAGATTGGTTTTGTCTGGGAGCGAAACGTCACAAAGTTAAATGCAGACGAATAGTCAAGAACAGCAACAGCTAACGCCATGGATCATGATCCGTCGTTTTTTAAGGTGCGCTTCGGCAAAGCAAGCAACGTCACGGATCTCGGCGCGATGCCATCGCGCAATGTGCATCGGATCTGGAAAGCCTTGACATCCGCTCAGCGAAAAAAAGCTCAAGAACTCGGCCACAACGCGCTTGCAAATAGCGTGCTGCTTGATAGCGACACTGCGAGCTTCAATGTAATGCAGACTAAGCAAGCGATTTTGCTTGAAATAAACTACGTGAGTGGCGCACATTGCATGCAACTTCGGGGGGGATATGACGGTCGATCGAATTCAACTTTTGCGCAATGTCGGGCAGTTTGACAATGTCGCCACGGGAACGCAGCTGCCGTTCGGCAAGCTGACGCTCATATACGCGGAGAATGGCCGAGGCAAGACGACGCTGGCAACCATCCTTCGGTCGCTCAGCTCGGGTGATGCGGATCTAGTCAGCGAGCGACAGCGCCTCGGAGCGCAACATCCGCCACATATCATCGTGGCCCGGCAGGGCATGGCACCTCACATGTTTCAAAACGGTGCCTGGAGCCAGCCGCTTCCGCATATTGCGGTCTTCGACGATGCCTTTGTGGCGCAAAATGTCTGCTCCGGCATCGAGATCGAAACGGCCCATCGCCAGAACCTGCATGAACTAATCCTCGGCGGGCAGGGGGTACAGCTCAATGCGACGGTGCTTCAGCATATCGCCGCGATAGAACAGCATAACCGGACGCTGAAGGAACGGACCGACGCCATTCCTGCAGCCATGCGCGGGGCGCTGACGGCCGATGCGTTCTGTGCACTCCAGGCCGATGCGCGGGTGGACGGCAAGATTGAAGAGGCGGAACGTCAATTGGCTGCTGCGCGGGCTGCCGACGCGGTCCAGCGCCAGGACGCGTTCCAGCTCGTGAGCCTGCCGGCATTCGACGCGGTTGCGATCAACAGCCTGCTCGCGCGGAATCTGCCCGCTCTGGAAGCCGCTGCCGCCGCCCAGGTTCAGGCGCATTTCGGCGTGCTCGGCCAGGGCGGCGAAGCTTGGGTCAACCAGGGGATGAGCCGCATCGGACCGGCTTCGGCCGGTGAAGATCACGAGGTCTGTCCGTTTTGTGCCCAAGATCTAAGAGGTTCGCCGCTCATTGCTCATTACCAGGCGTATTTCAGCGCCGAATATCAGACGCTAAAGACGGACATCGCTACCGCGATATCGGGCGTCAACACCGCCCATGCCGGCGACATCCCGGCCGCATTCGAGCGCGGTATCCGCACCGCCGCGCAGACCAGCGAGTTCTGGACGCGCTTTACACAGGACGTCCCTGCGATCGGGGTTGATACAGCGGCAATTGCCCGCGTCTGGAACGCGGCGCGCACCGCTGTTGTGGCTGCGCTGCGGAGCAAGCAGGCTTCCCCGCTTGAGCCGTCGGCGCTTTCGGCTGAGGCGCAGGCTGCGATCGATGCCTATGAAGCCGCGCGTCGCGATATCGAGGCGCTCTCCGGAGGCCTGCAGGCCGCCAACGCAAATATCGCCATCGTCAAGGAGCGTGCGGCGGGCGCCAACCTTGCAGCCCTCACGGCCGACTTGCAGCGGCTTGTTCTAGTGCGAACACGCCATACACAACCTGCGACGGATCTCTGCACGGCCTATCTGGCCGAAAAGCAGGCTAAAACCGCAACAGAGACGCTGCGCGACAATGCCCGTGATGCGCTCGACCAGTATCGCCAGAGAGTCTTTCCGGCCTACCAGACGGCCATCAACGTCTACCTCCAACGATTCAATGCGGGGTTCCGCATCGGCGCTGTTGCTTCGGTCAACAGCCGTAGTGGTTCGTCGGCCAATTATAACGTTGTGATAAACAACGCCTCGGTCGCACTGACGGGAACCGGCCCGTCTTTCCGCAACACCCTGAGTGCCGGCGATCGTAACACGCTGGCGCTCGCGTTCTTCTTTGCTTCGCTCGATCGCGACCCGTCGCTCGCCGACAAGATCGTCGTGATCGACGACCCCATGACGAGCCTCGATGAGCACCGCTCCTTGACCACCGTCCACGAAATGCGGGCGCTCCACGATCGCGTCAGCCAGATGATCGTGCTTTCGCACTCCAAGCCGTTCCTTCTTGGTGTCTGGAATGGCGCCGACCGGGCTGCAAGCCGTACTGCCATCCGGATCGCCCGGCAGGGTGCCGGATCAACCCTGTCCGCCTGGGACGTGACGCAGGACGCGGTCACCGAACATGACCGTAGGCATGCCCTCGTCAGCGACTATATTGCAAACGGCAGCCCGCAGACCGAACGCGAGGCGGCGCAAGCACTACGCCCGATCCTGGAGGCTTTCATGCGTGTCGCCTTCCCAGCGCACTATCCCCCGGAGACTTTGCTCGGTCCCTTCCTGGGACTTTGCCGGCAGCGCGTTGGAACTGCAGATGAGATTTTATCACAGGCCGACATCACAGAACTGGAAGCGCTTAAAGACTACGGTAATCGTTTCCACCACGATAGCAACGCGGCTTGGCAAACAGCCGTCATCAACGATCAGGAGCTTACTGGCTTTTGCAGACGCACCCTGGCGTTTGCACGCCGGTAACACGGACCCCCCAAGGGGAGGGGACCACAGGTTGCGGCAAAAGCCCATGCCTCGAGATAGGCCAGGTCCGAAGTCAGGGCACGCAGGGTGTTTTTCCCCTGCCTTCATTGACCAGATGGCGAAGCGTCTCGACATCTTGGTCGGTCAGAACGTCTGCGAGCCTATGGCAGCAAAACGTCGCACAGGATATCGGTCCCTTGGCTATCTGCTTGAATAGATCAGGGTCGTTACCTTTCGACCTGGAATGTGGAGCGGCCCTGCGCTTCCACGCATTACGATTTTCACGGATTGTGTGCGGATTCAGAGACTATGCAAGAAGTTGCGTGGTTTACATGGCGCTTGAAATCGCACCACGATGGTATTACCTTATC
The DNA here is from genome assembly GCF_024701725.1 of Ochrobactrum sp. XJ1. Lineage (NCBI taxonomy): Bacteria > Pseudomonadati > Pseudomonadota > Alphaproteobacteria > Hyphomicrobiales > Brucellaceae > Ochrobactrum > Ochrobactrum sp. XJ1. The sequence continues at coordinate 22,709 of NZ_VDGD01000028.1, forward strand.
AAAATCTGGTATTACATAGGTGCGGCAATGACAACGACAGTGACATCGAAGGGCCAGGTCACGATCCCAAAAGCAGTTCGTGAATTGCTTGGGATCAGGCCTGGGACCAGAGTGGATTTTCATCGAACTTCTGATGGAAACGTATTTCTTGTTAAGGCTGATGCGCCAAAAACATTAAATCGCTTCCAGAAGCTGCGTGGTCACGCTGGCAAGGGGCTCGATACAGATGCAATTATGGCGCTGACACGCGGTGAAAAGTGACGCTCGTTGACACAAATGTTCTTCTGGATCTTGTGACAGATGATCCACAGTGGGCGGAATGGTCGATTGGACAACTCGAAACCGCAAGTTTGACGGGGCCATTGCTTATTAATGATGTGATCTACGCAGAACTTTCAGTTCGTTACGAGCGAATAGAGGAACTGGACCAATTTATTGAAACGGCCGGTCTTCAAATTACATCTTTTCCCAGAGAGGCACTTTTTCTGGCAGGCAAAGTCTTTACCCGATATCGAAGGGCAGGCGGCTCGCGAACTGGTGTGCTGCCCGATTTTTTCATTGGTGCACATGCTGCAGTACAAAAAATTCCACTTTTGACACGAGATGTCGGACGTTACCGGACATACTTTCCAACCGTCGTGCTGGTTACTCCCAACCTGCCGTGAATGGTGCAAGGATCGATGACTTTTATTCTACGACCGCAAGGGAAGGTCAAAGGTGGCTCTGGATCATGGGCAACGAGATCCTCTGACAGGTTGGCGCTAAGGCCAAACGAAATAAATATGTGTAGCGGCTTGCCAACATAAGCGCCTCTGCTCGCAAACATCGGCATTTTCTGCTCGAATTATCTGACAATGGAGCG
>NZ_VDGD01000029.1:0-23017 GCF_024701725.1 Ochrobactrum sp. XJ1
CAAAAGGTTAACAAAGCGTGAAAATGCCACCGTTCGCGGGGTAGTCTCAGCCTACTGCAAGGTTTGCGACAAGCCCGGTTTTCGCCCCGTCCCCGACGGCCATGACCTGTGATGACAACCGATTGCTTGGCTTCGTCCCAATCAGGAATAAGGCAGCGCGGTGGATCGTGCATCTGCGGACCGAGGTCTTTTCCCTTGGTGCTCAATACATCGATGATGTCTTTTATGTTCTCGACCCGAACTGCGCTCGGCGCAGCCGTACTCGGGACAGGAGCTAGCTGGGGTATCGGTGCACTGGCGCATACAGCAAAGCTGTGCTCGTCGGCATCGACCATACCCCTACAGGTTACGACTAGTCTTTCTGAGATCGGTACCCAAGCTTTTCAGAAAGCGCGTTGGCAGTGGTGCGAAGCTCCTCACCAAGGTACGCGATTTTTTGGTCGCTGGCTTCGCTGCGGATCAGACTGATTGCAATGCCGGCAGATGCGGCTCCCGAGTAATCGCATATCGCTGCGCCAATGCAAAGCATACCTTCGCGGATCTGACCATCGTCGATGGAGTAGCCGCGAGCGCGCGTCAGAGCGAGTTCCTCTTCAAGCTGCGAAAGGCCAGCAACGCTCCTTGATGTCAGAGGCTGTGGAAATTGCGAGAACAACATCCTCAATTCACCGGGCCCCAGATCGGACAGGAGGATCTTCCCGGTGGCCGTAAATGGCGCCGGCAGACGCATACCGATCCGAAACGTGTGTCCAAGCGGCTGGGCCGAGTTGCGACAGCCGATGTAAACGACTTCGCCACCCTCGCGGACGGTGAGGGTCACCGTGTAGGGATCGAGGTCGTGGCGCTGGGCGAGATGGTCGTTGAATGTCGATACGATATCTAGGTGCGACAGAAAACCATTCGCCCATCTGAGTGAGTGGGGTCCAATACGCAGGGTTCCATCGGCAGATCGCGCCAGAAGATCAAGCTCGGTCATCACCGCAAGTAAGCCATGCGCGCTGCTTTTGGGCAAATCCAGAAATCGTGTCAGCTCGGCGGCTGTCAGGTCCCGCGGGGAACCTGCGACAAGATCCAGAATACGCACGGCGCGTCTGAGTGCCGGTACAGTGTCTGATATTTGCGACGATTGTTGATCTTCAGCCATGCACCTTCCTTGACACACTTGGCCCTTTGGCCCATAGTTCACTCAAATGATTCAAGTTCAATTAGTTGAACTCTAGTGCGGGAGAGGTCGATGATCAAGCTAAAAAATGCGGCGCTGTTGCGTGATGCCTGCCTGGTGAATGGTCGCTGGCTGAAAGCTGCGGATGGCAAGACGATTGCGGTGGAAAATCCCGCCAACTCGATGATCATTGGTCACGTTCCTTCATTGTCGGCAGATGAGGTTGAAGCTGCAGTCGAGTCAGCAGGCAAGGCATTTTCCGAGTGGAGCCGCCGGGCTGCGAAGGACCGCGCTGCCATATTGCGTCGATGGTTTGATCTCATGGTGGCGAACGCTGACGATCTTGGTGCGTTGATGACTGCCGAGCAGGGAAAGCCGTTTGCGGAAGCAAAGGGCGAAGCCATTTATGCGGCATCTTTCGTGGAATGGTTCGCGGAAGAAGCCAAACGTGTTTATGGCGATACCATTCCTTCGCCGACCACGGACAAGCGCATTACCATCCTGAAGCAGCCGATCGGTGTCTGCGCCGCGATCACGCCATGGAACTTCCCGGCCGCGATGATCACCCGCAAGGCGGCCCCGGCACTCGCCGCAGGCTGCACGATGATCGTCAAACCGGCTGAGCAGACCCCTCTCACCGCACTTGCTCTGGGTGTTCTCGCCGAAGAAGCGGGCGTTCCCGCCGGTGTCTTCCAGGTGGTGACGGGCGCCGCACGCGATATCGGCAAGGTGTTTACCGAAAGCGACACGGTGCGAAAGATCTCCTTTACCGGATCGACTGAAGTCGGTCGTCTGCTGATGGCGCAATCGGCCCCGACGATCAAGAAACTGTCGCTGGAACTTGGTGGCAATGCGCCTTTCATCGTCTTTGATGATGCCGATCTGGATGCGGCCGTTGAGGGCGCGATCGTGTCGAAATACCGCAATGCGGGACAGACCTGCGTGTGCTCCAACCGGATCTATGTCCAGGATGGTGTTTACGACGCATTCGCGGAAAAGCTGGTCAAAAGGGTCGAAAGCCTGTCCGTCGGCGAGGGCACGGAACCTGGTGTTCTGATCGGTCCACTGATCGACCAGGATGCCGTGGCAAAGGTCGAGGATCACGTTGCTGATGCCCTTGGCAAGGGAGCAAAAATCGTCACCGGTGGAAAGCGCCATGCTCTTGGAGGCACGTTTTACGAACCAACGGTTCTGACTGGTGCAACCCAGGCCATGAAGGTTGCCCGTGAGGAGACCTTTGGACCCGTCGCTCCGCTCTTTCGGTTCGGGACGGAAGACGAAGCGGTCGCCATGGCGAACGACACCGAATTTGGTCTGGCGGCCTATTTCTACACCGAGAATGTCCGCCGGACATGGCGTGTCGCAGAAGCGCTCGAATACGGCATGGTGGGCCACAATACGGGCCTCATCTCCAACGAAGTCGCACCATTCGGTGGCGTGAAGCAGTCCGGCTTGGGCCGCGAAGGCTCGCACTACGGCATCGATGAATATCTTGAAATCAAATACCTGTGCTCGGCCATCGGCTGAGATCACGCTGGGAGGATCAGATGACCATCAACCCTTTCGAATTCCGCACCGTTCCCTCCATGCAGGTTGCCTGGGGTGGCGCCCAACGTCTCGGAGAGATTCTTTCCGGCAGGTTTCAGGCGCGCAAGGCGCTGCTGATTACCGATGCAGGTCTCATCAAGGCCGGCCTCATCAAGCCGATTGCTGACGCCCTTGCGGCCAGCGGCTTTGACGTCACGATCTTCGACAAGGTCGTTGCTGATCCGCCAGAGCACATCGTTGCCGACTGCGTCGAGTCCGCAAGGCAGATCGGGGTCGATATCGTCATCGGTCTTGGCGGGGGCTCATCGCTCGACATCGCCAAGCTCGTGGCTGTCCTTCTGGTTTCCGACCAGACGCTTGCCGACATGTACGGGATTGGCAACGTAAAGGGATCACGCCTGCCGCTCGTGCTGGTGCCGACCACGGCCGGTACAGGTTCGGAAGTCACAAACATCTCGATCATCACCACGGGCGAAACCACCAAGATGGGGGTCGTTTCCCCGCAGCTTTACGCTGATTTCGTTCTTCTGGATGCTGAACTGACGGTGGGACTGCCGCAGGTCCATACGGCTGCCACCGGTATCGATGCCATGGTGCATGCCATCGAGGCTTACACCAGCAAACACAAGAAGAACCCGCTATCAGATGCTCTGGCGCGCGAGGCACTACGTCTGCTCGGTGCAAACCTGATCGCCGCCTGCAGGAACGGGGCCGACCGGAAAGCCCGTGAAGGCATGCTTTTGGGTGCGACATTGGCAGGCCAGGCTTTCGCCAACTCACCGGTGGCCGCCGTCCACGCGCTCGCTTATCCGCTGGGCGGCCATTATCACGTGCCACACGGGCTTTCCAATGCCCTGATGCTGGGGCCGGTTTTACGCTTTAACGCGAAGGCTGCAGCGTCGCTTTATGCGGAGCTTGCCGACGTGCTGGGTGTTCCGGGTAAAGGGGATGCGGCAACCCGTTCGGATGCGTTCGTTCAGCATATGGAAACGCTGATGGACCAGAGCGGTGCGCCGCGGCGTCTGCGCGATGTCGGCGTGACGGACAACACGCTCGCCATGCTTGCGTCCGACGCAATGAAACAGAGCCGTCTGTTGGTCAATAATCCGGTCGAAGTCCGCGAAGAGGATGCGCTTGCGCTCTACCGCGAGGCGTTCTGACCCATTTCTTACAGCAATATCTTCAGTTCCAAGGGAGGAAAACGAGTGACCGATATCAGACTTTACATGCTTCAGTCGGGTACGCTGAAATGCAAGGTACACAACATCAAGATGAACCAGGGGAACGGTGCGGACTATGAGATCCCCGTTCCGTTTTTCCTGATTACCCATCCGGCTGGGCACACCGTGATCGATGGCGGCAACGCGATTGAAGTTGCAACGGATCCGCGTGGCCATTGGGGAGGCATCTGCGATGTCTATTGGCCAGTGCTGGACAAGGACCAGGGCTGCGTTGACCAGATCAAGGCGCTTGGTTTCGATCCGGCCGATGTCAAATATGTTGTGCAGTCGCATCTGCATCTCGATCATACCGGCGCCATCGGTCGCTTCCCCAACGCAACCCACATCGTGCAGCGCTCTGAATATGAGTATGCCTTTACGCCCGACTGGTTTGCTGGCGGCGGCTATATCCGCAAGGACTTCGACAAGCCGGGTCTGAAGTGGCAGTTCCTCAACGGTACGCAGGACGATTATTACGACGTTTACGGCGACGGCACGCTCACCACGATCTTCACGCCCGGTCACGCACCAGGTCATCAGTCATTCCTGGTTCGTCTGCCCGACAGCAAACCGCTGCTTCTGACGATCGATGCTGCCTACACGCTGGATCATTGGGAAGAAAAGGCCCTGCCGGGCTTTCTTGCCTCCACCGTTGATACGGTCCGCTCTGTTCAAAAACTCCGCACCTACGCCGAAAAGCATGATGCGACGGTCGTTACCGGCCATGACCCTGACGCCTGGGCGAATTTCAAGAAGGCACCCGAATTTTACGCGTAAATAGAACGCGCAAGTCAACGGCCAGATACGGCGAGGTTGCATGCAGCCTCGCCGATTTTAATCATATGAGCCAACGTGTTGGTTTCCGCGCAGAAGTGAGCCGGTTAGGCGCATAAGGGTGTTGGGGCGTGTCGCAAATTCTTTTGGTTAACTAGCTGTTGACCACAACGGTGGAAATTCAGCTCCCGATGTAGCGGAGCGTAGCCATGATTCTGAATGCCATTGCCGAAAAGCTGAAGCGCCAGTCGAAGGACGATTTCAAAGGGCGGCATTTCGAGGCATGGCTGATCGTGCAGGCAGTGACATGGTATCTACGGTATCCGCTCAGCTACAGAGATCTCGAGGAGATGTTCCGCGAGCGCGGCTTCGAGGTCGACCAGCCGTGGCAGCAAAGCCCATCATGCACTAAGATTTACCCCGGACCACCGGATGGGGTCAGGCCAATCGCCGGCAGATAATCGATCTCCTACGCCACTAGCGCGATTACCCGCCACCTCGGTGGCGGGCAACAAATCTCATCGGACTGGCGTTGCAGCACGCAAGAATGCCTGGACGATCGGATTTGCCTCATCACGAGAGCGAAACGCTATGCGATGCATTGAGGTGAAGTCAAAACTGCCTGGCTTCAATGGACGCAGATGTCCGTCTCTCACCCATGAAGCAGCAAAATGGCAGGGTAAGAAGCCAATGAAGTGTCCCGACATCAGCATCATTGCCTGAGCTTCCATTTCAATCACTGAAGCACTCGCCCGCGGGTGTCCGACCAAATACAGATCATCAAAGTGCCTATAACGTCTGACGGAGAAACGGCTACTTTCAATGTCTTTTGGGTCTATGTCATTGTCTTTTATGCCGAAAAGCGGATGCTTCGACCCACAATAGAGAGAATGAGGCTCGCTCGCGTAGTCAACATAGGTAATGCTTGGAGCTCGCTGCGAAAAGGGACCGATCGCTACATCGAGCTCTCCGTCGGCCACCATCTGCTCCAATTGCGATGGTGTACCCAACGTGAGCTCGATGAAAACCTCGCTGCCATCATCGAGAAATCGGTTGAGCGCTCGCTGGACGCCGAGCTCCTCGCTGGTGTAGGTCCCATCGGACGCGCCAAGGCGTAGTCGCCCCGCAAGATTCCCCGTGGTTGAACTCACCCTCAGAGTAAAGTCGTCAAGGTCGCGAAACAGCTTCTGCGCAGCATCATAGGTCGCCTGTCCTGCTTCCGTCAGGCGAAACTGCTGCTTTCCGCGAAAACAGAGCTGAGCCCCAATCCTTTTTTCAAGTTCGGCCAGATGCGTGCTGAGTGTCGATTGCGAGAGATTTAACGCGATTTGCGCATCTGCAAAGCCTCGCGCATCGGCAAGGGCCACAAAAACACGGAGCAATCGAATGTCGATATTATCAAGGCGGCGCATGAGACTCTACATTGATGATTATCGATGCAGTATCCCAAATATTTTGATTTACTTCAATGCGTGACGTGGCAGGGTGCGCATACAAAAAAGATCTAAAGGGGATCGAAATGAAAAAACTGGCTTCAATTATTGCTGCGACTGCGCTTCTATCCGCACACACAGCTGCCAACAGTGCAGAGCAAATCCGGATTCTCGCACCGACTTGGCTTGGATTTGCACCGGTTCACGTCGCCATAAAAAATGGGTGCTTTGAAAAGCGAGGGCTCGACGTCAACATCAAGTTCGAAGATGACTTGGCAAACGTGATGGCTGCGATGGCTCGCGGAGACATCGAAGTGCAGATGCGATCCGTGGGAGAATATCAGGGACGCCCAAGAGACAACGATACGCCCGGCATTATCATTGGCACGATTGATGAATCAGTTGGCGGTGATGGCGTCATCACGGATGAGAAAATCAAAAGTGTTGCGGATTTAAAGGGCAAGACTGTTGCTGCGGAGTTGAATATCCCGGCGCGCCTGCTTCTGCAAATGGCCCTGAAGGAGGCGGGACTGTCGCTCAAGGACCTTCAAATCAAGGACATCGCCACAGCAGACACCGCTGCTGTTTTCGCCGACGAATCCATCGCTGCCATTGCGACATATGAGCCCTTCATGTCGCAAGCCATTCAAAACTCCTCACGCCCCGGTGCGAAGCAACTGCTGACGTCCAAAGACTATCGGGGCCTGATTGTCGATGCGATCATTGCGCGAAACGACGATCTGAAGGCGAGCCCTCAGAAATATGCGAAGTTCCTCACATGCATTTATGAAGCGGTCGATTTTATCAAGGCAGACCCAGAGCAATTCGCTGAGATTGTGGCTCCCGAATTTGGCCTTACGCCCGCGGAAGTCAGCGAGGTCGTCAAGACGAGCCTGTCCTATAATACGCTTGCGGACGCTAAAGCATATATGGGTGACGCCGCTGCGGCCGGCTCGTTGCCTAAAATCTTCGACACCGTGATGGACCTCAATCTTGAAAATGGTTCAGCAGAAACCAAGCTGGTCGCCAAAGACCAGATCGATAACTCGATCATCAGCCAGGTGCCGACGAAATAAATTCGTTTTCTATACGTGAACCGCCACGGGGTGCCGTCCCGGCACCCCCACGTCATCATTTTTCACCTTACGGCAAAAAAATGTTTCGCAATCTTGTTGTCTTCAGGGGCAAGGCAGACCCGTATGCCGAGGCATGCGTCAGCATTGCCGCCGCCGTTGCTATTCTCTTCGTTTGGGAGAGTGCCGCGAGGAGCGGCGCAGTCAGTCCGCAATTCCTCCCCGCGCCCAGTCGAGTGTTCTCGGCATTCTGGACGATGCTCACGCAACAGCATCTTCTCTATCACACGGGGATTTCTGCCGCCCGTGTCTGGGGCGCCTTCCTTGTCGCTGCCGTGATGGCGATACCTATCGGCATTTTGATGAGCAGTTACAGAATTATTGGTGCGGCATTGGAACCTGTGGTCGATTTCGTCCGGTATCTTCCGGTTCCGGCGCTCGTCCCTCTTTCTATCATCTGGTTCGGCGTTGGTGAGCCAACAAAGATCTTTCTCCTCTGGCTGGGCACGTTCTTTCAGCTCGTCCTGTTCGTTGCAGATGACATGCGTCGTGTCCCGAATGAATTCGTTGAAGCCGCTCGGACACTTGGAGCCAACTCGCGCAACGTCATGACGGATGTTGCGCTTCGATCCATGGCTCCATCATTGGTCGACAACCTGCGCATCACGCTTGGCTGGTGCTGGACCTACGTCATTATCGCGGAAATCGTGGCTGCAGATTCAGGGATCGGCTACGTCATCTGGACAGCACGCCGTTTCGTCAAAACCCCGGAGGTCATTGCCGGCGTGGTCGTTATCGGCATCGTCGGGCTCGTTACTGACCAGATCCTGCGCGCAGTTCACCGTCGCGTATTCAGATATTTGTGAGGCATTGACGATGACGCCCTACCTCCGCTTTAACGACGTCACTAAGGTCTTCGGTCCTGTCGAAGTCATTTCAAAAACGAACCTATCCATCAAGAAGAACGAATTCATCGTGTTTCTTGGGCCATCTGGCTGCGGAAAAACGACACTCATGCGGATGGTTGGAGGCCTCGACACGCCAACCGGCGGTGCTGTGCGTCTTGAAGATGAAGTCGTCTCCGAGCCAGACCGTCGCCGTGGCATGGTCTTTCAATCCTACTCGTCGTTTCCTTGGCTGACCGTCGAACAAAACATTGCCTTCGGGATGCGATACCGCAACGATCTCTCCAAGTCTGAAAAAGCTGACCGAACCCTCCACTATCTCAGGCTGGTTGGTCTGGAAGATTTCGCGAAGGCTTTTCCCAACAAGGTATCGGGTGGAATGCGGCAGCGAGTGGCAATTGCACGGACACTTGCCGCGGGATCTGAAGTGCTCCTCATGGACGAGCCATTCGGGGCGCTCGACGCACTCACGCGCGAAAGGCTCCAGGTCGAGCTTCGTCAGATACAGGCCCGCGAAAGCAAGACTGTGATCTTCGTCACACACGATGTTGAGGAAGGCGTCCTCCTTGCTGATCGTATCATCCTGTTTTCCAAGCGGCCGGCTCGGATTGTTGCCGACATCGACGTTGCCGCGAAACTCGGTGCAGACCGGACGTTGGAGACGCGCGAAACATCGGAGTTTTTCGCGCTCAAGAACCATGTTCTTCACCTCATAAGAAACGAGACGGGAGACGTCATGTGACGAAGCTGTTTGATGGGAAAACGGTGATAATTACCGGCGCGAGTCGCGGAATTGGGCTCGGGATTGCAGAGGGTTTTGCTGGCGAAGATGCACAACTTCATCTCGTCGCCGACGATGAAGTGATTTTCGAGACAGCAAAACGGCTTGGCGCGACACCGCACCACGTCGACATTACCGACCGACGCGCGGTCGCCGACATGATTGAAGGCGTTCCCCGTGTAGATGTTCTGATCAACAATGCCGGTTTTGAGCGGATGACACCGCTCGTTACGGACAGCGAGCATGTCGAAGACACGTTTCGGAGAGTCGTTGAAGTCAACGTTATGGGCACGAGCAATGTAACGCGTCGCTCGATTTCTCGCATGCGACCCGGCGGTGTCATTATCAACACTGCTTCGATCTGGGGGCGTGTCGCCGAAGCACAATTCGACGCTTATGTGGCTTCTAAACACGCCATTATCGGCCTCACGAAGACGTGGGCGAAGGAACTGGGGCCCCTAGGGATCCGGGTGAACGCTGTTTGCCCGGGTTGGGTTCGGACGGAGGCTTCGATGCGCTCACTCGGTCTTATGGCCGCTGCCCGTGAGACCGACGAGGACAGCCTTCTCAAGGACATCGTCGCCGGTCAGGCGCTCTCCGGTCTGATGGAGCCCTCGGACATGAGCGAGACATATCTTTTCCTGGCATCGGACCGCGCCAAGAATATCACAGGCCAGTCGCTGGCCGTCGATCGGGGAGAGGTGCCTTGGTAAAAAGTCTTGTCGGAAAAAACGTTATCGTGACAGGCGCAGCACAGGGCATCGGACGGGCTTGTGCGAACGCCCTTACCGCCGAGGGCGCAAATGTTATCGGCCTTGATCTCAAGCCATCGATCGCCGACGGCATCGAGATTTTGAGATGTGATCTGAGTTCTGAAAGCGAGATCATTGATGCGGTTGCCCAAGCGGTAGGGCGGCTCGGGTCCGTCGATGTCCTCGTTAACAACGCGGGAATTTTGCAGGAAAGGCCTCTACAGGACATCGACACATCTCATATTGATCAGATGTTCTCGGTCAATGTTCGTGGTGCAATTCTGGTAACGCGGCAGGTCTTGCCGCACCTGCGGGACAGCGGACGCATCATCAACATAGTCTCCGAGCTCGCTTTCCTCGGCCGAGGCAATGCGTCGGTCTATTGTGCGACGAAATCCGCACTGCTTGGCCTGACGCGCTCATGGGCGAGAGAGCTCGCACCGCGGATCCTGGTTAACGCTGTGGCGCCCGGCCCGACCGATACGCCGCTTCTCGATTTCGAGAACCTTTCAGATGCAGCTCGATCTGCGGAAATGGCCAATCCCCTCGCGCGGATAGGGCGCCCTGATGAAGTCGCTGCCAGCATCGTGTTTCTCGCAGGCCCCAGCGCAACGCTATTTACCGGACAATGCCTGGGCGCCAATTGCGGCGCTGTCATGCAGTAGGAGATTGCAATGAATGATTCCGTTTTTCTGGCCGAGTTAAGCTGGCCGGAGGTAGAACAAAAGATCTCCGGTGGCGCAGCAGTCTTTTTGCCACTTGGAGCGACCGAACAACACGGCCACCACATGGCGCTAAACGTGGATGTAATTATCCCGACTGCAATTTGCGAACGGGTGGCACGTGCAACGGGCGGGCTTGTTGCGCCCACCATACCCTATGGCAACCGATCGCAGCCACGTTCGGGGGGTGGTCCGACATTTCCAGGTACTTTGAACCTCTCTGCTCATACGTTTTCGCTTGTCGTCCGGGATGTGATCGTCGAGCTTTATCGTCAGAAAGTCAGGCGAATCGTCGTTCTCAATGGCCATTACGAGAATATCTGGCCCTCGGTTGAGGGAATTGAACTGGCTCTCGACGCAATAGGACGCGACGCCGATCTGACGATTCTCCGAATGGATCACTGGGAATTCGCACGGCCGGAGACCATCGAGCGGATATTCCCAGATGGTTATCCGGGGATTGAGTTGGAACATGCCAGCGTGCTCGAGACCTCAATTATGCTCGCTGTTCGCCCTGATCTTGTCGACCTGTCGCGGGCACTTCACGACGGTCCGGCGAAATTCCGCCCCTATGACCGCTTTCCCAGACCTCCCGCAGAGGTCCCGCCATCGGGCGTACTTTCAATGACGGAAGGATCGAGTGCTGAGAAGGGTGAATGGCTACTCGCCGACAGCGTTGGCAGGCTTGTCGAAATCGTAAACGAAGAATTCAAATAGGACGTGAAACGTGGGTAAACATTTCCATCAGCCTGTCGACGCAACAAAGGTACCTCGATTTGCAGGTCACGCGACATTTATGCGATTGCCGGCGGTAGCATCCGCGCACGGCTTGGATATCGCTTTGGCGGGTATTCCCTGGGACGGGGGCACGACCAATCGCGCAGGAGCGAGACACGGTCCCCGAGAGGTGCGAAACTACTCGAGCTTGATGCGCAGCACTCACCACGTCTTTAAGACAGAACCATTCAAGATTGCGAATATTGCTGACGTCGGGGATCTTGATGTGAACCCCATCGACTTACTGGATGGGTTGCGGCTCATCGAGGCTGGTATCGCTTCGATTTTAGAGGCCGGCGCGATACCCCTTTGTGTGGGCGGAGATCACCTGATAACACTTCCTGTGTTGCGCGCGATCGCGAAGTCTCAAGCGGTGGGTCTTATCCATTTCGATGCCCATTCCGACACAAACGACACCTACTTCGGCAACAATCCTTACACTCACGGTACGCCGTTCAGGCGCGCTATCGAAGAGGGACTGATTGATCCTCGTCGCACGGTCCAGATCGGCATTCGCGGCTCGATTTACGGTCCAGACGAGCACGATTGGGCAATCGCTCAAGGCGTGAGGATCATCTACATGGAGGAGTTTGCCGAACGCGGCGCCGAGGACGTGATCGCGGAAGTGCGCCAAATTGTGGGCGACCTGCCAACCTACGTGACGTTTGACATCGACTCGATTGATCCGTCGATGGCACCTGGAACAGGTACGCCCGAGATAGGCGGTTTCTCGACGCGCGAAGCCCAGCAACTCATCAGGTTGCTGGACGGCCTTAACCTTGTCGGCGCCGACGTTGTCGAGGTGGCCCCACCTTTTGATGTTGGCGGGATGACCTCCATTGCTGGTGCAACGATGATGTTTGAGTTGATGTGTATTCTGGCAAGACAGATCGACAGGACAAGGGGGCTGCTGCCCACTTAATCGTACAAATACCTAAGAGGTTCAGGGGGGAGAGAAATGCTGCTCTGCCTCTCGGGTTTCGTTCTGTACCGTCCGCTTCTCTTACGACTTAGGAGATGAACATGACCCTTATCTCGGGTTCCAATTCCCTTTCGCATGCCGTCGCCGCCGACCGGGCGCATGTCTGGCATCATCTTAGCCAGCACAAACCCTATGAGACGGTCGACCCGCGCGTTTTCGTGGAAGGAAAAGGACTTCGCCTTTGGGATGCAAAAGGTAAGGAATATCTGGACGCAGTCTCCGGCGGAGTCTGGACCGTCAATGTCGGTTATGGGCGCGAGAGCATTGCCAATGCAGTGAGGGATCAACTTGTCAAACTGAACTACTATGCCGGAGCTGCTGGGACTGTACCCGGCGCTCTCTTCGCCGAAAAGCTCATCGAAAAGATGCCCGGCCTCTCTCGCGTATACTACTCAAACTCTGGCAGTGAAGCGAACGAGAAAGTGTACAAAATGGTTCGCCAGATTGCACACCGACACCACGGTGGGAAAAAGTGGAAAATTCTTTACCGCGAGCGCGATTATCACGGCACCACTATTGGGACGCTCGCAACCTCCGGCCAGCACCAGCGGGCCGACCAATACGGACCCTTCCCTGATGGCTTCGTCATGGTGCCTCACTGCCTCGAATACCGAAAGCAGTGGGACGTTGAGAATTATGGTGAGCGGGCGGCTGACGCCATCGAAGACGTAATCCTTCGTGAGGGACCCGACAGCGTAGGATGCCTGGTGCTCGAGCCAGTGACGGCCGGTGGCGGTGTTATTCTGCCACCGTTGGGTTATTGGGAGCGGGTGCAGGAAATCTGCAGAAAATACGACATTCTATTGCACCTTGATGAGGTGGTTTGCGGGCTCGGCCGGACAGGAACCTGGTTCGGCTATCAGAACTACGGTATTCAGCCGGACTTCGTCACCATGGCTAAAGGCGTTGCATCGGGATACGCCGCAATCTCCTGCACGGTAACAACCGAACGTGTGTTCGAAATGTTCAAGGACGCGCCAGAAGATTCCATGAGCTTCTTCCGCGACATATCGACGTTCGGGGGCTGTACCGCCGGACCGGTCGCTGCGTTGGAGAATATGCGCATCATCGAGGACGAGGGCCTGCTAGCCAATACGATAAACATGGGCGAGCATTGCCTTGCTAGGCTTCAAGCTCTTCAGGAAAAGCATGCTGTCATCGGTGACGTGCGCGGTAAGGGTCTGTTCCTGGGGGCTGAGCTTGTCGCCGACCGGGCGACTAAAGAGCCTCTGGAGGAAAAGCGTGTTCAGGCCGTCGTGGCTGACTGCTTGTCTCAGGGTGTTATCATCGGTGCGACTAATCGATCGTTGCAGGGCCTCAACAATACGCTATGCCTTTCACCGGCGCTGATTGCCTCAAGAGATGATATCGACCGTATCACCGATGCGATCGACAGGGCGCTCACGAACGTAATCGGCTAGCACAAAGGCGCGGCCGAGACGACGGTGGTCCCTACCAACAATCACCATCTTGGCCGAACAGAATGCGGTGCGGGGTCCATCCTGAACGACAGAAAGATGCTTTGCGAGCTTCCTGCTTTTGAATCAGATCGAATCCTCGGCGTGTATTGCGGTATAGAATGCTGATATGTCATGAGGCACTTGGATTGAAGTTCGGTCTCTATTAACCGGCATCAATTCATTGTTTCGAGGGCTTGTCGGTGGATAGCTTCGTTGGCACTCGCGAGGCAGTGAGTGCCCGAAGTGAGAGTGAGCGGTCGACCCTGCCAATCCGTGATGCGTTCGCCACCGCGCCGTCCCATCCCAGGCCTGCCATCGTCATGACCGGCTTTCCCGCAGGAAGGGCACGGACATGATAGGCGAGGCGCAGGGTGTGGGGATAAAATAAGGGGCACGGCGCAAGAGGGGGAGGCGGCGCGCCTGCTTCAATTCATCACAATCGCTCGGACGGATTGCCGCGCCTTCATCCAAACGCAGGAAGCGGTGCGAGAGGTCGATCGAGCATCGCGCCAATCATAAGCCGGTTATCGTTTTTTGCCTCTGCCATAGGCATGAAGGCGAGGAATTTCCAGTATTTAGCGTTCAACATCCGTGAACAAAGTGGACATAAACCGAGCCTTTCAGCGAGCGGAAAGGAGACCTATCTCCCTGATATCAAGGCAGGCAAGAAGCTGATGCAGCCCCCTGCTCCCTTCACTATTGGCACTAATGCGCAGTAGTCGTAAGGATCAAGACCGCCGTCGATGCTGATGTCGATGCTCCCGTCTGCGACGCGGCCGTAGGCCATGCAGCTGCCTCCATAAACGCACCACCTTGTCGACTGACGGAGGCGATCGACACTGCCCTTTTCCTCGGACCGAAATGGTTCAGGATTTCCGTTAGCCATGAACGCTTCAGCGAGAACCTCCGTCGAGGCAGTCCTGATGGCTTTACCGTTCAGCGTCGTATTTTGACCCACCTCTCCCAACCAGCGATCACCGGTCACAGGATTATCGATGAGACCAAGGATTGGCGTGCCGCCGCGTGTCAGCGAAATCAGCGTCCCGTAAACAGCCAGGCCACCGATAAACGCCTTGGTGCCATCGATTGGATCGATAACCCAAACAAATTCCTCGTCCAAGCCCTCAGCGCCGAACTCTTCTCCCAATACTCCATGATTGGGGAACCGATCCGCGATACGTTCGCGGAGCATCTGTTCCACTGCGCGATCCGTCTCGGTCACGGGGCTGGAATCAGATTTGGCAACGGGACGACGCTGGCCGGCGGCGGCTGTGCGAACGATCTGCCGCGCTACGTCGGCGATTTCATTGGCGAAGTTGGTGAAAAGGGGCGTGTCGCAAATTCTTTTGGTTAACTAGCTGTTGACCACAACGGTGGAAATTCAGCTCCCGATGTAGCGGAGCGTAGCCATGATTCTGAATGCCATTGCCGAAAAGCTGAAGCGCCAGTCGAAGGACGATTTCAAAGGGCGGCATTTCGAGGCATGGCTGATCGTGCAGGCAGTGACATGGTATCTACGGTATCCGCTCAGCTACAGAGATCTCGAGGAGATGTTCCGCGAGCGCGGCTTCGAGGTCGACCATAGTACAATCAACCGCTGGGTCCTCGCCTATGCACCTGTAATCGAGAAGCGCCTACGCCAGTTTCGCCGACCGCATTGTGGCTCAGTCAGGATTGACGAGACCTACGTCAAGATCCGGGGCAAGTGGCGATACCTGTACCGCGCCATCGACAAGCACGGAAACCCGGTCGACTTCTTGCTCACCGCGAAGCGCGATCTCGACGCCGCCAAGCGCTTCTTCCGTAAGATGCTCAAGGATGAGCCGCTACTATCGCCGGGTAAGATCGGTACAGATGGCGCTAACACGTTTCCTTCAACGATCAAAACAGCCATCGATGACGGGCTCCTGCATCCGAGCCCGGTACATTATGTCACGAAGCACCTCCAGCAAGGCATCGAGAGCGACCACTTCCGGGTCAAGAAGAACATGCCCAAGATCGGCTGCTTCCAGTCATTCAAAACGGCGCGCCGGACGATCGCTGGGTTCGAAGCGATGTTGTGGCTGCGCAAAGGCTTCGGCTTTTCCGGCGACTGGACAATCAACGACCAGAATGACCTGCTCGGGCGCCTCTTCGGACTTCAAAAGGTTAACAAAGCGTGAAAATGCCACCGTTCGCGGGGTAGTCTCAGCCTACTGCAAGGTTTGCGACAAGCCCGTTAAAAGTGTTGCAGGGCCAGGAATGAAAACGAAGCCAAGTACGATTGCGTTGTAGGTAATTAGTGTAGTCAAGTCGATCATATGGCGGTTCCGAATGATGTTGAAGTTGGCAGCCCGTGTCCGCTGAACTCCTATCCTGCACGAAAGCCGACAGGCAGCAAACCACCCCTACTGCGACACTCCCCCCAAGTGCCTCCGCTGCACTCATCTTCTGAGCGCTATAGGAAAGGTTCCGGTGTTAGCTAGTCTTTCAGTTCGAACACTTCGGAATTATCAGCAGGTTCTCGTAACCCTTTGAATGAGGCGTGGCGTAATCTTGGCTCGCGCGTCCATCCGCGATATTCGATTTCCGCGAAATAGCGTGGTTCGGCAAAGATAGCATTCTTTCGCTTCAGAGCCACAGGGGCCTTTCGGGCCGGAATCCTGTCCAGTATGGTTTTCAGATCGCGCGCGGACTTATGTGTGAAGCCGGTTCCGACGCCACCGACGTAGACCAGTTCACCACCCTTGCGAGCCGCAAGCAGCAGACGGGCGACCCCGCCGCGCATCGCTTCCGACGGTTCGTAGCCGACGATCGCGAATGTGTCGCTCTGCACGCATTTGATCTTTTGCCATTCGCCATGACGGCCGGAACGATACGGACGATCGAGACGCTTTGCGATAATTCCCTCGAGGCCGAGTTCGCAAGCGCGCTCGAGGAGCTGGTTCCCATCCGCATCAATCGATTCAGAGTAGCGTATTATGCCTTCACGGCCGTTCAGTACTTTTTCGAGCGTCTGCCGCCGCTTGGAAAGGGGCTCGTGCGTAAGATCGCGACCGTCGAGATAGAGAAGATCGAAGGCGAAGAATATGGCCTCACGGGCAAAACGCCTGCCGCCACGTCCGCCGAGAGCTTGCTGCAGCAAGCCGAAGTCAGATCGGCCTTGTTCATCCAGAACGACCGCCTCGCCGTCGAGGATCATTGTATCGTGGCCGAGTTGCTGCGCATCGTCGGCAATGTGTGTGAATCTTGGCGTCCAGTCGTGTCCTCCTCGGGTCAGCACCCGGACGCCATCAGGTTCGACATGGACCGCAAGGCGGTAGCCATCCCACTTGATTTCAAATGACCAGTCCGGCCCTGCTGGTGGCTTGGAGACGAGCAGCGCAAGGCACGGCTCGATGCGCCGGGGCATCGGGTCGCTGATCTGCGTTCGCGTTCTCATATCGCTCAAGCGCTTCGCCATGGCGTCCTAACGCTCGAAGAAGCGATTTGTCTCAAAGAGATGATAGCGGAGCTTGCTTCGCAAGCGTGTTGATCCCCTTCAGGGGGAAAGACCGTACGGCCGTCTCTCCCCCGCAATGGCGAAAACCGGTCTCCCCATCCTTCCGCGGGCGAGCTCGCCGGCGATGCCGGCAGACTCGCCCTTGTGCAGGACCAGGTGCGCGGATTTTGCGCGTGTCCGCGCGGATCCTCGCCACCTGTCCCTTCGGGTGGGTGATCCCCCTCCGGTTTTCACCATTGCCCCCCTCTCTCGCCGGTCGGATCGCCGACTGCTCGGGAGCAGGAGCGGGGCTCCTGCCCCTTACGGGACAGGAAGACCGCTTCGCGGGAAAAGGGAAATAGGAGATAACATCATGACCGATAACAACAACATCACAGTGCCGCTCAACAAGCTCGACCACGACCCCCGGAACGTGCGCCAGACCTACGAGGCGGCAGAAATCGCGGAAATGGCCGCTTCCATAAAGGCGCGTAATTTCCGGCTGATCCATAACCTTGTCATTCGTCCGGGCGAAAAGAAGGGCCGCTATTTCGTCACCGCTGGCGGTTTGCGTCTGGCTGGCCTCAATCTGCTTGCAGAGCAGGGCGAAATCGGAAAAACCCATGGCGTCGATTGCGGCCTGTGGGATGGCGAAGACGCGACCGAAATCAGCCTTGCTGAAAATTTCGTCAGAAAGGGGATGCATCCCGCCGACGAATTCATGGCCTTCAAGACCTTGGCCGACGAGGGGAAAAGCCCTGCCGAAATTGCAGTACGTTTCGGGACCACGGAGCTAAACGTGAAGCGCCGCATGGCGCTGGCTCGCGTGTCGCCGGTCCTGTTCGATCTCTTCCGCAATGGTGAGATGAGCTATGACGAGCTTGCAGCCTTCACCATCACGGATGACCACGAACGGCAGGAGCAGGTTTGGAATAGCCTCGCCAGTTACAACCGTTATGCCCACACCATCAAGCGCATGCTGGCTTCCGAGGAAATCCCGGCTTCCGACAAGCGTATCCGTTTCATTGGCGGCTTGGATGCCATTGAAGCGGCTGGCGGGACCGTTCGCCGCGATCTGTTCGACGGTGAGAGCGGCGGCTATGCCACCGATTCCGGCCTAGTCGAAAGGCTGGTGCTCGAAAAGCTCGAAACCGAAGCCGAAGGCGTCAAGGCTGAGGGTTGGAAATGGGTTGAAGTTCATTCCGCACAGCCGGACGACATTTACAGCATGAGCCGCGTCTATCCGGAGCCTGTAGATATTAGCGCAGAAGATCAGGAGCGGCTTGATCAGCTTGCCGAGGAATATGACAGCCTTGCCGAATTGATCGAGGCAGGAGACGCCGACGAGGACGCCGAACCGAAGCTTGAAGCCATCGAAAAGGAAATGGACAGCCTCAAGGACCGGCAGGAAGCCTATAAGGCGGAGGATTTGGCGCGCGCCGGGGCGATCGTTTGCCTCGACTACTACGGGCGGGCAACCGTGCATCGTGGCCTTGTCAACGATGAGGATGAACAGCAGGAGCAGGAGGAAGGCCAGCACAGCGGCGAGAATGAGGGTAGCAGAGAAAGCGAGGCGGCGCCGATCAAGCTGACCCATTCGGCGGCATTGGTCGAGGACCTGACAGCGCAGAAGACCGCTGCCCTTCGCGTGGAACTGGCCGACAATCCCGATATAGCCCTCGCAGCCGTGGTTCATGCCCTGCTTTTGAGCGCGGTCTACCGCTATGCGAGTGAACACACCGCCTTGGAAATCAAGCTGACCTATCAGCCCTTGGAAGGGTCCATGAAGCAGCCCGAAAACAGCAAGGCCGGAATTGCGTTTCAGGAGTTGAAGGAACGCTATGGCGATCATATCCCCGGCAATCCCGCCGATCTATGGGAATGGTGCCTTGATCAGCCTCGCGACCAGTTGCTGGTCTTGCTGGCCTTCGCCGCCTCTCATAGCCTCAATGCCGTGGAAGCAAAATTTCATGGACGCGACAAGGCTCTTGCTCATGCCAACGAAATAGGCCGCGCCCTCAATGTCGATATGCGCAACTGGTTTGAACCGACCGGCGATGCCTATCTTTCCCACCTCAACAAAAAGAGCATCGAGGCTGTGGTTGCCGAGGTGAAAGGGGAAGAAGCCGCGACGGCTATCCGAGCAGCAGGCAAGAAGGCCGAGGCCGTTGCCATTGCCGAGCGGATGGTTGCAAACACCGGCTGGCTTCCCGAACCGGTTCGCATTCCCATGACCGAGATCGAAGCCGAGCAACAGTTCCCCGAAGCGGCTGAATAAGCCGTTAGCTGGTCGCGCTCCTCTCCGGCGCGGCCAGCTCCCCCAAAAACCCATTAGCGCCCGGCCAGGTATCGAACCTGCCCGGGCGCTTGGCGTTCCGCCAGTTTTCTCATGCCCCTTGTTCGATCCGCGCCGGAGGCGGATCGAACTTCCTCGCCAGCGGGCGAGGGGCGATGCCCCTCGTCCCGATGCTTTCAGCACCGCGCCGGCGCGCAGGCTTGTGCAAGGGCGGCCTTCAGGCCGGGACCGGAGCCACGCGCAGCGGGCAAGGCCCGCGAGCATGGCGAGGACCCACCACTTGCACAAGCCGAGCACTGGTGCATTCAATAACGGCACCACTCCATAGGATCGTGATATCCGCCGTAATAGGTTCGCCCGTGTCCGCTCTTGACCATCAGCGCCGCGACGTCTTCGCCGTCGGCGGTCCGGACAGTCACAAGCACGCGCCCATAGCGGTCATTGCCCCGGCGCTGAAACGTCAGCCCCGGTCTTTGCATAAGCTCCTGGAGCCGCACTGTGGCAGCGTCTGCCATGTTCCGCTCTTTGGCGCAGCGCGCGCCATCGCCAGCTTCAGGAGCGTTCACGCCCTGAAGACGGTATTTGATCCGATCCATCCAGAAAGTATCGCCGTCCACTATGCAGGTGATACGCTTGCCGCGACCGCAAATCGGCCAGTTCGTATCGGCGGCTTGCGCCGACATTTCGCCCGAGGGGAGGGCGAACAGGAGGGGTATAATCAACAGCAGTCGCGGCCATCTCATTCAGAGCTTCCTCTTTGCATTTTCGCTTTATAAAGCAGAATCAACTTTATGCCGCGCATGCAAGGGGGAAGATCGACGCGGCTGCGATAAGCAGCCAAAGGCGGGCGGCGCTGAGCGCCGCCCGCTTCCGCGTCAGTCCCAAGGAATGACCGCCATCAGGGTGTCGTCGTCCTGTCCCGGATAGCGGCCAAGGTTCGCATTCAGCTTCGCGAAACCGGTGTTGACCGAAAGAGTGTAGTATTCGCCGCCTCGCTGGTTCTTCTTCTTCCAGATGCCGCCAACTTCGATCCGGCGATTGCGCGGAGACTTGCCGTAAAGACGGTAGACCGGAGCCGCCGGGTTTTCGCTGTGGACCGGCTCGCCGGTCACGTCGATATCAAAGGTGATCGTGGCGATGTTACCTGCGACCTTGTCGCCGTCGATCTTGATGTAATTCACGAGGTCAGTCATCGGTATTACTCCTCTTTTCGGTTGCCGATGCGGAAACACCGGAGCGAACACGGGACATGCGTCACCCGTTAGGGCCGCAACATCGTGGAGGACGCCGAAAGGCTGGCGAATTTGCTTCGCGAGGAAGCGCCGCAGGCGCGGGGAAATTCGTCAGCGCAGGCGTTGGCGCAGGGCCGTTCGGTCCTAGATTCCGCTCGTCAGGCAAACCGAATGGAGCGGAGTAATTAACGTCATGACGGATCGCGGTACGTACATCACGAACGGCGACTCTTGGAAAGCATAAGTTGTATTGCCGCATCAACTTTGAATATGACCATCCGCAGCCTCATGACAATTAGAAAAAAGCAGGGGCGTCTATTGGGCGTCTGCCTTACGGCACCGCCGCTCTATTCGCCGGTTCTGGCGCACCGGCTCACCGAACCAGTCAGGCCGCGCGCCAGCCTACACAACGGCCAGCACCGTCACGCAAGCGTGCCGATCCCGGCCTGTTCCGGACAGGGCGCGCGGCCAGCCTGTTTCGGCCCATTCGGGTAACGATCGGACTGACGCGGAATATGGTCGCTGGCCAAGGCCGCCGAAGCCATTGGGTGCGGCGCGATCGCGCCGCAGGTCACGATCCCACGCGCTGCGCGCAGCCTCGAAGAAGAAGGGCAGTTTCACCGCATGAGGCCGTCGGGCCAGCGCAATAATGTTCCAATCCTGCCGCGTTGAAACCGGCTACGGCCGGTGGCTTGGAGGGAGCAATGTGCTTCATGCCCCGCTCCTGTGAGCTGCGTTATTCATTGCTGCGTAGACTACCACCCGGCCAGGGGCCAGCAACCTTGTCGGCCAAGAATTTTCCCCGCGCCTTCGGCGCTCCTCGCGCAACAAAATTCATGTCCGCCAAGGTGCTCCGCTGCGCTGCGCCCCTCCGGGTGCAAGCCCCTGTCCGGGCGTTCGCGTAACTCCGCAATAACGCAGATCACAGGAGCTACCACCATGAAGAATTTTATCCAATATCTCCAAGCCACCGGCCGCAGCCTCCGCACTTTCCTCGCGAAGATCGTCAGTAACTTCTTCCGCCGGGGCAGTATCGCCCTGAAAATCGCGGTGAAACTGCCCTTCTTCTTCGAGGCAGACCTGACGGTCAAAACCGAGTGGGATCGGGACCAGCACCGCTAACGCGGTGCAGCCAAGGCCGCTTCGGCGGTCTTGGCCTTTTCCCGGCCTTCGGCCTCGACGATGCGAGCCGCGTTGCGGCTCTTGCTTGTTTGTCTCGAGGGGGAGAGATCGGCCGCCGGTCTCTCCCCCGCAACAGGCAAAACCGGTTTCCCCGTCCTTCCGCGGGCGAGCTCGCCGGCGTTGCCGGCGAACTCCCCCTTGTGCAGGACCAGGTGCGCGGATTTTGCGCGTCCCGCGCGGATCCTCGCAACCTGTCCCTTCGGGCGGGTGATCCCCCTCCGGTTTTGCCTGTTGCCCCCCTCTCTCCGGTCGGATCGCCGACTGCTCGGGAGCAGGAGCCGGGCTCCTGCCCCTCACCGGGACAGGAAGACCGCTTCGCGGATCAGGAGAGAAAACACCATGCGCAAACAGTCCAAAAGCAGCACCAAACAGCTCCGCGCTGACGTTTACGAGCGGATCACCAACCGGATCATTGAACAGCTTGAGCAGGGTACTCGCCCATGGATGCAGCCATGGGGCGCTTGCGGAACGCCGGTCCGCCCGTTGCGGCATAATGGCGTTCCCTATCGCGGTATCAATACCGTGCTTTTGTGGATGGAAGCCAGCGAGCGCGGCTATTCCTCGCCGTTCTGGATGACCTACAAGCAGGCGCAAGAGCTTGGCGGGCAAGTCCGCAAGGGCGAGAAATCGGCCCTTGTTGTGTATGCGAACGCCATCGAGCGCACCGAGACAACCGAAAGCGGCGAGGAAATCGAAAAGCGCATTCCCTTCATGAAGGGATATAGCGTTTTTTGCGCCGATCAAATCGACGACCTGCCAGAGCAGTATTACGCCAAGGCGACCGCGCCCGAAGGATCGGAGAGGAAGGAACGCATTCCGCATGTGGATGCCTTTTTCACCAACCTTGGCGCTGACATTCGTGAAGGTGGAAACAAGGCGTATTACCGGATCGATGCTGATTTCATCGGCATGCCGGTTTTTGACGCCTTTGTTTCGGCCGAGGCACATGCAACTACGCTCGGGCACGAATGCATCCACTGGACCCGCCACCCGTCGCGCCTTGCTAGGGATTTTGGCCGCAAGGCGTGGGGCGACGAGGGATATTCGCGGGAGGAACTGGTTGCCGAACTTGGGAGCGTTTTTTTAGCCGCCGATCTTGGCCTTGCCATTGATGCCCGCGACGATCATGCCGCCTATATCGCGAGTTGGCTGGCCTTATGACGAGGTGAGCATAACTCCAGTTATCCGCAGCAGCCCATAATGCGAAGGAAGGCGGCCGCACCGCTGGAAATCCGCGGGGTTCCAGCTTCCGCGAGCG
>NZ_VDGD01000002.1:0-182822 GCF_024701725.1 Ochrobactrum sp. XJ1
ATTAACAGAATTCTCATCCCGCTAACATCGCCGATCTACTCACACCCAACGTCGCCGTCAAACACTTTCAACCAACCCAAGGGACGAACCAACCTGCCGCTAGCAGCGTCGCCGCCCTCGTTGTGGAGGCGTATATAGGGGTGACACCTCATATCTGTCAACAGCGACAATGAAGTTTTTTGATGTTTTTTTGACAACTTTCCACAAGCCGTCGGATTTCCACGTATTTGCCTTATATTATAGTGCACTCATTGCACCAACCGCACTTGGGAGGGCCTTAAACCGGCCTTATTGCCCAAATAATTTCCGCGAAACTTTAGAAACCGACAATGACCCATACTTTGCAAGCGATTGTGGAAATCGTTGTCTGGCAGGCTTGTCGTTGACTTACGTTTCTTCGGCAGGCAAAACTCACATGCCCGTTTGGGAGCCTTCCGACAGAATGGAAGACACCTTAATACCGGATTGGCGGTTTGTCCGCTTTTCCGACAAACGATTTCAAGCACGTTTTGTGCGGTCAGTTATAAAGAAGGACCGGCTACAGCAGTATGAAAGAGATGGGGCCGAACAATCTCGATCCGGGTGACGAGCCCCCGCTCAGTGTAGGCGGACGGCGGCGGCCACCAGATCGTCGTGAAGTTTCTGCCCGCTGGCTCGCTGGAACCTTCCTGACCGGCGTTACGTCCTGCATGCTGATCGGCGTTGCATTGTTTGCCGCTCTGGACGGGCGCGAACAGCTGGCGACCCCGCCTGAAATCCTTGCCCGTAACGACATGCCCGGTGCGACCGACGAAGCCGCTGTTACCAAGGGCGGACGTCTTGTCAGCACCGTCTCTCAGCAAAAGGCGCGCGACCGGCGCCGTTTCGATCTTTCGACGATGCAGAAAGTGGGTGAACGCGAAGTTATTCGCACGCGACCATTCGAATTTGTCCGCATGGCTCTCGCCGTCGATCACCCGACCAGCCGCAAATATCCTGCTTTCAACGCCCTGACCGTGTTTTCGGAAGGACCTGCGGCACCGCAGCCTGCCGATGCCGGTCAGATTTACGGCGCCAAGGTCGAAAGCGAAGTCAGTCTGCGTGTTGTCGATTTTCCGATGAACAGTACGACATTCGATGCATCCAGCGACCTGACAGTGGATGAGGTCGAGAAGGTTGTGCGGGATACCGGTGGTCTTCTGACCGACGGCGACGTGCAGGTTGCATCGCTCCACTATGTCGATCCCGCTCGTTTCGGCGGCACGGACTCGCCTTTCGCGCTTGGTCCCGCGCTTGGCGTGAAGATTACACAGGAGAATGTCAGTGTCGCACAGCGCGGCGATGACGAGACGGTTGGCGAAGGCTTTTCGGAAGAACTGATTCCTTTCCGCCAGACAGCCGATATCAAGCAGGCGCTTGAGGACGCCGGTTATACCGGCGACGATGCCGAGAACATGGCCCACTCGCTTGCCAAGCTGATGAACTCGCCGCGCCTCAAGGAAGGCAGCGTTTTGCGTGTCGGCACCGAGACACAGGATGGCACGGACCGCATCGTGCGCGCCAGCATCTATAATCGCACCACGCATCTGGTGACGGTCGCCCTCAACGACAGGGGACAATATATTCCGTCCGACGAACCGGAACAGACCCCGCTTCTGCAGACGGCTTTCGATGGCAATGCCCTGCCTACGGCCATTCGGGGTAATCTACCCAGTGTCTATGACGGGATCAGCCGGGCCGCGCTCGCCTATGGCATGTCGGAGACGATGCGCGAACAGCTCGTCAAGATGCTCGCAAGCGATGTTGACCTGCAGTCACGGCTTGCACCGAGTGACCAGATCGACGCATTCTTCTCGCTGCCGGACGATCCCGACAAACCGGAAGCCGATTCGCAGCTTCTTTATGTTTCGGCCAATTTCGGCGGCACGACCCGCAAATTCTATCGCTATCAGGCTCCGGACGGTAGCGTCGACTACTTCAACGGCGACGGCAAGAGCGCGAAACAGTTCCTGCTCCGCAATCCGGTTCCCAATGGTGTCTTCCGCTCACCGTTCGGCATGCGCCGCCACCCGATCCTTGGCTATAGCCGCATGCATACCGGCGTGGACTGGGCCGCACCGCGCGGCACGCCGATCATCGCCTCCGGTAATGGCGTGGTGGAAAAGGCAGGCTGGACCAATGGCTATGGCAACCAGACCCTGATTCGTCATGCCAATGGTTATGTGAGCAGTTATAGCCACCAGAACGCCATCGCCCGCGGCGTTACCGCCGGTGCGCGTGTGCGGCAGGGACAAGTGATCGGCTATGTGGGGTCGACGGGTCTTTCGACCGGTCCTCACCTTCACTACGAAATGATCGTGAACGGCACCAAGGTCGATCCGCTGCGCATTCGTCTACCGGATAACAAGGCGCTTTCGGGCAAGGAGCTCGAAGCCTTCAAGCAGGAACGGGATCGCATCGACACTCTGTTGAACAGTGATGACAACGGCACCAAGCTTGCCTCGAACGGATCGACGAAGAGCTGATAAAGAGAAAGGCCGGAGATACGCCCCGGCCTTTCTCTTTGAATTCACTGGAATGCTTACTCGGTAAACTCGACCGTTACGCCAGCTTTCACCAGCTTTGCCAGCTCTTCCGCATCCCAATTGGTCAATCGCACACAGCCATGGCTTGACGTCTTGCCGATTCTCGATGGCTCGGGCGTACCGTGAATGCCGTAGGTCGGCTTGGAAAGCGCGATCCAGACTGTTCCCACCGGCCCGTTTGGCCCAGGCGGAATGGTCAGCACCTTATCATTATTGCCCTGCTTGAAGTTGATCTTCGGATTGTAGGTGTAGTTCGGGTTGATCGCGATACGCTCGACCTGAACAACGCCGGAAGGTGACGGATTGTCCGACGAGCCAATGGTCGAGGGATAGGCAACGACCAGCTTGCCCGATTCATCGTAACCGCGAACCTGCTTGCGTCCTTTGTCGGCGATGATGCGGGCAACCTTGGTCCTGACAGGTTTGCCGAGGTTCGGAATCTTTACGATCGAGCCCGGCTGGTTGAAGTTCACCCCAGGATTGATCTCTTTCAGATAGGCTTCGTCTATATGAAACTTTTCACCGAGCATTTCGGTGACCGAGGTATACGCCATCGCCGGAAGCTGCGCCTTGTGGGCATAATCTTCCGGGATAGAAGCAACGTATTGCCGTCCCACGTCTTCGTTGGTGATGGTGTATTCGGTGAAGGCTGGGCCACCTGTGGCTTCAAGTTCCGCATTGACCGCCGCTTCGTCTGTCGGATTGATCGACTTTCCGGTCAGCTCGCCATAGGCGGCAGCCGCCTTGTCGACATTGCTGCCCGAACGACCGTCGATGACGCCGGGCGATGCACCGGCGCGGTCGAGCAGAATCTGATAGGCTGCGATCTTTTCCTTTGCACCCTGCCCTTTCGGCATTTCGATTGCCGGAGCCATGTCACTCGGATTGGGAACACCCCTTGGTTGTTCATAACCCGGCTGGCCATAATCCTGCTGGCCATCATAACCGGGATTGGCACTGG
The DNA here is from genome assembly GCF_024701725.1 of Ochrobactrum sp. XJ1. Lineage (NCBI taxonomy): Bacteria > Pseudomonadati > Pseudomonadota > Alphaproteobacteria > Hyphomicrobiales > Brucellaceae > Ochrobactrum > Ochrobactrum sp. XJ1. The sequence continues at coordinate 3,526 of NZ_VDGD01000002.1, forward strand.
CTGAATTGGTGTTTGTATTATCAGGATATTGATCGCCTGCCGGAGGCAGTTCCGACCGTTGCACCTGTCCATCACGGTTGCCGCCATATTGCGGTGCCGCCGGAGCGTCCGGGTAATAGTTCGGATCTTCGGGCACGTTGCCGAAACCGTCATAGGGAGCGCCACCGTCGACTGGACCATCGAGTGTCCAGTTGTCGTCTGGCTGCGGTGCGCGGCGAACCCGACGGTCATAAGCGTTCGGGTCATAATTATTGGCGTCCTCGACACTGAGAATACGCCCGCGACGATCCATGGTAACGCGGCGGCCATACTGGTCGATAAAGACCCGTACCCGGCGATCATGATAGATTTCTTCACCCGGATCATAAAGCTGTGCAAGCTGTACCGGGCGTTCGGTAGCCACTGCAGAACTGCCCTCCTCCGCGCGCGCAGTACCGTTGACGGCAGTTACCGCGACGGAAGCAAACAAAGCGAAACGAAGCATGCGTGTGTAATGCGCCATGAAGAATGCCCTGGGTGATCGAGAGACCATGGATGCCGCGAATATGGTTAACAACCGATTAGCTGATAAAGCAGATGCCAGATGAACTGGACATGAAAATGGCCAACATCGAAGGAAAGCTGGAAAACTTGTCAGGCCAAATATGAAAATGGCGCCGCAACCTATCCGGTTGCGGCGCCCAATGATCTCAACTCTTGAACGTTCAGGCGCTCTCGTCGATCTTCTGGCCTTCATCCTCAAGCGCACCGCGAATCGGATGGAAATTGAGCCTGTCCGAACCGGCGGTAATCTTGACGATGGAACCATCCAGAATGTCGCCCAGTAGGATGCGCTCGGCGAGCGGATCCTGAACTTCTTTCTGAATGACGCGCTTCAATGGACGCGCGCCATAAGCCGGGTCATAGCCCTTGTTGGCCAGCCATTCGCGTGCATCGTCTTCCAGCTGCAGCACGATCTTGCGATCGGTCAGAAGCATCTGGAGACGCTGCATCTGAATATCGACAATCGCACCCATGTCTTCACGGCGCAGCCGGTGGAACAGGATGATTTCATCGACACGGTTCAGAAATTCCGGACGGAAGGCAGCCCGCACCACGCCCATTACTTCCTCACGAACCGACTCGACATCGTCCTTCTCGCCAAGATTGACGAGATATTCGGCACCGAGGTTCGAGGTCATGATGATGACCGTATTGCGGAAATCGACCGTGCGACCCTGTCCGTCGGTCAGGCGTCCGTCGTCCAGCACCTGCAACAGCACGTTGAACACATCCGGATGTGCCTTTTCGATCTCGTCGAACAGGATCACCTGATAGGGTCTGCGCCGAACGGCTTCCGTCAGAACGCCGCCTTCTTCATAGCCGACATAGCCGGGAGGCGCGCCGATCAACCGGCTCACGGAATGCTTTTCCATGAATTCCGACATGTCGATACGAACCATGGCCGTGTCGTCCTGGAAGAGGAACGCGGCGAGCGCCTTGGTCAGCTCCGTCTTGCCGACACCAGTTGGGCCGAGGAAGATGAACGAGCCGATAGGCCGGTTAGGGTCCTGAAGCCCGGCGCGCGCACGGCGAACCGCCTTCGAGATGGCCTGGACAGCTTCGCCCTGCCCGATGACCCGCTTCGCAAGTTCGTCTTCCATGCGCAACAGCTTCTCACGCTCGCCTTCCAGCATCCGGTCAACCGGAATACCGGTCCAGCGTGAGATGATCTGTGCCACGTGGTCGGGCGTAACCGTCTCTTCAAGCAGAGAGCCCTTGTTTTCATGGCTTTCGGCTTCGACAAGTTGCTTCTCCAGCTGCGGAATCTTGCCATAGGCCAGTTCGCCCGCTTTCTGGAATTCACCGCTTCGCTGTGCAATGGCGAGAGCATTACGTGCCTCTTCAAGCTGGCGCTTGAGATCAGCAGCAAGTCCGAGCTTCTGCTTTTCAGACTGCCATTTCGACGTCAGTTCCGCCGATTCTTCTTCCAGATCAGTCAGCTCCTTTTCGAGGCGCTGGAAACGATCCTTGGAAGCAGCATCGGTTTCAACCTTCAGCGCTTCGCGCTCGATCTTCAGCTGCATGATGCGACGGTCGATTTCATCCAGCTCTTCTGGCTTGGAATCAACCTGCATGCGCAGGCGCGATGCCGCCTCATCGACGAGATCAATGGCCTTATCGGGCAGGAAACGGTCGGTGATATAACGGTTCGACAAGGTTGCCGCAGCAACCAGAGCCGAATCCGAAACACGCACCTTGTGATGCTGCTCGTATTTTTCCTTCAGGCCACGCAGGATCGAAATCGTGTCCTCGACGGTCGGTTCATCAACGAATACCGGCTGAAAACGACGGGCAAGCGCTGCGTCCTTCTCGACATATTTGCGGTATTCTTCCAGCGTCGTCGCGCCAACGCAGTGCAATTCACCGCGTGCAAGAGCAGGCTTCAAAAGGTTCGATGCATCCATCGCGCCATCAGACTTGCCTGCACCGACAAGCGTGTGCATTTCATCGATGAAGAGAATGATCTGGCCGGCAGCCGTCTGCACTTCCGAAAGTACTGCTTTCAGACGCTCTTCGAACTCACCGCGATATTTGGCACCGGCAATCAGCGCGCCCATATCGAGCGCCATCAACCGCTTGTCCTTCAAGGATTCGGGCACATCGCCATTCACGATGCGAAGCGCCAGACCTTCCGCGATTGCGGTCTTGCCGACGCCCGGCTCGCCGATCAGAACCGGATTGTTCTTGGTGCGGCGCGACAGAACCTGAATCGTGCGGCGGATTTCCTCGTCGCGACCGATCACCGGATCAAGCTTGCCTGCGCGCGCATCCTCGGTCAGATCGCGGGCATATTTCTTCAACGCATCATAATTGCTTTCAGCGGACGCCGAATCGGCGGTGCGGCCTTTGCGCATATCGTTTATGACCTTGTTGAGCGCCGTCGGGGTCACACCGGCAGCGGAAAGAATTTCAGACGTCTTTGCGGATTTTTCCATCGCCAGCGCCATCAGAAGGCGCTCGACGGTGACGAAGCTGTCACCGGCCTTGCTGGCAAGCTCCTCGGCAAGCGAGAAGACCTTGGCAAGCGGCTGCGATAAATAAAGCTGATCGTTGCCACCCGACACTTTGGGCAGCTTTTCGAGCGCATTCTGCAAGCCGATACGCACATCGGCAATGCGCCCGCCCGCGCGTTCGATCAGGGACGAGGCAAGTCCTTCGTCATCATCGACGAGAACCTTCAACACATGTTCGGGTGTGAATTGCTGGTTGCCGGACGACAGCGCGAAAGTCTGTGCAGACTGGATAAAGCCCCGGACGCGTTCCGTATATTTTTCGATATTCATGATGTCTCCTTTGCCTTCCGGCCCATCAAGCGGCACCAGAAGATGTATGGTGACGAAGCCCCCACACTGGGCGGACTTCTTTCCAAGACAGCATATGGGACGATGGCCGGGTTTCGGCAAGGGTTACAGACACTTGAAGAACCAAATAAAAATGGCGCGGAAACCGCGCCATTTTTAACTTGATACACAGGGACGATCAGGCGTCGGAATCCGCAGATTCCGTTACCGGCGTCTCATCACCGCTATCCTTGGCGGCGCGGCGCGGACGACCAGGACGGCGCGTGGCGCGACGCGGCGCGGCCTCATCCGCAGAAGATGCATCGGCAACAGGAGCGGCCTCGGCGGCCACTGGTGCTGCCTGCTCGACCACGGCTGCAGCCGGAGCCTCTTCAGCCACCGGCTGAGCCTGTTTTTCCTGCGGCTGTTCGTCAGAACGCTCGTCAGCGTTGAAGCGCTCACGCTGCGGACGGCGACCACGACCCAGACGACGATCGCGGTTGTCGCGCTCGCGCGGCTGCTGGCGACCTTCACCGGACTTTACCGGCTCGCCACCATCTTCGCCATAAACGACCTCGGCAGGCGTGCCCTCGATAACCGGCTGCGGGCCGGAACCGTTGACGGGCTGTGGCTGTGCTGCGACAGGCGTGAAACCTGCTTCCTCATCATCCGCACCGTCATCGTCGAAAGTTTCCTCGCGCTGGAACGGCACCGGATTCTGCGCCATGGCCGCCATGATGATGCGGTTGTAATGTTCAGCGTGCTGAAGATAATTTTCTGCCATCACGCGATCGCCAGATGCCTGTGCGTCCCGCGCAAGTGCCGAGTATTTTTCTGCAATATGTTGCGCATTGCCGCGGATCTTCACATCCGGGCCATTGCTTTCGTAATTGCGCGACAGAGGATTGGGGCCCTTGCGGTTGTTGTTGTTATTATTGTTATTCCCCCGTCCGCGCATGCGCCTGTTCTGCTGTGCTGGCCTCATATTCATCTCTTTTCAGATTAAAGGGCGTAGAAACTCCACAGCCAAAAGGCTGCCGGTTTCACGCTATCGAGCCATGGAGGAAGTACGCCCTAAAAACTTCCCACAAATCGACTGCTCCTGAGTTAGGTACCTCTATGGGTCACCGAAACTCCGCGGTTGCATTAATGCATAACCATTCCGAAAAGCTCCGCTCTTCGAGATTATGCTTGAAAGTCGTGTACTTCCGCACAAGCCATCCCCAAAGAACCTTCGGGGAGCATGACCAAAAATCGTCATGGAGCATTTCCGCCACCGCCCATCAGCGGGCAAAACCATTCTGGCTGTATACGGTGGCCGGAAACTAAACGGCTTCGCCGCAAATTCCAAGTGTTTTTTAGCGGTTCGCCGCATCAAAATTACGTATTTGATTTGTACGCGAAAAGCATGGCCCTTCTGTGGCCGCCAAGGTCACTCGCATGTCCTGCGAGGGAAAAACCTGCGCTTTCGAACAGCGCTTCAACATCCTGGAATTGTCCGGCGCCGATCTCTACGGCAACCATTCCTTGTTTATATAGGTGATCTGCTGCCTTCTGTGCAAGGGCTCTGTAGAAATTCAGTCCATCAGACCCGCCATCGAGCGCAGCCAAAGGGTCATGTTCGCGCACTTCGCGCGACAGTCCCGCAATGTCTTCATGCGGAATATAGGGCGGGTTTGAGACGATAAGATGAAATCGCCCGCTCACATTTTCAAACCAGTCGCTTTTGAGCGCTGCGAACCGGTCACCCACACCATTGGCGACAGCATTGATTCGCGCCATTGCAAGTGCGCCTTCAGCCATGTCGAGACCAATGCCGTGTGCGCGCTCGAAGCGATGCAGAAGCGAGATGATGATCGCGCCCGTTCCCGTTCCCATATCGAGGAGTTCAAGCGTGTTTTTCTGCACCGCAAGCGCTTCCAGCGCCGGAATGACCAGCTCCACCAGCACTTCCGTATCGGGACGCGGTTCAAGCGTAGCAGCGGAGAGCCGGAAAGGCAGACCGAAGAACTCGCGAACACCCATGATCCGGTGAACCGGCTCGCCCTTTTCACGGCGGTCCAGCGCATCGGAAAGCGTCTCGATTACCGCAGAATCAACCAATTGCTCAGGTGCGGATATCAGATCGAGCCGCGTCTTGCCGGTTGCCCATTCGACCAGAAGCCGTGCATCGAGGTCTGGCGTATCCAGTTCTGCCGCACGAAGCCTCGTCCGTGCATCAGCCATCAGGCGGTCGAGACGCATTTCGCTCACCCTTAGAGCGCATCCCGAAAAGTGTGAAACGGTTTTCGGAGAAGATGCGCGGTTCAAAACAAATAACTAGAGCGCCGATCTGGCCAATCTGCTTGAATCAGATCGAAACGCGCTCTAATGCCCCAGTTCCGTCAGAAGTGCGGTCTGGTGATCGGAAATCAGCGCATCGACCAGTTCGTCCAGATCACCTTCCATAACCCGGTCGAGCTTGTAGAGCGTCAGATTGATGCGATGATCGGTGACGCGTCCCTGCGGGAAATTATAGGTGCGGATACGCTCGGAGCGATCGCCCGAACCGACCTGGCTGCGACGTGATTCAGAACGTTCAGTTTCTGCCTTCTGGCGCTCCATATCGTAAAGGCGTGCACGGAGAATCTGCATCGCGCGTGCGCGGTTCTGGTGCTGGGATTTTTCAGCCTGAACGACCATGATACCGGTCGGGATGTGCGTAATGCGAACCGCGGAGTCGGTCGTGTTCACGTGCTGGCCACCTGCACCGGACGCCCGCATCGTATCGATGCGAATATCTTCGTTGCGGATTTCGATATCGATATCCTCGGCTTCAGGCAAAACCGCAACGGTTGCAGCCGAGGTATGAATACGCCCGCCAGCTTCCGTTTCAGGCACACGCTGCACACGGTGCACGCCCGATTCGAACTTGAGCTTGGAGAACACACCCTTGCCGGAAACGGTGGCGATGATTTCCTTGTAACCACCGGCATCGCCCTCGCTGGCCGAAACCAGCTCGACCCGCCAGCCTTTTTCGGCAGCATAGCGCTCATACATGCGGAACAGGTCACCGGCGAACAGTGCTGCCTCCAGACCGCCCGTACCGGCACGAATTTCGAGAATGGCGTTCTTCTCGTCGGCAGCGTCCTTCGGCAGTAACAGAATCTGGACTTCCTGCTCCAGTCCTTCAATCCGCTTTTCCACGCCCGGCAGCTCTTCCAGCGCCAGTGCACGCATCTCTGCATCCGTGGAGGCATCGTCACGCATGGCCGCCAGATCGACAGCTTCCTTGCGGGCGTCGGTCAGTTCGCGAATCTTGCCAACCACCTCCTGCAGCTCGGAATATTCCGATGCGAGCTTCACATAGGTTTCCGAATCCGGATTGTTGGCCATCTGGCTTTCGATCATTGAGAACCGCTTCAAAAGCTGGTCCATCCGGTCCTGCGGCAATGCGATCATGTCATGTCCTAAAAATTATCAGCGGCGTGCAAGAATGCAAAACGGGACGCCGCGCAATCCTGCACCGCGACCGTTCAGTCAGTTAGAGCATTTCCTATTTTTTTTGAACCGTTGGAAATGCTCCAACTATTTGTTTTGTCGCATTATCCGACGCAAAACCGCTTCGCACCTTTGCTGGAAATGCTCTAGATCTGCTTCGCTATAACGGAATATCGTTGTCTTCCGCAAATCTCATCAGCATTTCGCGCAGCGAATGCGCGCTGTTCGGCTTATCCAGCTCTTCCGCCAGCAAGGCTGTAAGCTTGCTTGCGTCCAGCGCATCAAGCATGGCCTTGACCGGGCCGATTGCCGCCGCCGACATGGAGATCGACCTAAAACCGATGCCGACCAGCGCCATGGCTGGAAGCGGCCTGCTGGCCATTTCACCGCACAGGGTAACCGATTTACCGTGGCGATTGCCGGTTTCCACGATGAAGCGCAACGCCCGCAGAAATGCAGGCGAAAGCTGATCGAAGCGACCCGACATCAGCGAGTTGCCGCGATCCGTCGCCATCAGGAACTGGAACAGATCGTTTGAACCGACGGAGATGAAATCGACAAGCGACATCAGCTCCTCAAGCTGCCACAGCAGCGACGGTACCTCGATCATCGCTCCCAGTTTCAGCCCCATGGGCAACTGATGAGCGAACCGCGACAGATGACGGACTTCACGATCGATGATCTCGCGTGCGGCCTTCACTTCGCTGACTTCCGTGATCATCGGCAGCAGGACTTTCAACTCGCGTCCGCCCGCCGCCTTCAAAAGTGCTCGCAACTGCGTGCGCAACAATCCCGGACGGTCGAGCGTCAGGCGGATCGCGCGCCAGCCGAGCGCCGGATTTTCTTCCTGCACGGTCGAACTGAAGTAAGGGAGAACCTTGTCTCCACCGATATCAAGCGTCCGGAAAGTCACCGGCTTGTCGCCTGCCGCCTCGATGACCGAGCGATAAAGACGTTCCTGCTGTTCGGCACGCGGGAATGTCGAGGCCACCATAAACTGAAGTTCGGTGCGAAACAGACCGATCCCCGCCGCACCCGAAGCCGACAATTGCGGCAGATCGACGAGAAGCCCGGCATTCATCAGAAGCGAGATATCGACGCCGTCCTTCGTGACGGATGGCTTGTCCCGCAATTCCCGATAATGGGCCTGACGCCGCGCCCGGAACCGAACCTTTTCGGCATAAGCCGTTTCCAGATCGGACTGCGGGCGCAGATGCATGATGCCTTCATCGCCGTCGACGATTGCCGCATCGTTGTTTTCGGCCATGGATACAATGCCCTTGGCCTGGCCGACCACCGGGATACCCATTGCACGGGCGACAATCACGACGTGGCTCGTGGCGGCGCCGTCTTCCAGAACAACACCGCGCAAGCGCTCGCGAGGATAATCCAGAAGTTCGGCAGCCCCCATGGAACGCGCGACAATGATGGCATCCTTGACCAGCGATTCGGCGATGGTCTTAATGTCGCGTCCCATGAGCTGGCGCAGCAAACGGTTCGCGAGATCGTCAAAATCCGACAGGCGCTCGCGCATATAGGGGTCGGTCAGATGCACCATGCGCGCACGCGTGTCGCTCTGCACCTTTTCGACTGCCGCCTCGGCAGTCAGACCGTTGTGAATGGCTTCTTCCAGACGCCGCACCCAGCCGCGATCATGCGCAAACATGCGATAGGCTTCGAGCACTTCGCGATGCTCGCCCTCCACCGCCACATCGCGGCGCGAAAGCATGTCGTCGATGGATATGCGCAGGCTGCCAAGCGCTTCATCCAGCCGGTTCAGCTCGGCTTGGCTATCCTCGTTGAAAAGATTGGTGACGACGATGCGCGGCTCATGCAGCACCACATGGCCAAGGCCGATACCGTCGTTGAAAGCCTGTCCTGTCACACTCATCGGGCGACCGAGATCAAGCTCTATGCCCGGACGGGCCAGACGCAGACCGTCGCCGGTCGCGATGATTTCGGCAAGGACCATAGCGGTGGTTTCAAGTGCTTCGACCTCGTCTTCCCGATATGCCCGCTTGGTCTTGTTCTGGACGACAAGAACGCCCAAAGTGCGGCCAGCGCGTAGAACGGGAACGCCGAGGAAGGAATTATAGGCTTCTTCGCCCGTTTCCGGCAGATAGGCGAAAGCCGGATGGCTTTGCGCATCGGTCAGATTGAGGGGACGGGCGCTTGCGGCAATCGTGCCGACCAGACCCTGACCGAGGCGAAGCTGGGCAAGGTGGACTGCCTGCGGATTGAGACCTTCGGTAGCGTAAAGCTCAAGGACGCCGTCAGCGCGCAATATATAGAAGGAGCAGACTTCCGCGACCATATTCTGGGCGATTTCACGAACGATCCGGTCGAGGCGCGCCTGCGGTTCCAGCGGCTCTGCCATCAATTCGCGCAACCGCTTTAGCAGTACGCGGGGACCGGTTGTCAGCTCACGCATGATCGTCGGGGGCTCCTTCAAAATTGCTGACGTGCGTTCCGCCAGCCGATTCCCAATACCCGCCCGCGAAGCGTTACGCCAATCCCTTTGTGAGCATTTTTGACACCCGCGTCCAGAACAAATAGTCGCTGCTCGCAAAATGTTGCAGGGCCGCGCACCCTTTCGGCTGCGCGGCCCTGCATACAATTATGTTTCAAAATGGAATCTGAGCTGGCTGCTTACTTGTCGAGGCCATAGACCGCGTGCAGCGTACGCACGGCCAGTTCCGCATAAGGGCCGTCAATCAGGATCGAAATCTTGATTTCAGACGTTGTGATGGCGCGGATATTGATGCCCTTTTCGGCCAGTGCCTTGAAGGCTGTGGCGGCAACGCCTGCATGGCTGCGCATACCGATGCCGATCACCGAAATCTTGGCAAGGCCGGTTTCAGACTGGATATTGTCGAAGCCGATCTCGCCCTTGACCTTGTCCAGCACCTTCAGCGCCTTATCGACATCACCCGTCGGAATGGTGAAGGTCATGTCGGTCTTGGAGCCGTCTTCCGACACGTTCTGCACGATCATGTCGACATTGATGTGCTCTTCGGCGAGCGGCCCGAAAATGGCTGCCGAAACGCCCGGCCGGTCGGCCACGCGCCGCAGCGAAATCTGAGCTTCATCCTTCGCAAAGGCGATACCTGTGACGACCTGCTGTTCCACGATTTCATCCTCGTCGCAAATAAGGGTTCCGGGCGGGTTGATCGGATCACCCATGCCCGGCGCATCTGGGTCCGTAAAGCTCGAGCGCACGAAAGTGCGCACCTTGTGCACCATGGCAAGTTCGACCGAGCGCACCTGCAGAACCTTGGCACCAAGCGATGCCATTTCCAGCATTTCCTCGAAGGAAATCTTCGAAAGACGCTTCGCCTTCGGCTCTACGCGGGGGTCGGTGGTGTAGACGCCATCGACATCTGTATAAATATCGCAGCGATCGGCCTTCACACCGGCAGCGATGGCGACAGCAGAGGTGTCTGAACCGCCACGCCCAAGCGTTGCCACACGGTTGTCAGGGCCGATGCCCTGGAACCCGGCAACGACGGCAACCTGACCCATTTCCATACGGCGGATGATTTCCGAACCGTCGATGTCCTGAATACGGGCCGCGCCATGGGCGTTGTCGGTCTTGATCGGAATCTGCCAGCCCTGCCACGAACGCGCATCAACGCCTATGGATTGAAGCGCAATCGCCAGAAGGCCGCTCGTCACCTGCTCGCCGGAAGCGACGATGGTGTCATACTCGCGGGCATCATAGAAAGGCGAGCTTGCGCCGCATACTTTCGGCATGTTCTGCACCCAGCCGACCAGCTCGTTGGTCTTGCCGGACATGGCCGAAACGACAACAGCAACCTGATTGCCTGCCTCGACCTCGCGTTTGACGTGGCGCGCCACATTATAGATGCGTTCCAGATCAGCTACCGAAGTGCCGCCGAATTTCATCACGATGCGCGCCATTTAAGGTTACGTCCCGCTGTTTAGAAAAATTACACTCTCACCCGCCCAAACCTTATATTGTTGCGACAGGCAAACCCGGGGTCACATAGCTAAAATGCCGCGCTTCCGCAAGGCCGCGATTCGTATCGGGCCGCTTGAGAGCGAAATTGATTTGTTCCTTGACTTTGGAGTACTACCTTGAGAGCAGAACTGTACGCTTCCGCCGCTGGAGAATGAAATGACCGAGACCGCCCGCACCACTATCGACGCTTCGGAAATCGAGCATTTTTCGCGCATCGCCGCGGAATGGTGGAATCCTCAGGGCAAGTTCCGTCCCTTGCACAAGTTCAATCCGACGCGGCTTGCCTATATCAAGGAAAAGATCTGCGCCAAATTCAACCGTGATCCCAATGCGCCACGCCCCTTCGAGGGCCTGCGCCTGCTCGATATCGGCTGCGGCGGCGGGCTTCTCTGCGAGCCGATGGCGCGCCTCGGCGCGACCGTCATCGGGGCGGATGCTTCCACCACAAATATCGAAGTAGCGAAAATCCATGCTGCGCAAAGCGGCGTCGAGGTCGACTACCGCGCCACGACCGCAGAAGCGCTGGCTGAAGCTGGCGAGAAATTCGACGTGGTTTTGAATATGGAAGTGGTCGAGCATGTTTCAGACGTCGACCTGTTCATGTCCGCCACCAGCGAAATGGTAAAGCCCGACGGGCTGATGTTCGTCGCCACGATCAATCGCACGCTGAAAGCCTATGGTCTGGCGATCATCGGCGCGGAATATGTCCTGCGCTGGCTGCCGCGCGGCACGCATCAGTATGAAAAACTGGTTCGCCCGGAAGAACTGGAAGCTGCACTTGCGAAAGGCGGCCTGCGCCTCATCGACAAGCTTGGTGTGACCTATAATCCGCTGGCCGACAGCTGGAGCCGCTCCCGCGACACCGATGTGAACTATATGGTGCTTGCCGAACGGCCTGCCTGATCAAAGCACATCCTGAAAAGTGTGAAACGGTTTTCGGGATGTGCGTAAAATAGACAGTTAGAACGCCGATCTGATTCAATCCGATCGAAACGGTCAACCTCTTTGCGCGCGTGTTGTCATGACAACGCCTGCGCAGATGACCAGCGCGCCGATCCAGGTCAGCGGTGGATAATGTTCGCCGAGAAATAACGTCCCAGAAATAAGCCCCAGCGCCGCTGCGACATAACCGATCTGGCTGAGATAGACCGGCCCGCCAACCGCCTGTAGCCGGAAGAACAGGGCAAACATGCCCGCCGATGCAATCGACTGGGCCAATGCAGCCCATGGGGCGAATGCAAGTGTCTCGATCGGAAACTGACCGGTGAATATGAGTATCCCCGCAGAAAGCATCAGCGCCGATGCGAGGTGGCTTCCGGCAGCAAGTTCGGTCGGATCGGAGTTCTTCGGCCAGTCGAGCGTGCGATAGACATTGCCGATGGCGAGAAACACCGGAATGAGCAATGCCGCGGCGATCCACAATGGATCAGCAGGTTTTCCCACTTCGCCGCGCGTCATTGCCACCATCACTGCACCGATAAACCCGGCAGCGATACCGCCGATCCCCAGCGCATTGGGACGCCGCAACCCGAACCCCATAGACAGAACGAGCGTGATGACCGGCGACAGCGTGTACATGATGCCGGTAAACCCCGCGCCGAGGCGCGGAATGGCGGAAAGAATGAGGAGATTGGGCACGGCATAGGAGATAAGCGCGGTACAGATATAGTAACGCAGTCTTCCGCCTGAAAAGCCGATCTTCTTTCCCTGCAGAAGAAGAACGGCGAACAGAATGATTCCGGCACTCGCCGAGAACAAAAAGGTCCAGATGGCAGGCGGAATACCAGCCTGCGCAGCGATCTTGCCGAGTGGCAGGATGAGGCCCAGCAAGGTGCCGGTTGCGATCAGCAAAAAAGGCGCAGAATCCGTCAGTTTCATGCGCCTTGTCTCCTGTACGGCAATCAGTTCTTGTCTTCTGGAAATACCGGCAACGGCAGAACGTCGACACCGTCTTCGAGCAGCGAATGCACATCCTCGCGCGACGCTTCGCCGTAGATACCACGTGTTTCGGTCTCGCCGAAATGGATCTTCCGGGCTTCCTCGGCAAATTTGTCGCCGACATAATCCGCATTCTCGCGAACCTTGCGGCTCAATTCCCGCATTTCGTCCAATATCTGCTTTTGCGTATCGCCCAGCGCCATGGCAATCTTTTCCTTGCCACGGCTTGTCGAGACCGCCGGCGCCATCAGCGACTTCTGAACGACTTGCGAATTGCACACGGGGCAAGCGACAAGCTGCATTTCCGACTGACGGTCGAAATCAGCATTGTCGCGAAACCAGCCCTCGAATTCATGGCCCTGATCGCAATGAAGCGAAAAGCGGATCATGGAATTTACGCGTCCTCTTTCTGCTTCGCGGAAAAAGTCCGGACATCGAACTCCCGCGCATTCTTCAGGTTCGGTATCTTGCCGCGTGCAGCAGCACTTTCCGCCACGTCGATATCAGCCAGGATGATGCCCGGCTCGTCGTGATCGGCTTCGGCGAGAATCTTGCCCCATGGTGAGACGATGATCGAATGACCGTAGGTTTCGCGCCCGTCCTCATGCAGACCGCCCTGTGCGGCAGAGATCAGGAATGCACCATTTTCGATAGCACGCGCACGCTGCAAGATGTGCCAGTGGGCCTCTCCGGTCTGTTTCGTGAAGGCGGCCGGACCGGTAATCACATTGGCACCGGCGAGAGCCTGAGCGCGGAACAATTGCGGAAAGCGGATGTCGTAACAGACAGCCATGCCGAACTTTGCGAAAGGCAGGTCGACAACGACAGTTTCCTTGCCCGGAATACAGGCATCCGATTCGCGCCAGCTCTCACCATTGTCGAGATCGACATCGAACATATGGATTTTATCGTAGGTCGAGACCTTCTCGCCCGACGGTGCAAAGATCGCGCCGCGATTATAGGATCTTCCGTCATCGCCCTTGATCAGGGTCGAACCTATATGAAGGAATATACCGTGTTTCGAGGCGAGCTTCGCCGCAGCAGCCATGACAGGATCGTTGGCCTCATCGCGCAATGACTGTGCGAGCAATGGCCGGTCACGCTGCATGATCCCGGTCACTTCCGGCGTCTGCACATATTTCGCACCTTTGACCGCCGCTTCCGCGACCAGTTTTTCCATGGCTTCAATATTGCGGGCCACGTCTGTGCCAGACCGCATCTGGACGGCTGCTGCGCGGAACATGCTCATCGACCTCTCCCTGTCCGATCGAATTCTAAACCAGTGCGCCAGTCTTGAGCAGGCCATCCAGCTTGCCCTGATCTTCCAGCTCGAAAAGATCATCACATCCACCGACATGAACGGAGCCGACGAATATCTGCGGGAAGGTGTTACGGCCCGAACGCTGCTGCATTTCGGCGCGCAGTTCCGGCGATGCGCCTGCATCGATTTCATTATACGCAACGCCCTTGCGGGTCAGAAGATCCTTGGCCCGGGTGCAATAAGGGCAACCGACACGCGTGTAGATCGTTACATCAACCATCATAAACTCCAATCGTTTTGGCCACTATATAAGCGGCAAAGACGTTATCTGGAAGCCCCGACGCTTTTCACGAGCCTGTGTAGCCGGTTATCCGGCTCAATCCGGTAGAACGCGGCTGAACGTCAGTACATCCACGCTTTTCGCGCCACCACGCAGCAATGCCCGCGTTACCGCCTTGACCGTAGCGCCGGTCGTATAGACGTCATCGATGAGCAGAACCCGTCGCCCGCGCACATGAATCTCGTGTTCCTGCGGCACGCGGAACGCACCGTCCACATTGCGCTTTCGCTCCTTGATACCAAGGCCGATCTGCTGTTCGGTCCGACGCACACGCTTCACGCCTTGCGGCGCAAAGGGTTTCGATTCCAGTTTCGCCAGGGCACGGGCAAGTTCCGCCGACTGGTTGAAACGCCGCTGCCAGAACCGCCAGCGATGCAGAGGCACCGGAAGAATGACCTCGCATTCATCCAGTAATTCGCGACCCGCGCGTTGCATCCAGCGCGCCATCCACGGGGCCAGATCGGTCCGGTCGTGAAACTTGAGCGAAACCGCCATGCGCTGCGCTGCGCCCCGATGCAGGACGGCGGACCGGAGACGCCGGAAAGGTGGCGGATCGGCAATCGCCTCAGCACTCGTGAAGTTGTCGCCGAAATCATGGCTGAAAGGAATGCCCAGCACGGGGCAATAAGGCTTTTCTATAAAGCGTAGCTCCGGCCAGCATTTCGGACACAGCGTCCCCGGTTCGGATACATGCGCCCGGCAGCCGATACATGTCGGCGGAAACAACATGTCCGCAGAGGAGCGAAAAGCCCTGCCGGCAAACCGCCGAAGCCCTTCGCCCGCGCTGCGCAAAAAGGTTTGATGCGTTCTATCGTCATCCGCCATTGCATTCGCCCCCATTCGAATGCATCTATCCCCGCAACGATTGTACTGAACCTTGCTCGAAAGAGAAGACGGATTCCATGCCTGCGCCGACCGATGATAGCGCGATTTTCGATCGCGATCTCCTGCTCTCGTTTCGCCGTCGCGCCTTTGCGCGCGCCGAACCCGGCGCAGATTTCCTGTTGCAGCGCATTGCCGACGATCTCGCCGACCGCCTTGACGCTGTGGAGCGGCGTTTTCCCGTCGCCGTCGATCTCGCTGGCCATACCGGCGTAGCTGCAGCAGCCATCGCGCAGTCTGGCAAAGCCGACCTGATTGTCCGCATCGAACGCGACAGTGATTTCCTGCGAGGTCCTTTCCCGGCTATTGCCGGTGACGAGGAAATGCTGCCGCTGAAAGCTGGCAGCACCGATCTGATCGTGTCGCTAATGGCTCTTCACGCGACCAATGATACACCGGGTACGATGGTGCAGATCGCTCGCGCCCTAAAGCCGGACGGACTTTTTCTGGCGGCCCTTAGCGGCAGTGGAACACTCGGTGAATTGCGCGAAAGTCTTCTTCAGGCGGAAATCGAACTGACAGGCGGCGCCTCGCCGCGCATTTTCCCGTTCCCGGACGTGCGCGATGTGGGCGGCCTTCTGCAACGTGCAGGTTTCGCCCTGCCCGTAACCGACGTCGACAACATCACGGTGCGCTACGATTCGCTGTTCAATCTGATGGCCGATCTGCGCGCCATGGGCATGCAGAACATCCTGCGTGACCGTTCCCGCAAGCCGGTTTCGAAACGCCTTTTCCTGCGGGCCGCTGAAATCTATGCCGAGCGGTTCTCCGATCCGGATGGACGCATCCGCGCCACTTTCTCGGTCATCTGGCTATCAGGCTGGGCGCCGCATGAATCGCAGCAAAAACCATTGAAACCGGGCTCTGCAAAAGCATCGCTGGCAGAAGCGCTAAAAAAGGCTGCGAAAGACAGCTAACAGTCGCCGTGGTGGCTGCCGTTTGTCTCGATGATGCAGACGGAATTGGGGCTCGGCTGAAGCACGCTCTTGCGCACTGTATACGTCTGGCCTGTTGCATGCGGCTGGGCGCTGGCATCGCGCTTGATCGAGCCGGTCATGGTGCGGTCTATCCCGACCGGGAGCACTGACTGGGCTGCAACCTTGTTTGCCTGATCGTTGAGAACCGGCACAATGATGAGAGCCAGAGCGACAACGGCAGAGCCGAACAACAGCACAACGCGCAGGATTCCGCGACCAGCCTTCGTTAGCGGCTTGGCCGTATATTCGTTGTGATCAGCGCTAAAATAATTGTTGTCGAAACTCATGCTTCAAGACTCCGGGGCAGCTCCCAAACGAGAATGCCTCAACGGAGTGAATCATAGATTAACCAGCCAGTGGAATCGTAAGAAATTGCCAACCTTTTTCCACGGTTGTGGACAGGGGGCCGGTCTACAGCAGATCAAGCAGAAACGGGATCAGCGGTTCGTCGGCTGGCGGCATCGGATAGTCGCGCATATCCTTCGGACGAACCCATTTCAGCGCCTGCCCTTCGAGCCCCCGCGCGATACCTTCATAACGGCGGCAGACATAGAGCGGCATCAGCAGGTGGAAGTCATCATAGGTATGGCTCGCAAAAGTCAGCGGTGCAAGGCAGGCCGCTTTCGTCGTGATGCCGACTTCTTCCTGCAATTCGCGGATCAGCGTTTCTTCCGGCGTTTCGCCCGGTTCCACTTTGCCACCGGGAAACTCCCACAGCCCGGCCAGCTGCTTGCCTTCCGGGCGCTGCGTCAGCAGAACCCGGCCATCCGAATCCACCAGTGCGCAAGCAGCTACCAGAAGAATGCGGCGTCCCTTTACCTCGGTCATTTCTCGTTGCTCTCCCGATAGGCATAGCGATAGGCTTCCCGAAAGCCGAAGCTCTCGTAAAGAGCAAGTCCAGCAACGTTGTCCGCCTCGATCTGCAGCCATGCCGTCTTTGCACCGAGCTTTACGGCCCATTTGAGTGCAGAACCGACAATCGCATGTCCATGCCCCTTGCGCCTTGCGTCACGCAGGGTTCCGACATCGAATAGACCCGCCATCACGCCATCCTGTACGCAAAGCAGGTTGGATACGGCGCGTCCGCCCTCCTCCAGCACGAACATGCCCTTGTTCGGGCGAACGCTATTAAGAAGTTCGGAAAATCCGGGCCGCATATCTTCCGGTCTTTCATGGATGGAAAGCGAAGCATCCACGAAGCGCCCAATATCCTTCAGGGGTATCTGGTCGATGGCGTCCGACAAATCGAGTTCCTCGAGATTCGCCGTCATCACGATGGTTTCGTCCCGGCGCTTCCAGCCAAGCCCTTCGAGATAATCCTCAAGCTCGCGCGGTGCGAGCGGCGAAAGCCTGAAACAGGGAACACGGCCATAGGCACGAAAACGCTGCGCCGCCAGTTCCACACGTGTTGGAATATCGCGCGTGTCGCCGGGATCGAGCGGATTGATCGAGTTGAGACGCCGGGATGGATGCGCTGCAGTCATGCGTATCGCCCATGTGCCGTCATAGTGAACCGACGTGGCAGGCCAGGCACGGAAGCCGACGGCTTCAAGCTGGCGAACGATGGCAAGACTTGGGGTGCTGGGCTTTTCCATTACTTCGATCAACTTCTGTAATCGCCATTGATGGCGACATATTCCTTTGTGAGGTCGCAGGTCCAGACAGTTGCCTTGCCCTTGCCTAACCCCAGATCGACGCGAATGCGAATATCCTCGCCCTGCATATAGGTGGACGTCGCTGCTTCCGAATAGGCCGGATCGCGCTCGCCTTGATGCGCAACACGAATATCGCCGAACCAGATCGCGAGCAGGTCACGATCGGCAGGTTCACCAGCCTTGCCGACGGCCATGACCACGCGGCCCCAATTGGCATCTTCACCGGCAACAGCCGTCTTGACCAGCGGCGAATTGGCGATGGAAAGCGCGATCTTCTTGGCAGAAGCTGCAGATTTTGCACCCGTCACTTCCACTTCCACCATCTTGCGTGCGCCCTCACCGTCGCGCACGACCTGCAGCGCCAGCGATTTCAGGAGGCGGCCGAGCGCCTTCTTGAATTCGCCAAGGCGCTTGTCGGCAGGATCAGTGATTTCAGGTGCACCGCGCTCTGCCGCCGCACCAGTGGCGAACAGCATTAGCGTGTCCGATGTAGAAGTGTCGCTGTCTACCGTCACAGCATTGAAGGTCGAGCCAACGCCCTTGGAGAGCAGGCTCTGCAACACGTCAGCCTTGATCGGTGCATCAGTGACGACGAAGGAAAGCATTGTCGCCATATCCGGCGCGATCATGCCAGCACCCTTGGCGATACCGTTGATCGTGACCGGTACCTGACCGAGCAGCACCGTTTCGGTCGCAACCTTCGGATAGGTATCCGTGGTCATGATCGCCTTGGCGGCTTCGGTCCAGAAATCCTCGACCGCATCCTTGTTCATGTCGCCAAGCAGATGCGCGAACTTGCTTGCATCGAGCGGTTCGCCGATCACGCCCGTTGACGCCAGAAAGACATCCGTTGTGGCGCACCCGACCGCCTTGGCGGCAGCTTCAGCCGTTGCTTCCGTCGCTTCACGCCCCTTGACGCCGGTAAAGGCATTGGCGTTGCCGGAATTGACGACGACCGCGCGGGCCTTTCCGTACACGAGATTGCGGCGGCAAAAATCGACTGGCGCCGATGGACAGAGCGAACGTGTAAAGACACCTGCGGCTTCAGCCGGTCGGTCGAACACCATCAACATCACATCCGTTCGCCCCTTATACTTGATCCCGGCAGCAGCGGTGGCGATGCGCACGCCATGGACGACCGGCATTGTGGGGTAGTGTTTGGGAGCGAGCGGAGAAACAGACGCGGACATATGTGCCTCGATGGATGCGGTTTCGTAGAAACCCGAAAATCGTGATGCCCAGCAAACGGCGTTACGCGAATTTCGGATTCAAAATATGACGCGCGCATTGGAAAGGTTTGCGGTTTAAAATCAAGCGGGAAACGCAAGATCGGAATAAAAAACGCCCCGGCAAGCCGGGGCGTTGATATTTGAAACCAGTTTTTACTGCTGTGGAGCAGCTTCTTCCGGCGCGTCATCCTTGTCCGCACCTTCCTGCGCTGCGGCTGCATCCTTCATGGCTTTCTCGACAGCCGGATCCTTGTAGTCAATCTTCATGCCGTCACGCAGCTTCTTGACGGTTTCGACATAACGCTCGCGCATGATGATCGAACGGATCTGGTCCTTGACCTGATCGAATGCCGGTGGCTGCTTGGTGCGACGATCTTCGAGCTGGATCACATGGAAGCCAAACTGGGTCTGGACCGGCTCCTTGGTGTATTCACCCGGCTTGAGCGCAAAGGCGGCTTTTTCGAACTCCGGCACCATCTGGCCTTCGGCGAAGTAGCCGAGATCGCCACCATTGGCTGCAGTGCCGTCAGTTGAGCTCTCCTTGGCGAGGTCCTCGAACTTGGCGCCGCCTTCAAGCTTTTTGATGATGGCTTCGGCTTCTTCCTTGGTCTTCACGAGGATGTGACGAGCGCGCACTTCCACCTGCGGCGGCATGGCTGCGATTTCCTTGTCGTAGCGCGCACGTACATCATCATCGCTGATCTTATCGACAACGGCGTCCTTGAAATATTCGTTATGGAGCGCGCGTTCACGCAGGAATTCCATGCGATCCTTGAATTCCTGGGACTGATCGAGCTTTTCCTTTTCCGCTTCACCAGCCATTGCCTTGATGTCGATCAGGGCGGCAAGCGCAGCCAGACGGCGCTGCTCTGCAGGAAGGCGCGAGAACTGCGGATCGAGATCGCCTGCAGCCTGATCGACTTCACCGACTGTGATGTCGTTGCCGTTGACGGTCGCCAGAACCTTGGACGGATCTTCCTTTTCTGCAGGGGCTGCAGCCGGTGCGGCAGCAGGCTTTCCAGCATCCTGTGCGAATGCGGCGCCTGAGTAGCTTGCCAGCGCCACCGAGGCCGCCAGAGACATGCCGACGACAGCGAGAGCCTTGCGATAAGGGGCTTTCAGAATGGCTTTCATATGGAATTCTCTCCTTCGTGGCCGCTTACCGGCCCGATGAATGCGGCGGAATTTGGCCCGGATCTCCCCAATATTGCAACAAAGGAAAGGTTTTCCAGCCCACGATGTGGCGAATCCGAAATTCGCATCACTTTGGAACAGTGTTGCTAACGAATTTCGGATTCAAAGCCACACCAGCAATATATAGAATCGAGTGCGGTTTACAGATTTGAAGTTCATGAACGCAGATGCCATGCAAATGACAGGAACTTCAAATCCACCACACTGGAGCAACGTTGACATCGCCCGAAGCCCCTCTTATCTGTCCTTCGGCTTTACGTCCAGTAAGGGGCGGGGGAATTGCGCCGGAAATGCGCCGTAACGGGCAGCTTTCGCAGCGCAGTTTTCTTGCAATTGTTTCAATACGCGTGAATAAAGCATTCGACATTGCCGGAAGCGCTTCCGGCTGAACGGACAGGAAAGGACCAGTGATGGTCAGCTTTGGCGGTTTCGCCCGCAAGATATTCGGTTCATCCAATGACCGCCGCGTTAAAACCCTGCGCCAGCGGGCAAATCAAATTACTGCTATCGAGAAGAATTACGAAAATCTTACCGATGAGCAATTGCAGGCCAAGACCGCCGAATTTCGTGCGGCGCTGGCTGAAGGCAAGACGCTCGACTCTCTTCTGCCCGACGCTTTCGCTACGGCACGTGAAGCTGCGAAGCGCGTACTCGGTATGCGCCCGTTCGACGTGCAGCTGATCGGCGGCATGGTTCTGCACGAACGCGGCATCGCGGAAATGCGCACCGGTGAAGGCAAGACGCTGATGGCGACCCTACCGGTCTACCTCAATGCGCTTGAGGGCAAGGGCGTACACGTGGTGACGGTCAACGACTACCTCGCCACCCGCGACGCCGAAACCATGGGCAAGCTCTATAACTTCCTCGGCCTGACCGTCGGTGTCATCAAGCACGGTCTCGACGACGATGAGCGCCGTGCGGCCTATGCCTGCGACATCACCTACGGCACCAACAACGAGCTGGGCTTCGACTATCTGCGCGACAACATGAAATATGAGCGCGCCCAGATGGTGCAGCGCCCGCACAATTACGCCATCGTCGATGAAGTGGACTCGATCCTCATCGACGAAGCGCGCACGCCGCTCATCATTTCCGGCCCGCTGGAAGACCGTTCGGACTTCTACAATCTCATCGACACCTTCATTCCAGCCCTTGAGCCGGAAGATTTTGAAATCGACGAGAAACAGAAGACGGCAATCTTCACCGAAGTCGGCACAGAGAAGGTTGAGCAGCTTCTGGAAGCCGCAGGCCATCTCAAGGGTGAAAGCCTCTACGACATCGAGAATGTTGCGGTCGTGCACCACCTGAACAATGCGCTTCGCGCGCACAAGCTCTTTCAGCGCGACAAGGATTATATCGTCCGCAATGACGAAATCGTCATCATCGACGAATTCACCGGCCGCATGATGCCAGGCCGCCGTTATTCGGAAGGCCTGCACCAGGCGCTGGAAGCCAAGGAACATGTGACCATCCAGCCGGAAAATCAGACGCTGGCTTCGATCACCTTCCAGAACTACTTCCGCATGTACAACAAGCTGTCGGGCATGACCGGTACGGCTGCGACGGAAGCGGAAGAATTCGGCAATATTTATGGCCTCGAAGTGCTCGAGATTCCGACCAATCTGCCGGTCCAGCGCATCGACGAAGACGACGAAGTCTATCGTTCCGTCGAGGAAAAATACCGCGCCATCGTGCGCGATATCCGCGCCTCGCACGAGAAGGGCCAGCCGATCCTCGTCGGCACGACCTCGATCGAAAAATCAGAACAGCTGGCCGAACGCCTTCGCAAGGAAGGTATCAAGGAATTCCAGGTTCTGAACGCTCGCTACCACGAGCAGGAAGCCTATATCATCGCACAGGCCGGTGTGCCCGGAACCGTCACCATCGCCACCAACATGGCTGGTCGTGGTACCGACATTCAGCTTGGCGGCAACCTGGAAATGCGCGTTCGTCAGGAACTTTCCGATATACCGGAAGGTCCCGAGCGCGATGCCAAGATCGCGGAAATCAAGGCTGACATTGCACAGCTGAAGGAAAAGGCTCTGGCCGCAGGCGGACTTTACGTTCTCGCCACCGAGCGCCACGAAAGCCGTCGCATCGACAACCAGCTGCGCGGTCGTTCGGGCCGTCAGGGCGATCCGGGCCGTTCGAAGTTCTTCCTGTCGTTGCAGGACGATCTGATGCGCATTTTCGGTTCCGACCGCATGGACAGCATGCTGCAGAAGCTCGGCCTCAAGGAAGACGAAGCCATCGTCCATCCGTGGATCAACAAGGCGCTTGAAAAGGCGCAGAAGAAGGTCGAAGCCCGCAACTTCGAAATCCGCAAGAACCTTCTGAAATACGACGATGTCATGAACGATCAACGCAAGGTGATCTTCGAACAGCGTCTGGAAATGATGGACGAAGAGGACCTGACCGAGACCGTTGGCGAAATGCGCCATGAGGTCATCGAGGACATGGTCGCACTGCGCATCCCCAAGGACGCCTATGCGGAAAAGTGGGATATTGCCGGCCTCAAGGAAGACATCATCTCCAAGCTCAATCTCGACCTGCCGGTCGAGGATTGGGCCAAGGAAGAAGGCATCGCGGAAGAAGAGTTCGAGAACCGCATCAAGGAAGCCGCGGACAAGGCTGCTGCCGAGAAGGCCGAACGCTTCGGCCCGCAGATCATGACTTACGTTGAAAAGTCCGTGATCATGCAGTCGCTGGACAATCTCTGGCGTGAGCATCTGGTCAATCTCGACCATCTGCGTTCGGTCGTCGGTTTCCGCGGTTACGCTCAGCGCGATCCGCTGAACGAATACAAGACCGAAGCGTTCGAACTGTTCCAGTCGATGCTTGCCAACCTGCGCGAAGTCGTTATCTCGCAGCTGATGCGCGTCGAGATCGTTCGCGAAGCACCGCCGGAACCGGAACTGCCGCCGATGACCGGCCGTCATATCGACAGCACCACCGGCGAAAACGATTTCGACGAAGCGAGCTGGTCCGACCATCAGCATGACGAACGCAATGTGCCTGCTGCCGAACGCGATCCGGCCGACCCGCGCACATGGGGTAAGGTCAGCCGCAACGAGGCTTGCCCATGCGGCTCCGGCAAGAAGTACAAGCACTGCCACGGCGCTTTCGAGTGATGTGAGCCGAGCTCATCATCGCATCTATCGAACAAACCCCGGCAAGCCATTTGCCGGGGTTTGTGTTTTCTAGCACACGATGGACGTCGATATGCACCGCGAGCAGTTGTATGACTTGCTTTATTTTAGATACTTCAAATATAGATGCCGTTTAGAAAATACTCACCATTCCTTGAAGTCTTGCGACCTTCGGCAGATTAGACTTTTTCTTTTTCTCTTTATAAAGAACTCCTGTCTAAGGTTTTCATGCGCCTCATGACCAACAAAGCATAGGCGTGAAAGCCGGGTTATCCGGTGCTAAACAAGCAGGTCCCAAGAGGCGTGCAAAGACAGGGTTGGCAAACAGTGCGGTTTTCGGCAGCTGAAACGGCGAGCCGGTTTCTACCCGGCAGGATCGCAGCCACGCTTCGTCCCGTGACGGAGCGGCTGGATGCCGTGCTTACGGATAGCGGACCGCAGGCAAGCGCACAGCGCTCTTCCCTCGTCGCCTTTTCCGTGCGCGTTGCGAGCGCTGCTATTGCTCTCCTGTCTCAGGTTATTCTCGCCCGTTGGATGGGGGAATTCGAGTACGGCATCTTCGTCCTCGTCTGGCTGACCATGATAATTATCGGCGATCTGGCCTGTTTCGGACTGCACACCACGATTATCCGCTTCGTACCGGAATATATGCAGCGTCAGATGTTCGGCCTCGTGCGCGGGATCATCCGGACCGGACGCGTCTTCGCTTTTGCAGCCGCTACATTCATCGCGCTTCTGGGTGCGGGCCTGCTGCTCCTGCTCAAAGACCATGTCACAAGCTATTATCTCGTGCCGTTCATCCTCGGCTTCATCTGCCTGCCAATGATTACGCTCGGCAATATGCTGGATGGCATTGCGCGCTCGCGCACCTGGGTGATGATGGCACTGACGCCAAGCTATATCGTCCGCCCACTTCTGGTTCTCCTGTTCATGATCATCGCACATGAAGCGGGACTACCTTCCAGTGCAACTATCGCGCTGGCAGTATCGATTGCCGCAACGTGGCTGACCACCGTCGGACAATTTCTGACCGTCGACCGCTCACTGGAAAAAGATATTCCCGCCGCAACGCGTGACCAGCGTCTTGGCGAATGGATGAAAGTTGCCCTGCCGATTTTCCTCGTGGAAGGCTTTTTCTTCCTACTCATCAATGTCGATGTTCTGATGGTTGGCCACGCGCTCGACCCCGAGCATGTCGCGATCTATTTTGCGGCAACGAAGATCATGGCGCTCGCGCATTTCGTCTATTTCGCCGTGAAAGCCAGTGTCGCGCAGCGCTACTCGGACCTGCTGCACAGCGGTGATCGCGCCGAATTTGCAAGCTTCGCCGAAGCGTCCGTCCGCTGGACATTCTGGCCGACGCTGTTCCTCGGCGCAGTCATTCTGCTCACCGGCTATCCGCTCCTGCGGCTTTTCGGTCCGGCCTTCACAGCGGGCTATCCGCTTCTGTTCATCCTGATCATCGGGGTGATCGCACGTGCAAGCGTCGGCCCGGCGGAAAGCCTTCTCAACATGTCGGGAAAGCAGAATATCTGCGCGCTCCTTTATGCCGTGACACTTGCTGTCAACGTTATTCTCAATCTGGTCCTGATACCACGCTTCGGCCTGACAGGCGCCGCCATTTCGACAGCTATTGCCATGCTGATGGAAGCGGCACTTCTTTCGGCAGCCGTATCACGCACCTTGCACATAACCATGTTCATTCTCATTCCACGAGACCGTACCAAGACCTCGGAGGGGACTTTGTAATGGCCGCGAAACCTTTGCTTGAAGAATCGGCGGGCGGAAATGCAGCTCACATCGTTTCGGAACTCTCCGAGAGCGGTATGGCGCACGAAGCTGTCAAAAAGCTGGAGGAAAGCCTTCACAGCCGCGATATACCGCGCAAGCTGGCCATCTATGGCGCTGCCGCAGGCTTCGAACTGCGCGACGAACTCGATCACTTGAGCAACCGGACCGTCGAACCGAATGTGTTCTTCAATGCACGGTTTCTGGCGCCAGCCATGCCGCGCCTTGAGGATCGCGAAGTTCGCTTCATGGTCATGCGCGACGAAAACGAAATCCGTAGCCGCCTGCGCTTTGTCATGCCCTATACGATCGAACGTCCCGGCTTGCCGCTATCGACGCCTGTGATCCGTGCATGGTCGACACCATTCGGACCGCAGGGCACGCCACTGATCGATCACGATGACCCTGTCGGCGTGCTGGAAGACCTGTTCGACATTCTGGCGCGCAGGCATCTCAAATTGCCTGATGTGCTTGTGCTGCCGGAAATGCGGGCTAACGGCC
Organism: Ochrobactrum sp. XJ1; assembly: GCF_024701725.1. Taxonomy (NCBI): domain Bacteria; kingdom Pseudomonadati; phylum Pseudomonadota; class Alphaproteobacteria; order Hyphomicrobiales; family Brucellaceae; genus Ochrobactrum; species Ochrobactrum sp. XJ1. Next base: position 29,225 of record NZ_VDGD01000002.1, read on the forward strand.
CGGCGGCAAAACTGATCCGTTCTGTGGCGGTGGGCCGTCAATTGCCTTTGGTCGCCATAGAGCAGAAGGAGCGCCCCTTTCTCGAGAGCGATCTGGACGGCGACGCCTATATCAAGCAAGCAATCGGTGCACACCATCGCCGGGATTACAATCGCCTGTGGCGCAGGCTGGCCGAAAAGGGCGAGCTTGCCTATCGCGTCGCCCGCACGCCCGACGATGTGCGTCACGCGTTCGAACATTTCCTGACGCTGGAAGCGAGTGGCTGGAAAGGCAAACGCGGCACCGCCATGGCCGTCGACCGGTTTCGCGCGGCTTTCGCCCGCGAGGCAGTCAACAATCTTGCTGAACGCGACTGCGTGCGCGTGCACACGCTTGAGCTCGACGGACGGGTTATCGCCATTTTGATCGTATTTACGGTTTCAGGAGAAGCCTGGACCTGGAAAACAGCTTATGACGAAAGCCTGAACGCCTGGTCGCCCGGCGTACTTCTCATGATCGAAGTCGTGAAGAACCATCTGAACGATCCGAACATCAACCGCACAGATTCCTGCGCCGTCCCCGATCATCCGGTCATGATGCGGCTGTTCGACAAGCGCGAGACAATCGAAACGCTGGTGATTGGCCTCAACCCGTCCACGGATAAGCTCGTCCGTCAGGCTGCCTCGCAGATTCATCTTTATCAGCGAACCCGCAATCTGGCCCGCATTGTGCGCAATCGCATCCGCAGCTTCACTGAGAGGAAATAGGGGCGAGTTTAAGCGACCTTAAAAAAGCCCAGAAATCGCTGTCCTGAATCTCCGATGCTGGATTATCCGGCAAGAATGTTGCGATTGCAGTTTTGCGGAAGCCCTGCGAAGCTCCATCCTCAACAGCCACTTCGGAATTTTGAAGGTTCAGGAATGCGGTTTCCACGCCCGACTATCGCCAGCGGCACGCTTTGCGTCCTGACCGCATTTTATCTCCTCGCTTTCACCAATAGCTCCTTCTGGCAGCGGCTGATCGCCTACTTTTCCGACCATCCGCAAAAGCTGGTTGTTGGGGCAGCGGCCATCCTTCTCATCCATATCGCCGTGCTGATGGCCTTCTCGGCAAAATATGTCATCAAGCCTGTTCTCATTTTCGCAATATGGGTCGCCGCAGGTGGGTCCTATTTTACGGATACTTTCGGCACGATCATCGATCGCAATGTGGTCGAGGCGACGCTCACAACGACAAAGGCAGAGTCGGGTCATCTGATAACGACGGGCTTTCTGCTGCATATCCTGCTTTATGCCGTCGTTCCCACGCTTTTCATCCTCTGGGTCCGTGTGAAACACCGGCCTTTGCTGCAAAAGCTTCTGGTCAATACTGTCTCGATCATCGTCTGCCTGGCTGTCGCAATCGCACTTATCGGCTCCGATTACGGCAGCTTCTCCTCGATGTACCGCGAACACCGCTCCGACATCATGGAACGGCTGATGCCCGGCACACCACTCAAGAGCACCGTGCAATATATCGTGCGTGACCTGAATGACAGGCAGATCGTCATGCAGCCGCTCGGCCTCGATGCAAAACAAGTGCTGCCGCCGATTGCGTCGGGCAAGAAGCTCCTGACCGTCATCGTGGTGGGCGAAACGGCACGCGCCCAGAATTTCAGCCTTTACGGCTACCCGCGTGAGACCAATCCCGAACTGAAGCAGCAGGATATCGTTACCTTTCCAAACACAACAAGCTGCGGCACGGACACCTCCGTTTCCGTGCCATGTATGTTCTCGCCCTTTCCGCGCGAGGAATATTCGAGCTCCAAGTTCCATAGCTCGGAAAATCTGATGGACCTCCTTAATCATGCCGGCGTGCAGGTTGCGTGGTACGAGAATAATACCGGCAGCAAGAGCGTTTCGGACCGCATACCGACGGTCGACCTGCAGAATTCAAACGATGCGCAATATTGCGAAGGCGGCGAATGTCTCGACCAGATTCTGGTCGACCAGCTCCGTGACCACCTGAAGAACGTAAACGGCAACGCCACCATTGTCCTGCATATGACCGGCAGTCACGGACCGTCCTATTATCGGCGTTATCCGCCAGAATTCGCCAAGTTCAAGCCTGAGTGCCGCACGAGCGAATTTTCCGATTGCACGACGGACCAGATCGTCAATGCATACGACAATTCGATCCTCTATACCGATCACATATTGTCGGAGATCATCAACGTCCTGAAGGCAAGCGAAGACCGTTTTGCCCCCGCCATGATCTATATGTCCGACCATGGCGAATCGCTGGGCGAAGATGGTCTTTATCTGCATGCAGCACCCTATTTCATCGCGCCTGACGTCCAGACACACATCCCATTCGTCGCGTGGTTCTCGCCGGACTATGCGAACGCCACCAGGCTCGACACGGCTTGCGTCAAACAGGATGCTGCCGCCCCTTCTTCGCACGACAATCTGTTCCACACGGTCATCGGCATGATGGGCGTGAAAACGTCAGCCTATGATCAGGCGCTCGACCGCTTTGCCAACTGCCGGAAAGCCAATGTCGCAACGTCGAACTAGGACATTTGGCATCGCGCGCAGATAGCTGATTATATTAGCCAAACCAATAATTTGAGCCATCCGACAAAGCGTGGTACACTTTGCCTTGGGAGAGCGCATGGACAGGCGGAAGAGGAGGTCCGCACCGGTGCAATCCGGCACTTTGAACAAGTGTCCGAAGCCCGGATAATTATAAAAGCTTCCGTCTGGCTCAAACGCTATCGCGCCCTCCCGGGGAAGGAGATGCGCTATGGAATATTTTCACTATGTCAGCACGCTGGATTACGTCCTGCTGGGCTTCATCGCCTTGCTGGTTTTCTGGAATCTGGTTGAAGCGAACTTGCGCAGATAGATGACGGCGGCTTATCTCAAAGCCGCGCAACCACATAAAGCCTGCTGCGCCTGACACGATCAGGAACGGGCTTGTTGACTGGAACGCTGCCGTGACGATGAGCGGTTGATTGAATCACACGCCATTACTTCTTACCCTTTCAGCCGTCTGTCTGAAGAGGAGTGAAAGCTGCACTTTTGAGCAATTGACCTCGTTTCGTTTAGCCGGTATATCCCAACCCGCTGTCCCTTTGAACCATATCGAACTGCTTCGGCAGAAATGTGCGGGTGTGGTGGAACTGGTAGACGCGCCGGACTCAAAATCCGGTTCCGAAAGGAGTGTCGGTTCGATTCCGACCACCCGCACCATTTTATTTAAAAAAACGTATATTTTCCAACTATTTAATGAAGTTTTAGATTTCTGAGCCCCTATCATAGCCCCTACTTTTTGGCTCGATTGATCTGTTAGAGATAGCTTGCTTTTAAGCAGCCTCGCAGGCACTGGTCAGAGAAGTCTTGTTTTATGGATACCTGAAAATTCTGGGTACAAGTGCCAACGCTACATTAACGGGGAATCTCATTCTCCGGCGGCGCATTGGCTGGTGTCAGGCAACAATTGTTGACATTTGCGTACATTTACGGCGTTCAATGTAGACCGTAATTTGAATAAGCAGGTCCATTTTCCAGGGAGCCGACATGTTCGATCTTAAAAACATTTCAGCGGGCTTCATTGAAATCGTAGTTCGCGGCCAAGATGAAGTCTTCGAAACCGTTATTGACGATTTCAACGATGATCTGCGTAAAATTCTTGAATTCATTACCTCCCTGATAGCGGGCGATTGCCCGTTCGATTTTCTATCGGACTACGCAAATTGTCTTTGGTCCTATAGCGAAGACGCTAATTCCCGGACGGGTATTTTCAGATTGCATCGCCAGTTTGATCCACTTGCGCGAAATATCCTGCCTGAGATTACGATAGAAATGAGCCGGTCAGATTTAATCGGCGCGTTGAACGGTCTCGCGAAAGACATAGCTTTTCACGATAATTTTGCACGGGGCTATTTGTTCTTCGCCTGTCCCGGAGACACGCGCCAAGATGATTTTTTCGACGTCGTTGATCGCGAGTGGGAAGAAGGGGTAAAAGCTGGCCTCTTTCCCGATGATATTGACCTAAAAGATGCCTATGAGGATCGACGATTTATCGAGGAGTTTCCACTGACGGAACCTGAAGCGGCTATTCTCAAGGAAAATCAGGAAATGCTATTAAGCACAGTTCCCGAAAAGCCCGATATTATTCCGGCATGACCAGCATTACAGCCCTTTGAACCAGTCAGCCGAAACTGTAACTTTTTCGACCGTCTCCGTTTTCACGCCCAACTCATATTGCTTGAGTAAATCGCATAGACGTTCACCATCGATCAAATCTATGGCGATTGCACCGTCACGCGTTGCTTCTTCGGAGGCTTGCGAAGTGAAATTACCCGTGGTGATGAACAGGCCTTTGTCTGCCCGGCCCTGCAATGCGCCGCGAAAATCGCGGATGTCTTTTGCACCGACGCTGCCCTTCCAGCGTTTACACTGGAAATAAACCTGAAAAGACACGAGGTTCACCCGCAACACCCCAACCCCGTCAATGCCGCCATCACCCGTCTTTCCACGCACCTCTACTTTTACAAAGCCAGCCTCGCGGAGCAGCCGCTGAGCCAGCCTTTCAAATGCATCTGGAGCGATGTCCAGTAATGCGATCTGCAATTCTGACCGCCAATCGTCGCCGACTGTCGCACCAATATCCGGCTGCAACTCCATTGCAAGGGGCGCAGCCTGTGGGGTGGCATTTTTGCCCCTTACTGCCAGCCGTTTCAGCCGCGCCCGTTCCCGCTCTTCTGCATTGACTTGCTTCTGAATTTCACGTGTTTGTGCAACCGTGGTGATTTTTTCCCCTTCATCAGTCAACGTCCACACACCGCGCAATGAATTTTCCAGAGCGTTGCCGCGCTTGAGATAAGTCCGCGCCCACGAAAGATAGTAGTTCAGCCGCCTATATTGGCCATTGGGCATCATCAGGGACTGTTCTTCCTCGGAAATTCCTTCCAGCTCAACGACCCGCTCATCGAGCTCCTGAATTGAAGCTGACCCGCCGAGCCCTTTCAATGCCTCGACGACAACCAACATCATGCCTGGCAAATCCGGTAACCCGTCTGCTTCAATGATAAATTTACGCAATTTCTCTTCCCCGCCAATTCAGTATTGCCATCCTTATAAGCCCAGACTCGCGACAAACAATAGCTTGCCTAGTGGTTGATTGCGGAAAGCAGTTCAGCCATAGATTGGGGAACCAGCGGGGCTTATGAATACAATGATGAATCCAACCGAAATTGCTGATGCGCTTGATGAAATTGGTCGCGCGCCATTTGATGCGGCAGAGTTTGGCTTTGCTTTCGCCGAAGCGACAGACAATGCGCGCGCTACAATTTCCAAACTGCGCACCAGCACCAATAAATCAGATTTACCGGGTGGTGTGCTTCTTAATCGCAAGTTCCATTATGTTCCAGCTACACCCGGTAGGGTCAACGAGGCACTGGACGCCTTGCGCGTCAGCAAAAAGACGGCATCCGCAAGACCCGCTATTTTAATCACCACGGATGGGGAAACCATTGCCGCTGAGCATCCCAAAAGCGGCGAAACGCGCCATTTTCTATTTACGGAATTGGGTCTGAATTTCGGATTTCTTCTGCCAGCTGCGGGTAAGGATCGTTACAAACCCGCCGAAGAAAATCCGGTTGATGTCAAAGCCGCCGGAAAACTTGCCAAGCTATACGATACGCTGATGCGGGTTAACCCGGAATGGGCAACCGACGAGCGCCGCCATGACATGAATCTGTTCATGACACGGCTCATTTTCTGCCTGTTTTCGGAAGATGTCGGCGTTTTTAAAGAGAACCAGTTTTCCCACGCCGTATTTACCTATGGTGGCAACAGGGGCGAACACGCGCAATCGACAATCATCAGCGCCTTTACCGCGATGAACCTGCCCTCAGACCAGCGCACAGAATTGCCCAGTTGGGTAACCGATTTTGAATATGTCAACGGCGGTCTATTTGCAGGCAGCATTGATGTCCCACAGTTCGATCAGCTTGCATTTCGGTATTTGCGCGAAGCGAGTGACCTAAAATGGAATTTAATCAATCCGGATATTTTCGGATCAATGATCCAGTCAATTTCTGATCCAACCTCACGATCAGAACTGGGCATGCACTATACGTCTGTTCCTAATATTATGAAGGTATTGGGACCACTCTTTCTTGATGAGCTGGATGAGGCGATTGAAAAGGCATGGAATCGACCTGCCGCCCTGCGCGCGCAACTGTCTCGTCTCAGCAGAATGCGCATTTTCGATCCAGCATGCGGCTCAGGAAATTTTCTTGTAGTCGCCTATCGTGAACTGCGTGACCGTGAAATCCGCCTCTTACAACGAGTGGGTGAATTGGTTGAAGAGCCAAGCATCCAAATGTTTTCAGTAGTCAATCTCAATCAGTTCTACGGCATTGAAATCACGGATTTTGCTGCTGAAACAGCAAAACTGGCGTTATTTATCGCGGAATACCAGGCGAATGCACGGTTTGCAGATGTATTTGGTCGTATGCCGGCCCTATTGCCGTTGCGCGATGGCGGTAATATTGTGCATGGCAATGCATTGCAACTGAATTGGGAAAAAGTCTGCCCTCCACCAAGAGATGGAGAGGAAGTGTTCATTGCAGGTAATCCACCTTTTCTGGGAACCACATATAGAAAGCCAGAACAAAGAGCCGACTTTGCAAATGTTTTCGAGAACAAAATTGAGAGCTATGGAAGACTTGACTTCAGCGCAGCTTGGATGTTTTTGGCTTCAAAGTACATTTCGAATATAGGTGCTCGTTCAGCACTAATCACGACTAGCTCTACGGTTCAGGGTTCGGCAGTAGAGCCACTATGGTCGCCGATCTTCAAGAATGGCGCCAGAATATTCTTCGCTTACAGGCCTTTCAAATGGGCGAATAATGCAGCAAAAAATGCCGCCGTTGAATGCGTAATCGTTGGATTGACGAGTGAAAAATCCAATGTAGCACGCCTATTTGATGACAAGCACATCGTTCACACGTCCTACATAAATGCATACTTAATCGATAGCCCAGCAATATTTATAAGCTCATGCAGAGATGCGATATTTAGTTTACCTCAAATGGGGCCCGGCAATTTTCCATATGATTTCGGCCACCTCATACTTTCAGCTTCGGAAAAAGATGAAATCATAACGTCATACCCAAATGCCAAAAGATTCGTACGCAAGTTCGCAGGATCGAAGGAAGTTATACATTCGATACCTCGTTATTGCTTATGGATTTCCGACGATGATCTGAATGAGGCGTTGGAAATAATACCAATCGCTGATCGTATCGCATCAGTAGCGCAAGATCGCTCAAAAAGCAGTGACGCTGGAACTCGCCGCTTAGCGGCTCGCCCCCACCAATTTCGTGAACACAAAGCCTCAGAACACCATTCTATTCTAGTGCCCCGCACTAGTTCAGAACATCGTGATTATCTGCCAGTAGAGTATGCCGACGCAAAGATTATCTCATCGGATAATAATCATGTCATTTTTGACGGGCCAGACTGGTGCATTGCGTTGATTGCCTCACGACTGCATCTGGTGTGGATCGCCACCGTCTGCGGAAGGCTAGAATCGCGTTTCCGCTATTCCAACACACTGGGCTGGAACACATTTCCAGTGCCTAAATTTTCTGCGGAACAGCTTGAACAACTGACTGCCTCGGCGCGACAGATATTGAGAACCCGCTATCAACACCATCCCAAAACCATTGCCGATCTTTATGATCCAGACAAAATGCCGAACGATCTGCGCGCCGCTCATAAGGCTAACGATGATCTTTTGGAGACAATGTATATCGGGCGACCATTCCGTAATGATACCGAGCGGCTGGAAAAGTTGTTCAAGCTTTATGCGGCTCGGGTAGAGAAAAAGACTAAGGGGGCGTAAATTATGGTTGAAGTCGTTAGCATGGCCTATGGCCGCACGGGGGCATCGAAAACCACCAATGCACTGGGTCAACGCCCGATGCAGGCGCGCGCCTACGCGGCGCGTGGGAGCCAGTTTCTGCTTCTCAAAGCCCCACCCGCTGCTGGCAAAAGCCGTGCCTTGATGTTCATCGCGCTTGACAAGATGAACCACCAGGGGCTCGCTAAAACCATCGTTTGCGTGCCGGAAACCTCTATCGGCAGCTCGTTTCGCTCAACCGACCTTACCTCTTATGGTTTTGATTCCGATTGGGCTGTCGAACCCAGCTGGAACCTTTGCTTAAGCGGAGCAGAAGACGGCACCACCAATCAAAAGGTGAAAGCTTTCCAGGAATTTCTGGCCTCTGATGCAAAAGTGCTTGTCTGCACCCATGCAACATTCCGCTTTGGCTTTGATGCCATAGAAAAAGAACAGGGCATTGAGGCCTTCGACAATGTTTTCATCGCTATCGATGAGTTTCATCATGTTTCTGCCGCTGACAATAATCGCCTTGGCGAGATTCTGCGCCGTTTGATCACGCGTGAGCAGGCACACGTCATGGCCATGACTGGCTCTTACTTTCGCGGTGATGCCATACCGGTTTTACGTCCCGAGGATGAAGATAAATTCACCGCTGTCACTTATTCCTATTATGAACAGCTTGACGGGTATGAGTTCTTGAAATCCCTTGGGATCAATTACAGCTTCTACAAGGGCAATTATGTCAACGGTCTGCCCGAGGTACTCGATACAAACCTCAAAACCATTATCTACATTCCCCATCGTGGCTCTGCTGAGGCCTTTGACGATAAATATGGCGAAGTGGGGCGCATTCTCGATCTGATTGGTACGCATATTGGCCGTGATGAGGAGACAGGTTTTGATCTGGTCGAAACACCCGATAGCCGCATTCTGAAAATCGCCGATCTGGTCGATGACGGGCCAGAGCGCGATAACGTCAAAGCCGCCCTGTCCCGGGAAATCAAAGGGACAGACGGCAAGCGTGACGACACGGCAGACGGCGCAAAGGTTGACATCATCATTGCGCTTGGCATGGCCAAGGAAGGCTTTGATTGGGTGTGGTGCGAACATGCTTTGACCATCGGCTATCGTGCATCGCTGACCGAAATCATCCAGATTATCGGCCGCGCTACCCGCGATGCACCCGGCAAACTGGCAGCGCGCTTTACCAATCTTGTTGCAGAGCCCGGCGTTGAAACCGGTCTTGTGGTTGATGCCGTCAACGACATGCTCAAGGCTATTTCCGGCGCGTTATTGATGGAACAAGTGCTAGCGCCCAACTTCAAGTTTTACCGCCGAGAGGACGGGGATATTCGTGAACCTATCAGCGTTGACGGGCAAGGCACCGTCACCATCGGCATCAAAGGCTTAATGGAACCGCCCACGGATCGCGCACGCGAAATCTGCGAAAAAGATATGCACGAACTGGTTGCCAAAGCTTGCCAGGCAATGGATCGGCATACTGTTGGCCCTGATATTGCACCGGAAGTGGCCAACCAGATGGTGTTGACGGATATTATCGAGCACAGCTATCCGAATTTGAGTGCGGACGAAACTGAGGCTATCCGCCAGGATCTTGCTGCACGCATGAATATTCTAACGCTGGCGCGCCGTGAAGAAAGCAAAGACTTTGCAGAAGAGCAAGATAGTTTTGACAGCTCCAGCGACGATGAAAGCCGTGAGCCGGCGGAAAATACCCTTTTGAAGCTGGTGAAGAAATTCATCAATGTGCAAGAAATCGATATCGATCTCATCGATAGCGTCAATACGTTCAAAGAGCGTTTCGAGATTGCATCGAAGGCGCTCGATGCCCCAGTCTTGCAACACATTCAATCGGCCATGGTTGCCCAGCGCATTCAGATGACAGACGATGAAGCGCGCACGCTCTGGCCACGTATCAAGCGTTTTCGCGCGATCGAAGGTCGCGAGCCAAATGTGCATTCTGCCGATGAGATAGAAAAACGCATGGCGGAAGCTCTCGCGTGGCTGAAGGTGAAAAAGGCTGAGGCCATGCGCGCTCAGATGGCAAACTAACCATGCCACCACGCCCAACTTTAGAAGATATCTTTAATGAGCCTGACGAGTTTGGCCTGCTCAATGTCCGCCTGAATGCGCGCGCTGGTCAATCAAGCGATGATGACAAGAATGTTGATATCGTTAGGCAGGTCAATACGTTTTATGAGAATAACCACCGCCTGCCTGACGGCAATGCCATCGAACACGACGAAATGCGGCTGGGTATTATCTGGGAAAAGGTTTCAGCCAATCCGACTAACGCTATGCGTGCGGCCGACACGCACGGGCTCCTACAGGGTTTTGATCTGAAACCCAGTCCCCGTACTTCCAGTTGGCGCGACGATGGGCCGGAAGATGAAATCCCCGCGTCACTAGACGATATTTTCAGTGACGATGAACTAGACATAACCGTTGATTACCTCACCATTCGCAATGTTACTCCCGCTGCGATGCGCAATGTGCCTGACCATCGAGCAGAAAACCGCCCATGCACAGATTTCGCCGATTTTGCAGAGCGTTTTTCTGCCATGCAGGCCGCACTCGACAGCGGTGAACGCACAGCCACAATCGTAGAAGATCGCGCAATTATCGAGCCTCTCGAAGGTGATTTTTTTATCCGCAACGGTCTGCTCGCGTATATTGCCGAGAAAACCGAAATGAGCTCGCGTGGGGGCTCTCGCGATCATCGCCTTCGGATCATCTTTTCAAACGGCACTGAAAGCGATCCGCTGATGTCGTCATTCAGAAAGTCATTGAATGAAGACAAGACCGCCCGCGTCATCCAGCGTGAAGGCCTTGGGCCCCTCGATAAAAAGTGGCAATCGGACAGCCCTGACATTTCCGGTACCATCTATGTCGCACGCAGTCTTTCAACTGACCCGGCAATCGTTGAGGTCAGCAACATTCTACACAAAATCGGAGTCACGTCGCAGGATATCAAAAGGCGCCTTGCCGACGCCCGTAATGACCCAACTTTCCTGATGGCACCGGTTGAGCTGGTAGCAACTTACGAACTTAAAAACCTCGCGCGCTCTAAAGTCGAAGAGTTGTTACATCGTTTCTTTGAAGGTGCCCGGCCTGCTGATTTATTTGTGACAGACCGTTTCGGTAAGAAAATCCGCCCGCGCGAATGGTTTTATGTTCTGCCAGAACATGTTAGTCAGGCGGCTAAACTTATCCAAAACGGAACACTACATGAGTGTCGCTATGATGTCCGATCTCAGAAGATCGTTAAAAATAACGTATAACAAATTATAATACACAAAAAGTATGTATTTCTTTGGCAATAATTGCTTCTCGTTAATTCCGTTATTCAGTTTTTTTAAAAGCTTTGAAAGTCAAAACTGCAAAAGCGCTACGGTATACCAAGAGATATTTCTTCTGGCTTGAACCAGCCGTTCGCCAACAGCTGTTTCTTGACGTGCTCTGGGTTTTCGGCGTAGGCAACCAATGCTAGAGATTTCTCCGCTCGGCTACAGGTAACGTAAAATAGCCGACGCGTCGAAGCTGTCTGATTGTCCTCTGGCCCGCCGCCGAAGAGCTTGTCGTATTTGAACAGGAAACCGCGCGCTTCACGATCATCCATAGTGACCAGCACACGCGGAAATTCGAGGCCCTTCACCCCCTGATGGGTGTCGAAACGGGCCTTGCCACCCACGTATTTGGCGTAAGCTCGCACCTGTCCGAATGGTGCAGCCAGAAATGCCGCTATCCCTTTGTCGCGAGCGGTCCGCTCTTCCTCATCGTCGTCGGTCGCCTCAATGGCGGCACCAGCCAGTGCTACGTTGAGCACGTCTGGGATCGAAAACAGTCCGGTTTCAGCGACGTTTTGAACAACGTCGCGAAACGTTACCCCCGAATTCCCATCGAGCAGCCCGACAAGCGCGTCGACTCCGGCTTGTGCCTTGGCAAGTTGCTTAAATTGGTCATCAGCGTCCTTTAACGCGCTCGCGCTGGCGAGTGGCGATGCCGCGCGAATGATCCGCGCGACACTAAACTTGTCATCTTTGGCGTCCCAAAGCGGAAGGATCAGGTTTGAGAAGAAGTTGATAAGCGGAAGTGACCCGTCGAGGAGCGCTGTTCGAAACTGCGTAACCGGATAGAGCGCCGCCAGCAGATCATCAAAACCCATTCTAAGCGCTGCCATGCGATGCTCAAGGATGAGGACCTTGACGGCGTCATCATCCAACCATTCCTGATCTGTGGTGAGACCCGCCATATGTACGCAGATTGCTTGCTCCGCTGCGGCCTTATCGATTCCCTCAGAGGGAAACACGAACATCCGGACATGGCCTTCCTGTGCTGAGCTACAAGGAATCTGGGCCTGCTTATCGGTCGCGTCGCGGACCTTGTTGATAAGTTCGATTACCCGCCTCGGACATCGGAAGTTCAGTCGCTTTGTAGGCGTGGCCCAATCCGCCGGCAGATTATCTCCGAGCCCTGGCTGCCCATCACCGTAGATCCGTTGCATCATATCTCCGAACAGCCCAACGACGACGTCACCTTTGTGCTCGGCCTGGAAGGTAAAAAGGGCTTCTACAATATGTCGATTAGTGTCCTGGCTTTCATCGACAAAGATGTATGGATAGCCATCGCGCAGAATCTGCCGCAGCACCGGTTTAGTCCGGACAAAGTCGCCAGCGAGCTTGAGCACCTCAGCGTGATTGAGCGAGTCCCATCCACGGTTATCGCTCTCTGGGCTGTAGACGAATTTCTTCGTGGTATCGAGCCGAGCAAGGCGCCTTTGCTTCGAAGCGATATCGGCGAGGCGTTCTGCAGACGCCTTGGTGCCCGCGCGTCCCTTCGCCTCTTTGGCTTGTAGATCCAGGATGTCGTCCTTCAGCGCTACACGCAGCCACTCTCTGATATCGTGGTTGAACCCTTCGATCAGCGTCCAGGCGAAGCTATGGATCGTCGAGACGACAATTACAGGGTCGAACTGTGTCCGGCGGATAATCTCATCGCGCGCCGCCTTCGTGTAGGTGATGACCGCGACCCTCTGGCCGCGCATCCTCAAACCTCTTCCAATCGTGCCGCGTAGATGATCGAGCGCTGCTACAAGCGAACGCGTCTTACCCGAGCCGGCTCCGGCAAATAGAAAGAAGCTCTGAGGTGCTTGAGGATTGAGGCACTTCTTGATCTCCTCGTCTACATGCAAATCTAGATCATCGTTCGCTATCGCGGCCGCGCGCGTCATGCTGCACCAGCCTTCGGAGCAAGGTCCGCTTCTTTCCGTTCAAGCTGTTTCTTCAACCAAAGCAGTCCGTGTCCGATGTAGTCAGGAACGCGAAGATTCTCAATGTCATCACTGAACAACAACTCTAAGGCGAATTCGGCCTTGTCGCCATCGTCAATCGCCGATTTCACCTTCGCTGCCAGATCTCCGGCATCAGTCGCATCGTCGGCGATCTTCTGGAACTTGCCGGCGAGGCCTGTGGCCTTCCGCCCCCTAAAGAAGTCGAAGTTCCTGTAAAATAGCGCATCCTCGAACGTATTCGAGTGAACGCCCACATCGGTCGCTCCAATCTTCAATTTCGTGCTGGTTTGGTAGGCCGCACGAACGGCGTATCCATTAGGATAAACGAGAGCCTTGTCCTTCTCCTCAAGCTTCATGAGTGCATCAACAGAGGTTTGCTTCGGTACCCAACTCCGTAGGGTTTCATTGCGGGCCTCAAGACCCTTACCCAACATCGGGTCCCCGACCTTGTTGGTATTTGGGTCTTTAGCGTCGAGATCGGTGACGATTAGTGTCGTCAAACCAAGCGTCTCCACGAGGCCTTTGAAACGATGGGCATGACTCCCACCGACTTCCAGCCAAGTGATATAACAACTCCGCAGATATTCGAATGCGTCGACCTGCTCTACGAAATGTGGAACCAAAACCCGCTCTGCGCTGCCCTCAATAAATATGGCTGCGTCAGCGAAAAACAGGTCGCAATGCGTGGCCTTGAGATAGCGCGCGACGAACTTGGCTGTTTGATCGGGTTTTCCGAATACCGACGAAAGATTAACCACGCAGGCGGTTGGAGTTTTGCGCTTCTCGGTGGGCGGAAGACGACGGAAGTAGCGTAGAGCAGCAAAATCGCAGGCATGGGCGATATGGCTCGAGTGCGTGCTCACGACGAGTTGTGTGCAGAAGTTAGCCGACTTTCCAAGCATTGGATCGTTCCGTAGGACATCGTAAGCATGCTTGATGAAGACCTGTTGCACCTGAGCATGAAGATAGGCTTCAGGCTCTTCCACCAACATCAAGTGCAACGGTGGAGGAGGTTTAGTATCGCCACCTGACGCGGCTGCTTTCCCGACGCGCATCCAGGCATCACGATAGCTCATCAGGCCAAAGACCATAGAAACAAGGTTCTGATAACCAAGCCCGTTGGAGTCTTCAGGCAGTCGGTGCACATACCCGCCTGCGGCGGCCGGGATTTCATACTGAACTGCAGAATCGTGGTTTAAACCGTCCTGCAATTTGAGCTTGGTCGCGATTTTGAGCTTGGGATCTGAGATGCCTGGATAGCCGAGCTTCTGAAGCTCTTTTAGCGCCCTGTCGAACGAATCCGATAACCTTTCGTCGAAGGCCTTACGTGCCTTATCGAGCGCTTCCATCGCCTTGATGTCGGACAATTCAGGCGTGTCCTGCCAGTCGAGATGATTGTCGTAGTAGGAGCGCAGTTGCGTCGAAAGGCGGCGTCCAGCCCTAGCTTCAGTGCCGGCTTCATCACGCTGGACTCGCGGGGTCGTAGGAGACCCAAAGCCTCGCTGCGCACTGATCTCGTCAATCTGAATGAGGCCATCGAGTGGGTTTCCGTCAACGGGTTCCAAATCCTCTGGAAGGACCTGCATCTCAGCCAACCCATCCTTGGGATCTGCCAGTTTCGCAGCGTCCAAGAGGTAGGCCTTCACCTTAAAAAGGGACCGTACACGCCGATCAAGAAAATCGACCAAGTTCAGTGGCCAGAGTTCGAGCTCAGGCGGATCGGCTCTCCCTTCCGCAGCCTTGATTGCGGCGGCGGTAGTGTCAGCGGCTTTCGTTCTCGCGGCAATGTATTCTTGCTGAAATTTGGTCGGTTCATCGGGCTCGTATCGCAGCCTGACGCCGAGCGGCCCCGATTTCCAATCCAGCGTCGGAAGAAGCCTTTGCACGTAGTGCATCTCGCCCTTTCCGACTTGGAGCCACACGTCTAGCTGTGGCAAAAAACCTAGGAGCTTTGGAGTTGGAAGCGCTTCGTCGGACTTGATAGCCGCCTCCCAAGCGTCTCCCTCGGCGTTCAGCGCTTGCCAATGGGCAAGGGAAAAATCGTTAATTGTGAAGCCACGCGAATCGACGAGAAACCGACGAAGTGCGTTCATAGCTGAAGTTTTTCCGCTATTGTTCGCTCCAACAAATACTGTTTTCTCGATAGCGAAGTCGATACGTGTGGCTACGTGTTTTCGAAAATTCCCGATTTCAACTCGCAAAATTTGCATGATTCCCCCTGTGCTCATCCTAGCGTCGGTCGCCCCCCGGATCAATCGAGGCACCTCCGAACTGGATCCTGCGCGTGAAAAACACGGAAAACGATATGGATGCTCCTATTTATCCCAGAGGAAAAGACGCATCGTCACGTTGAAGCAGATTAAATTAGAAACCATTGTCCCAGATCAACGTAAACCTTAAATGGCTCGAACGTTGAAGAACATGAGCAAGAAATTCCGAGGTGACTGTCAATGCCAGCACGACACGGTACAACTATTGATGACGTTTGCTTTCATATTTCAAAGTAGGCATTACTCATATGGCGAGCGGAGCCGATTCCCATCCTTTGCGCATTTCATCTTCAAGAGCATAGACCGGAGCGAGGGCCACCTGCATAGCTGGTGACTTTATTGAAGACGACCCGCCGATAATTGCGCCTCAAAGATTCGGCGCGACCGTCCAGCCGTCATGCTGCTTCGGGGCAACGCTAATGCGGATCCCGATAATAGATGCCACACCACAAAGGGCAGCAACCGCCACGAAATCGGGGACGGATTGCTGTCGGTCAGCGACATCGAAAACATAATCCCGCAGCGCTGCCGGTAGGCGTTACCACGGGATTTTTCATCTTAGTCTGCACTGGCAGCCGGTGGTGCAGGAGTAGGCTACCGGTAAATTGTGCCGCGCGATGCATCTTGGAAATTGTTGCGTTCACCCTTTTCCAAAGCATCAAGCCTGGCGCGTGCAGCGTCGGCAGCTGTGTCGTGCTGGACATGGTCGTTCTCCTGAACGACCTTCACCTCAGCAACAGGCTTGCCAGCAGTCGTATCGAAAGCAGATCCAGGCGGCCCGTACAGTTCATAGGTGTGGGTACGGTGCCAATTCTTTGGAAGCCTGTTCCGTCGAACCCACTGGATGAACTCGTCGAAGCTTTCGAACCGCATCAACAGTGCACGTCCTTCCGCCTTCATCCTCGCCCGTTCGTCCTCTACAAGCTCAAGCACGTTCGGACGCTTGGCAGGCATAGGACGGTTATCCTCGATCCTCGTCCGGCCACGTTCTAATTCGATCTGCTTCGCGACGGATGCCATTTCCTCCCGAATGGCTACCGAAAGTTCAGCCGGGCTTGGCGCAAAAACCTTCGACAAACCTTCTATCTCGCCACGAATAATGCGAATTACGACAGCTTCAATCGAGTGCCTGGTCGATTTGCGGCAGGCAATTAGGTAGGATTCCATCAAGTCGTTGACGCTGCCTTTTTTCGGCATCAGAGCGCAGAATAGTTTCTCCAGAGCCGTTGAAATCTCGATGTTGGTTGCTTCCTTCAATCGTGGGTCCGCCATTATATTCGCCCTGTTGCTGGAGCTTTTCTGTCAGTTGTCTGAAGGCGTCGGCAAGGCTGGGCTGCTGTGGCGGCGCATGGCCATGAGACGCGGTTAAGTTCTCGATCCATTGAGGATCAATCGCCTGCCAGCCTCTTTCGATCATGATGTCGGCGGCGGCATTGGCGTCTGGACAGCGATCCAGCTTCCCCGCGAGCAGCTTGGCCGCATGAGTGGTAAGAGGCTTTCGAAGACGGTTGCGATGATCGATCACAGCCTGCGCATGATCGGCATCGAGAACGCGTTCCAATTCGCTTTTGACGGACGTTTTTTTTTGCGGTTGCGCTGATACATCTGAATGAAATGAGGATGTATCTATATATGGTTTCTGACTATGCTTAGGCATTTGCTCAGCAATTGCTTGAGGCGCATTGTTATTTTTCAATAACTTAGCTTGAGCTCCGCGTTTTGCGCTGGCGCTCCGTTTCTGACTTATCGAAACCACTTTTTTGTATTCCTGAACGAGCCTTCTTTGGCTGATCAGAGCGCCATCGACATCGAAAAATTCCATCACTTCGGCAGAGATCAGATGCCATCTGCGAGGCGTAACGCGTGCAATGCGAGCTAGCTTTAGGGGGGCATTTGGCAATGTTCCGCCGTGCCGCCACATGGTCATGAGGAGGAGTAAATACGCACCATGCTGCTCCGTCGTCAGGTGCATGGTGTCGCCCAGATAATCCGAGACATAAAGCTGCATGAAAGGCGTTGAACTCATTCCCCGCCGTCCAATGACCCGAAACGGGCCTTCCTGCGCTTTTCATGACTGCGAAGCATATGCAGCATCCTGAGCACTTCCGCCTCAGATTTGCGCACGTGTTTTACGATAGCTAAGATAGCAGGTGAAAAAAATTTATTCGGGAGCGTCATATCATGACCTTTCGAATTGAACGAAAGGACGGGGCAGGTTATCGTTGATTTGAAGCTTTGAAACCTGACGGCCTCGCCCTTACCTGGCGGGGCCTTTTTTATGCAGCTTGGCGTTTCGACTTGGCGTCCTCGATTGCCGCAATAATTTCCGCCTGCGACCAGCGCGAAAGAGCGCCCATCTTAATTGGTTTGGGAAATGTGCCGTCGGCTACCCGACGGTAAAACGTGGGGACGCTCATTTGTAGAAGTTTCGTGCATTCACGAACAGTCAACAGGGGATCAGTATCGACTCGCATTGGTTAATCTCCATAAAGGTTGATATGGAGCGAACGTGCCAGAGAAACGGGGACGATGAACCAGCAGAAAAATAAATAGTTATTTGCGGGTATATAACCCTCTCCGCGTACGCAAGAGTTCGGTGACAGCTTCGGGGTCCGCCCCAAGTCTGGCAGATACGTCTTTTATTATTTTGGATCGAACATTGCGTACAGGTTCACCCCAACTCCGGCGTGCTTCCATTGTTGCCAAAACATGTGCAGCGGCCAAGCGCTCAGCCGATATTGGCGGCCCAACTATCTCAATAGCAGATTGATCTTTTCTTTGTCTTCCAACCTTGTTGTCATACTTCCCATCCAGATAGTCGGCCAACATGTTGCGGTCATCAGTAGTTAGCTGATACGAACTCCGAAGGATGGATGAAAGGAATTCTCTTCGCTTTTTCCCTCGAAATCCACGAACAGCCAAAAGAATTGCAAGCTCAAATGGTGTCTTCGCTTTAATTTCCCAATGTGGTCCATCTATGCTTGATTCAATAATGAATGTTGTAGAGTCTGTATTTACCTTTTCATCCCAGCATGCCCCAAGAACGTCAGAAATCACCCATTCAGGGGGATTAGAGGGACCAAATTCCAATACACTACCATCATGTAAAAATGCGTAGCTGACCTCGCCCGGCGGTTCAGGCTTGAGCCATTTATAGTTTTTAATATGTGAAACATCGCTGGCCGATATCCCTTTAATATCGTTAACCCTTTTAATCTTCACGGTGCCATACCGCTCTGGTCTGCCACTCCATCCGCAGCCAAGCCTTTTACACGTTCAATAAACCCACCCACGTCAAGAAGTAGCTTTCCAGCGTGTTCAAGGCACATCGATATATCGGTGGCAATGGCACTCTGGTTATCGGCGTTTTCAGATGCAAATTTGCAGACCGATAGCAACGATTGAACCGTGTAGACGGCTTCATCAGCCGTCACCGCATTTTCATGCAGTGTGGATGCGGGTTGCGTTAGAGAATTTACACTGTTCATCATTTATCTCTCTCTTTGAATCAATTGGGATACCGCCAAAAGGGCATTTACTAGTCTGAGTCCGCCGGATTGCCTGGCACGGCTTCACATCACCGCCAGCGTCAAAACCTTGCCACGCTGACCAGTGACATGCTGGCCCCAGCTTTCCATAAGGACGCGCCGTTGCTCTAAGAAATCAGTGCGTCGATAGGAGCGCTCAACCTTACCGCCGACGGTATGCGCTAGAACGGTTTCAGCAATGTCATGTGGCGTTGTCGTGGTTTCAGCGATCCAGTCCCGCAAGCTGGAACGGAAACCATGAGGACGATAGTCCATGTCCGCGCGCTCCATGAAAGCAGCCATCGTCATATCGCTGATGACGCCTTTGCGGATACTCGGGAAAAGAAACCCGCTACGTGCATGGCGACGCGCTTCCTCGACCACCTTCATGGCTTCGGTTGATAAGGGGATACGGAAATCTGATGTTTTCCCCTCCTCACCTTTCATGGCCTCACCGGGAATCGTCCAAATGTCGCCATCAATCTGGTCGTCGTGAATAAACCGCAAGGGCCTTGAGCGAACGCCAGTCAGAATAAGCAGGCGCATGGCAAGGTGTGTGACGCTGCCGTCCGTCAAGGAGGCATAGAAGGCTGGAACCTCTTGCCACGGCATGGCCGGAATATGTTTGACCGTGTGGCGCTGCTTTCCCAAAAGCGCGCGCGCTTTTTCCGTGGCCTGCAAATCCACGTCCAGACCAAGCGCGGCGGCGTGTCTCATGCAGATTGCCAAGCGGCCAAGTGCCTTTTCTGCTGTTGATGCTTTCGAGTGCCAGATAGGAGCGAGAGTATCCCGAATATCGTTCTGATGGATCTCAGAAACAGGGACCTTGCCCAGCTTCGGCAAAACGTGAAGCTCTAATGGGCTGAACCAGCGGCCATTTTCCCCATCCCCCTTCAACTCTGCCTTTCGGCTCTCGAAGGCGGACTTCGCTATGTCTTCCAGCAAATGCAGATTACGGGCGGCTTCACGCTTCTGGCGTTCACGTTCATTGATCGGGTCAATGTTCTGCCGAACCACACCGCGCCATTTTTCGGCATCTTCACGCGCTGACTTCAATGAAACGACCGGATACGCGCCAAGGCCCATTTCCCGTTTCCTGCCGTGAAGGGTAAAAATATAAACCCACTTTCCTGAGCGTTCAGATTTTTTCAGCAAATACAGCCCGGCACCATCGCAATATTTACCAGGCCCCATTTTTGAGACGGCCAGCGCGCTCAATCGGTTTATGGCTCCCATGCGTCACCTCGTCTTACCGGGGAAAGGCTAGAAACCCGCCTTATTAGCCCCTCCAACAGCCCCTATCGTAGCTTGCGGTTAGATGATTACTAGCCATAAGCCGTGATACAGAACGAAACGAGAAAATAACTACATCGCAAAGGGTATGATGACAAGTGATACACGGTGAAATTTAATGCAATTTCAATTAGTTGCAGACCACCCGCACCATTCATCCCACCACAAATTTTCTTGTCACGCCGCTTCGAGCGCTTGCGCCAGATCGGCAATCAGATCGTCGGGATGCTCGATGCCGATGGAAAGTCGGATCGTTGATTCCAGCACACCGATACGCTCTCTTACATCGACGGGAACGCCCGAATGGGTCATCGCGGCGGGATGGCTTGCAAGCGATTCCGTACCGCCGAGACTGACAGCAAGCTTCAATATCTGAAGCGCATTCAGGAAGCGGAATGCCGCCGCCTGCCCGCCTTTGATATCGAAGGAGAAAGTCGACCCCGCACCACTGCACTGGCGTTTGAACAAAGCACCAACGTCCGAATTCTCATCCTCAAATGGGAGATAATGCAGTTTCTCCACTTTCGGATGATCGCGCAGGAATTCCGCAATTGCCTGCGCGTTGTTGTTGGCGCGTTCCATGCGAAGTCCGAGCGTTTCAAGCGAGCGACCCAGCATCCAGCATGAATGCGGGTCAAGCTGCGTACCGATCGCACCACGCAATGCCTTGACCTGCTTTACAACAGCCTTGGCACCCAGCACAGCCCCGGCAATCAGATCCGAGTGCCCGCCAACATATTTGGTCAGCGAATAGACCGAAAGATCAGCACCGTGGTCGAGAGGCTTCTGATAGATCGGCCCAAGCAGGGTATTATCGCAAGCAATGATCGGACGATGCCCCTGCTTTTGTTCAATCTTTTCCGCGACACGCCGGATGGCGGCAATATCGACAATGCTGTTGGTCGGGTTGGCAGGCGTCTCGATCAGAATCACCGAAACACGTCCCTTGCGAACAGCCTCGTCGGCTGCCTGTTCTATCGAGGCTTCGTGCACGCCATCGGCGAAAGCAACGGCTTCAACGCCGAAATTGAGAAACGTCTTTGCAAGGAGCGTTTCCGTGCCGCCATAGAGCGGTTGCGAATGCAAAATGACATCGCCCGGGCGTGCAAAAGCAAACAGCGTCGTGGCAATGGCCGACATGCCGGAAGAAAACAGCGCACAGCTCTCGGTGCCTTCATAGACCGCGAGGCGATCTTCAACGATCTCGCTGTTGGGATGGTTGAAACGGGAATAGACGAGACCAGCACCGACACCGGCAGGCGGTTCCTTGCGACCGGAAACGAAATCGAAGAAATCGCGTCCGTCTTCGGCAGTCTTGAAAACGAAAGTCGACGTCAGGAATACCGGTGGCTTGACCGCTCCTTCGGAAAGCTCCGGATCGTAGCCATAATTGAGCATCTGCGTTTCGGGATGAAGCGGATGATTGCCCAACATGGTCTTTGAAGGCCGTGGCGCAGTCATGAATACCTCCTTGAGAAAATCCTCCCGTCCGTATTCGGACAGGAGGAGCTTAACAGAGGTATTCAGGAATCTTCTTGCGTTGTTATGCCTTTTAGAGAAATCGCTGCGATGCCGGAAGAGGCGCGCATAGCCGTCGATTACTTGATGACCAGCACCGGCACGGTACTGAGCGACAACACCTCAGCTGCCTGACTTCCCAGCAATAATTTGTTCACGCCGCGACGGCCATGTGATGCGATGACGATCAGATCGGCATTCTTGGCATTCGCAGCCTCGACAATGCCCTGCGCCGGAGATTGATTTTCGACATGCACGGCCTCAGCACTGACGCCGATCTCCATTGCCTTGGCTTTGGCCTTCGACAGAATTTCGGTGGCCGCTTTGGTGATAGCCTCGCGATATTCCTGAAATGCCGCCGGGCTCGACGCCCATTCAGCCGCAACCACAATGCCATAGGATGGCAGAAGCTCGGTCACGGACACGAAAATAACCTTTGCGCCTGTTTCCTTGGCCAGCGCAACGCCTTGGTCGACGCCTTTCTCAGCGAGTTCCGATCCATCGGTTGCGATCAATATGTTCTTGTACATTCATGTTCTCCTGGCTGCCTGATACCCGATGATGCGCGCCTCCCCGTCGCAACGCATTGACGCGGATCAATCAAGCTTTACCCCAAGCTAATACGCTCCCTCCCAATTATGATGGAATTTACTTCCAATTTATTCAATTATAAAGAATAAATTTCTAAACTTGATGTGCCGGGCGCACGTACCCAACTATGCTTTTGCGCAGTTTCCTCTTAAACTTTGCGCGACAAATAGGGAGATCACGCCATGAACAAGCCCCTGAACGAACCACAAGCTGGTAAGACCGCAGGCCGTGGCCGCGTTTACGATTCCATCCTCGACACAATCGGCAATACACCGCTTGTGCGCATTGACAAGTTCGCCAAGGAAAAGGGCGTGGAAGCCAATCTTCTGGCCAAGCTGGAGTTCTTCAACCCTCTGGCCAGTGTGAAGGACCGTATCGGTCTGGCGCTGATCGAAGCTCTGGAACGCGACGGTCGCGCCGTGCCGGGCAAGACAGTCTTCGTCGAGCCGACTTCCGGCAATACCGGCATTGCCCTTGCCTTTGCCGCTGCGGCCAAGGGTTATCGCCTCGTTCTCACCATGCCGGAAACCATGTCGGTGGAACGCCGCAAGCTTTTGAAGCTTCTCGGTGCCGAACTGGTTCTGACCGAAGGCGCAAAAGGCATGAAGGGTGCTATTGCGGAAGCGGAAGCCATTGCGGAAGGCAACCCGAACGCAATCATTCCGCAGCAGTTCGAAAATCCGGCCAACCCGGAAATCCATCGCCTCACGACGGCTGAGGAAATCTGGAACGACACCAATGGGGAAGCAGATATCCTGATCTCCGGCATCGGCACCGGCGGCA
Source organism: Ochrobactrum sp. XJ1 (assembly GCF_024701725.1). Lineage (NCBI taxonomy): Bacteria > Pseudomonadati > Pseudomonadota > Alphaproteobacteria > Hyphomicrobiales > Brucellaceae > Ochrobactrum > Ochrobactrum sp. XJ1. Next base: position 52,396 of record NZ_VDGD01000002.1, read on the forward strand.
CGATTACCGGTGTCGGTCAGGTCATCAAGGGGCGCAAGCCGTCCTTCAAGGTGATCGCCGTGGAACCGAAGGATTCACCGGTACTTTCCGGTGGCGCACCCGGCCCGCACAAAATTCAGGGCATCGGCGCAGGCTTCGCCCCGAAGACGCTCGATACCAGCATCTATGATGAGGTCGTTCAGGTCTCCAACGAAGACGCTTTTGCCAATGCGCGCCTATTGGCCCGTCTCGAAGGCATTCCCGTCGGCATTTCTTCCGGCGCGGCTCTGACCGCCGCTGTTGAAATCGGCAAGCGCCCGGAAAACGCTGGCAAGAACATCGTCATCATCATTCCGTCCTTTGCCGAACGCTATCTTTCGACGGCTTTGTTTGAAGGTCTGGAATAATCCGCACTCACACGCGGTGGCCAAAAACAAAAGCCAGAGCGGTGAACCGTTCTGGCTTTACTTTTTTAAATGCCGGTCCGTTCGCCAAGCAAACGGAGGCTTTAAGCGCTCATATCAATGGTGCGTGCGTGCGGCGCAAGCCGGGCCTGGCCCGCGCATATAATGGCGCTCGGGCCTGTAGCTCGGTGCAACGAACTCGCGGATGACATTAACGCTGTCACGCAGCTGAACAAGAATGCTCATCGTCTTCACCTTCGTCAAAAAACATGCTGTTCGGAATGGATGCCCGTCCTGTCCCGACTAACCGGGCTCTGAAACGTTGTTCATTTCCGAACATCTTAATGAAAACTTTAACAATCAAAGATGAATAAGCTCTGAACCCTTATGGTTAAGGGTAAGTTAATGGTAAGGATGTTCAAGCTTTTCCACAGGCCGCGAATTGTCGCCACAATTAGAAAAGGCCGGTTTTAACCGGCCTTTCATGTTCAAAAGTTCAAGCGCCTTACCGCGTCGGAACCGGATGCTCACCACGATAATCGTAAAAGCCGCGACCCGTCTTGCGTCCCAGCCAGCCTGCTTCGACATATTTGACCAGAAGCGGGCACGGGCGATACTTGGAATCCGCCAGCCCGTCGTGCAGAACCTGCATGATGGAGAGGCAGGTATCGAGGCCAATGAAATCGGCGAGCTGTAGCGGCCCCATCGGGTGGTTGGCGCCTAGCTTCATGGCTGTATCGATAGCTTCGACGCTGCCGACCCCTTCATAAAGCGTGTAGATGGCCTCGTTGATCATCGGCAACAGAATGCGATTGACAATAAAGGCCGGAAAATCCTCGGCAACGGTTACCGTCTTGCCAAGCGCGGTCACGAAATCGTTCGACTTGCGGAAGGTTTCCTCATCCGTTGCGATGCCGCGCACCAGTTCGACAAGCTTCATCACAGGAACGGGATTCATGAAATGAATGCCGATAAAACGCTCTGGACGGTCGGTCGTGGATGCGAGACGTGTGATCGAGATCGACGACGTGTTGGTTGCGAGAATCGCTTCGGGGTTCAGAACCGTGCAAAGCTGCGCAAAAATCTTGCGCTTGACGGTTTCGTCTTCCGTTGCCGCTTCGATGGCTAGATCGACACCCGCCAGATCCTCCATGGAATTTGCCGGACGGATAAGCTTCATCGCCGCTGCGCGTTGGTCTTCCAGCAGTTTGCCTGAGGCAACCTGACGCGCCATGTTGCCATTGATGGTGGCGATGCCCTTTTCCAGCCGGTCCGCTGCCGCATCGTGAAGAAGCACATCGAACCCGGCCAGCGCGCATACATGAGCAATACCGCTGCCCATCTGTCCTGCGCCGACCACCCCTACCGTCTTGATTGCCACAGTCATAACTCCTTCATTCAGCCGCCCCACAACAGAGCCGAGGCCGAGAGCATATGCTCTAACTTTTGTTCTTACATATTACCCCCAGCAAAACCGCTTCGCACTTTTGCTGGAAATGCTCTGTCTTTGTCTTTTCGCATTGTCCAACGCAAAACCGCTTCGCACTTTTGCTGGAAATGCTTCACTATACCAATTCTGCCCGAGACGGATACAGCCCTCATTCAGAGAAAAGCAAAACAGCGCTTTCGTATCAGAAGGCTTTCCAAATGAAAAAGCGGCGGGACTAGCCCGCCGCTTTCTGATCGATTAAAGCGCTTTTTGCAGTTCCGGCAGGATCGTAAAGAGATCGCCGACGAGGCCGTAATCGGCCACCTGGAAGATCGGCGCTTCCTCGTCCTTGTTGATCGCCACGATCACGCGACTGTCCTTCATACCGGCCAGATGCTGGATCGCACCAGAGATTCCGACGGCGATGTAGAGATCCGGGGCAACCACCTTGCCGGTCTGGCCAACCTGCCAGTCGTTCGGCGCGTAGCCCGCATCGACTGCAGCACGGCTTGCGCCGACCGCTGCACCGAGCTTGTCGGCAACCGGCAGGATCACTTCCTGGAACTTTTCGGCAGAACCGAGCGCACGACCGCCGGAGATGATGATCTTGGCAGAGGTCAGTTCCGGACGGTCCGAATCCGACAATGCATTGCCGACGAAGCTCGACAGCGCCGGATCGGCTGCTGCATTGACGCTTTCAACTGCAGCCGAACCACCCTCAGCAGTCGCCTGGAACGAAGCCGTACGAACGGTGATGACCTTCTTGGCGTCTGTCGACTGCACCGTCTGGATCGCATTGCCCGCATAGATCGGACGCTTGAACGTATCAGCCGACACGACTTCCATGATTTCGGACAACTGCATCACATCGAGAAGCGCTGCAACGCGCGGCAGGATGTTCTTGGCCGAGGTCGTTGCCGGAGCAATGATCGTGTCGTAATTGCCTGCCAGTTCCACGATGAGAGCGGCCGTTGGCTCGGCCAGACGGTTTTCCAGTCCATCACTTTCAGCGAGCAGAACCTTACGCACACCCTTGAGCTTGGCGGCGGCATCGGCTGCAGCCTTCGCGCCCTTGCCTGCAACCAGAACATCCACGTCGCCGCCGATCTGGGCAGCTGCCGTCAGCGCCTTCGCCGTCTGGTCGGAAAGGGTTGCATTGTCATGTTCGGCAATAAGAAGAATAGCCATTTATATCGTCCCTTCCGATTTCTTTAGAGTACGCCGTCGGCCTTGAGCTTCTCGACCAGTTCAGAAACTGAACCGACCTTCACGCCAGCCTTGCGGCCACCCGGCTCTTCAGTCTTCAGGACCTTGAGACGCGGCGCAATGTCGGCGCCGAAATCGGCAGGCGACTTCTCGTCAAGCGGCTTCTTCTTGGCCTTCATGATGTTCGGCAGCGACGCATAGCGCGGCTGGTTCAAACGAAGATCGACCGTAACGATAGCCGGAAGCTTCACGTCGATGGTCTGGAGACCACCATCAACTTCGCGCGTTACCTTGGCCGAACCGTCGCCCAGTTCCACCTTCGAGGCGAACGTCGCCTGGCTCCAGTTGAGAAGGGCCGAAAGCATCTGGCCAGTCTGGTTGGAATCATCGTCGATTGCCTGCTTGCCGAGGAAGACGAGATCCGGCTTTTCCGCATCGACCACGCCCTTGAGAACCTTGGCAACGCCAAGCGGCTCAACCGTTTCGTCCGACTTCACCAGGATCGCACGATCGGCGCCCATGGCAAGTGCGGTACGCAGCGTTTCCTGTGCCTGTGCCGGGCCGACCGAAACCGCGACGATTTCCGTCACCTTGCCCGCTTCCTTCAGACGGATCGCTTCTTCAACCGCGATCTCATCGAAAGGGTTCATCGACATCTTGACGTTCGCAAGCTCAACGCCCGAACCGTCTCCCTTTACACGGATCTTTACGTTGTAATCGACAACCCGTTTCACTGCGACAAGGACTTTCATCCGCGATTACCTCTTCAATGACTCTTGCAGCACGACTATGCCGCCGTGAACTCCCACCCGCATGTCAAAATCCGACATGAAAGCGGCACCAGCGTAACTTGGGTTATGACGCAAATGCGCTGCCTATCCGCCGGGAACCGGCACGAAACCTAAAGACGGTTGACGTGCACGTCAATCAGGCACAGGCCGCTATATCGATTAAAATCAATTTATTCTGACAAGAGGTCATTCCAAAACCGAGCAACCCGACACCTCCCGTTTTCATGTCGTTTACAAGCGATGCGCCATGCTTTAGGTAACGCCTCGCAATCCGGTCGCAGCCTACCCGGTCAAAACAAGGAACCCTGACTTATGAAAACGCTCGTCGTCTGCTCCGGCGGACTCGATTCCGTTTCGCTTGCTTACAGAATAGCAACCGAACACCAACTCACCGCCCTCCTCTCCTTCGACTATGGCCAGCGTCACAAAAAGGAACTGGATTCGGCCAAAGCCTGCGCCGAAAGGCTCGGCGTTCCCCACCAGATCATCGATATCACCAACATCGGTGCCAGCCTGACCGGCTCCGCCCTCACTGACAATATCGATGTGCCGGACGGACACTATGCCGAAGAAACGATGAAGATCACCGTCGTTCCGAACCGCAATGCGATCATGCTGGCAATAGCATTCGGCGTAGCCGCTGCCCAAAAAGCCGAGGCGATAGCCCTTGCCGTCCATGGCGGCGATCACTTCATTTATCCCGACTGCCGCCCCGGTTTTATCGATGCTTTCCAGACGATGCAGAACCATGCATTGGACGGTTATGCAGACATAAAACTGCTCGCGCCTTATGTGCACGCATCCAAAGCCGACATCGTTATCGACGGCGCAAAATACGGTACGCCTTTTGCAGCGACCTGGTCCTGCTACAAGGGCGGTGAACATCACTGCGGACGCTGCGGCACCTGCGTCGAGCGACGCGAAGCCTTCCATCTCGCCGGCATCCAAGACCCGACCCTCTATGAAGATGCGGATTTCTGGCGCTCGGCAATCGAGAAGAGGAACGCCTGATGTTTCGCATTACCAAGGAATTTCATTTCTCCGCATCGCATCAACTGACTGGCCTCCCGGACGATCATCAATGCGCCCGCCTGCACGGCCACAATTATATTGTTGAGGTCGAGCTCTCGGCTGACGATCTTAACCAGCACGGCTTTGTCCGTGATTATCATGAGCTGGCACCGTTCAAGCGCTACATCGATGATTGTTTTGACCACCGCCATCTCAACGATGTTCTGGGCCACGACCAGAGCACGGCTGAAACCCTTGCCCGGCATTTTTTCGAATGGTGTTATGCGCGCTGGCCGGAAATTTCCGCCGTGCGGGTCAGTGAAACGCCCAAGACATGGGCCGAGTACAGACCGTGAAGCAAATACGCATCGCAGAGATTTTCGGCCCTACGATACAGGGCGAAGGTGTGCTGATCGGTGAGCCGACCGTCTTCGTGCGAGCCGGTGGCTGCGATTATCGCTGCGTCTGGTGCGACAGCCTGCACGCCGTCGAAAGCCGCTTTCGCCACGAGTGGAAGGCGATGAGTGTTGAAGCGATTTGGGGTGAAGTGACGACACTTTCCCGAAATAAGCCACTAACAGTGTCACTTTCGGGCGGCAATCCGGCCATTCAACCGCTGGGGCCCTTGATCGAGCACGGCAAGACCGAAGGCTATCGCTTTGCACTGGAAACCCAAGGATCGGTCGCGCAAGACTGGTTTTCCGCGCTCGACGCACTGGTACTGAGCCCAAAACCACCTTCAAGCGGCATGAGCTCCGATTTCGACGCGCTGGCGGCCTGTGTCGAGGCTGCAGGCACAACGCCGCGAACGGTGCTGAAATTCGTCATCTTTAACGATGCCGATTATGCCTTCGCGAAAGATGTAGCCAGTCAATATTCCGGTCTACCGGTCTATCTCCAGCCCGGCAATCACACACCGCCGCCGCCCGAAGCACATGATGCCGCAATCGATATCGACGGCATCATGCGGCGAATGGAATGGCTGGTCGAAAAGGTAATTGCGGATGGCTGGTACGAAGCGCACGTCCTGCCCCAGCTTCACGTGCTGATCTGGGGCAACAGACGTGGCGTCTGATTAGCGGTTGGCGCCGGGCACCCAGAGAACGTCCTGCGCGCCGTTATCGTTGACGGTTCGCGACGCCACGAACAGGAAATCGGAGAGGCGGTTCATATATTGCAAAGCCTCCGCCGAAACGACCTCTCCTTCGACGCGGGCAAGCGCAACCATCAGGCGCTCGGCCCGGCGTGAAACCGTGCGAGCGAGATGCAATGCAGCCGATGCCGCCGAACCGCCCGGAAGAATGAACGAACGCAGCGGCTGCAAATCGGTATTGAGGAGATCAATATCGGCTTCCACACGCGAAACCTGCGATGCGACGATGCGCAGCGGTTCATAGGCGAGCGGCTTGCCGTCATCCGGGGTTGAAAGATCCGCACCAAGGTCGAAAAGATCATTTTGGATACGACCCAGCATGGCATCGATTTGCGCATGAGGATTATCTTCGCCGCCGGTGTGAAGGCGCGCCATGCCAATGCAGGCATTGGTTTCATCCACCGTGCCATAGGCTTCGACGCGCAGGTCCGACTTCAGCCGCCGTGGTCCGCTGGCAAGTCCGGTCGTGCCCTTGTCGCCCGTGCGGGTATAGATCTTGTTGAGCTTGACCATATTTACTGGCCAGTTTTCTGGCGGGCAAAATAGATCGCACCAACGATCAGAACGATGGCAATGAACTGCAGGAAAACACGCAGCTGCATCATCTTGTTCGAGAAATTGCCGTCACCGCCGCGCATCATGTTGCGCAGACCGATGATCAGAACGACGGCCACAGCAAACATGGCCACCATTGCCGCGCCCTTGAACAGAACGTCCATTTTATTTCCTTCCCATGCGCACCGTCCCTGACCTCATGACTGGTCGGACAGCATCCGGTAGAGCCAGCGGGCAGGCATCAGACGTCGTGCCAGTGACCCAAGTTTCGCCGGTCTCGTCACCACATAATGCGGGCGGGGACGCGGCGCCTCCAATGCATGAAGCAGTACAGCATAGACGGCTTCCGGTCCAAGCTTGTTCTTGGATTTTGTACCGCCACCTTCCAGTTTCGCCATCTGGCGCTGGTAAAGCTCGCGATGCACCGAAGCTTCCATGTCGATATTGGCTCTAGCATGGCTGGCGGCGTTGTAAGTGAAGCGCGAAGCAATCGGGCCGGGTTCAATCAGCGACACATCGATACCGGAACCTTCCAGCTCCATGCGCTGCGCAAGCATCAGCCCTTCAAGCGCAAACTTTGACGCCACATAAGCACCGCGCCATTTCATCGGCACGAGACCGAGGATCGACGAGCAATGCACGATGCGCCCATGCCCTTGCCTGCGCATGACCGGAACCAAGCGTCGGGTAAGGTCGTGCCAACCGAAGAAATTGGCTTCGAACTGCTGGCGTAAGGCTTCGACCGGCAAGTCCTCTATCGCGCCGGGTTGAGCATAAGCACCATTATTGAACAGGGCATCGAGCTTGCCGTCCGTCTGGCGCAGCACCTCATCGGCTAAGACCGCGATCGACTGCGGCTCCGTATAGTCGAGATAATGGGCTTCCATTCCCTTTGCCTTGAGTGCCGCAATATCCGCATCCTTGCGGGCGGTCGCAAAGACGCGCCAGCCTTGACTGTGCAGTGCTTCGGCACAATAGGCACCGATACCGGAGGAACAGCCGGTGATAATGATATTACGCTGTCGGTTCTGACCGGTTTGTGCCGGAGCCATATGTTCGTTTCCCGCTGCCGTTTCGCCAAGCTTGCTTGATTCGGCTCCGGTTTAAAACGGGTCCCGCCCTTGCAATCCGCAGACCAATGCTAGATTTAAGGCCTTGAAACACCGGCTGAACACTATCGAATACCGACCAAGGCTTTGAGGGACAAATCTGCGGATGCGAAAAATCAGACGTTTTCTCCGTCAGATCACCTATGATGTCATCGGTCATTTCAGTTCGGACGATGGCTGGGCCTTCGCCAGCCATATTGCCCTTTCCGGCCTGATGGCATTGTTTCCGTTCCTCATCTTTGCCACCACGCTTGCAAGCTTTCTCGGCACCAAGGAATTCGCCGATACGGCGGTGCATGTCATCTTCGATATGTGGCCGTCGAACATCGCTGCCCCAATTGCCAACGAAGTGATGAACGTGCTGACCGTGCAGCGCAGCGGACTGCTAACGCTCAGTGTCATCGCAGCCGCCTATTTTGCCTCCAATGGCGTGGAGGCGCTGCGCATCGCGCTCAACCGAGCCTATCGCGTCAGCGACCAGCGCTCGATCATTTTCTGCCGCTTGCAAAGTCTGGGCTTCGTTCTCGTCGGCACTCTGAGCCTGATGGCAATCAGCTTTCTGCTGGTTCTGGCCCCGCTTGCCGTGCGTCTTGCCGAACAATGGTTTCCCGATATAGCGCCGTTCACAGGCACGATTGCCTTCTGGCGCTATACTGTGGCAGTGGGGGTTCTGGTTCTGGCACTGTTCATGGTGCATATCTGGCTTCCAGCCGGACGGCGCAGCCTCGGCGATATCCTGCCCGGCATATTGATCACGCTCATCGCCTGGCTTGCCGCCGCAATGGCCTTTGCAAAATATCTGGAAACTTTCGCCACCTATGTAACGACCTATGCGGGCCTCGCCTCCATCATGGTGGCGATCGTCTTTCTCTATATGCTGTCAGCAATTTTCATCATCGGTGCGGAAATAAACGCCGCGATCATGATTTTTCGCAAGCGCGAACAACAACCCGAGCTCATCGACGTAAAGTAGTCAGTGCAACGCCAAGCGTCGTCACCACCATACCTGCAATCTGGATTGCCGATAGCGTTTCACCAAAAATCAGATAGGCCATGATCGCGGCGGTGCCGGGCACCAGATAAAACAACGATGCGACTTTCGACATGGCGCCTTCGCGGATCATGACGAGAAGCGCCAGAATGGCACCGATAGAAATGGCGAGCGTCAGCCAGACCAGCGCAAAAATCAGCGATGGCGACCAGATCATGACGCGTGTTTCGAAAGCAAAGGCACAGATAGCAGTCAAAATGGCCGCAGCGATATATTGCACCGCCGTCCCGGCCTTGAGATCACCAGCCGTGCCGAACCGCTTCTGCCAGACTGTGCCAGTGCTGATCGCCACCACAGCCAAAAATGCCGCCGCCAGGCTTTTCGGATCGACACCGCTGCCAGCCGAAAACTTCGGCCATACCACCATGGCGACGCCGCAGAAACCGATCAGAAGCCCTGTCCATTGCCGCCCGCTCGCTCGTTCTCCCAGAAGAATGGCCGCAATCAGCGTGGTCAACATCGGCTGAAGGCCCGCCACCAGACCGGACATTCCCGCAGGCAGGCCGTGGTGAACGGCCCAGAACAAGGCGGAAAGATAAACGCCGTGGATGAGACAACCGGCAATCGCCGCATGAAGAAGCACATCGCCTTTCGGCCAGATACTCCGGCTCGCTAGCGCCCAAAGTGTCATGATGACAGCCGCGATGGAAAAACGCACCGCCATGAAAGTAAATGGTTCGGCATAAGGCATGGAAAGCCCGGCTCCGATAAAACCGGTGGCCCAAAGCAGGACAAACATGACGGGGAACAAACGGGCGGCCATGGCAGAACTCTCACTTTCGCGGCCCGCCTTATACCGCTTTGCGGCAAACGCCTATCGCATAAAACTGATCGCAGCGTTGAATTTGCCAAACAGCCGCCCGCATTTTATGAAGCGGCATGAACATTGAACCTGAAACCATCCGCATTCTCGTCGATGCTGACGCCTGCCCGGTGAAAGCTGAAATCTATCGCGTGGCGGAACGGCACAATCTGCCGGTCATGCTGGTGGCCAACAGTTTCATTGCCATTCCCCGCGATGCGGAGCGTGTCGAACGGGTTATCGTATCGGACAAGCTCGACGCCGCTGACGACTGGATTGCCGAGAATTCGCGACCGGGTGCAATCGTGATTACCGCCGACATTCCTTTGGCCAGCCGCTCGCTCGAAAAAGGCGCTTCGGTGATCGCACCGAACGGACGCGTTCACACCCAAAACACCATCGGCAACACGCTGGCGACGCGCAATCTGATGGATAGTTTGCGTTCCGCAGGCGAAGTTACAGGCGGACCCGCTCCATTTTCGCCCAAGGACCGCTCTGCATTCCTTTCCGCACTTGATCTTGCCATCGTCCGGCTAAAACGTGCGGGTTTCGTCTCAGGTTGATCGCATTGAGGCGGTCGCGACGCCAGCACCGATCAGCAATGTTCCGCCAGCCCGATTGAAAATGCGCAGCGCGCGTTCGCTTGAGAAGAAGCGGCGTGCGCGGGTTGCCAGAAGTGCATAGGCAAAGGCATTGAGAAAAGCGAGCACGAGGAACGTGCTTTCGAAAACCAGCATCTGGGTGAGGAAATCCCGGTGCGGGCTAAGAAACTGCGGAAGAAAAGCAACGAAAAAGGTGATGCTCTTCGGATTGAGCGCTGTCACGAGCCACGCATGAACCAGCATCCGCGCCGGATGCACCTTGTCGTGTCGGGCACTGGCATGAAGTGTTCCACCAGCGCGAAACAGTTTTATGCCGAGCCAGATCAGATAAGCGGCACCTGCCCATTTAACGGTGGTGAACACGGTTGCCGACGCTGCCAGCAGCGCACCCACGCCAAGCATGGAAAGCGTCATCGCGGTAAAGTCGCCAAGGGCGACACCGACAGCCATCGGGAAAGCCGCTTTCCAACCTTGACCCAAGGCATAGGAGACGACGAGCAAGACGGTCGGCCCCGGGATGACCAGAAGCACGATGGACGCGGCGGAAAATGCAAGCCAGACTTCAAGGCTCATGGGCGGCTCCCTCTCTTGAAAAGGGAGCAAGCCACTGATTTCGTCGTTTGTCGAGGCTAAAGATTCTTTGCCGCTTCGATGAGTTTAGCCGCTTCCGGGCTATCCCAAGGTGCTGGACCGTTCATGGATGCAATCTGGCAGCCGTCCTTGTCGACCAGCAGCGTCACCGGAAGGCCGAAGGCCAGATTCTTGCGCTTCAGTTCGTTGAAGCTCGACATGGAAGCGTCCCGGTGTAGCGTCAGATTCTTGATACCAATTTCGTTCAGAAAGCCCTTGGGCTTGTCATCCGAGCCGGTGTCGATGTTGATTGCGACGACCTCGAAATCGGCCCCGCCTTTTTCGGCCTCGAGCTTGTCGAGAGCGGGCATTTCCTCGCGGCATGGCGCGCACCACGTCGCCCAGAGATTGACCAGCAGTGTCTTGCCCTTAAAATCGCCGAGAGTCATCTGCTTGCCGTCCGGGCCTGTGAAAGCAATATGCGAGACGGAAATCGGCTTTTCAGCGGCACGCATCGCCGCCACGCCCCCGGTCGCAGCTGTATCAAGTGCCTTAAGCTTATCCGCTTTCAACACGCATTGCGCCGAAGCTTCATCGCTTTCCGCTGAAACATTCGTCGAAACATTCTGGGCAACCACATTGCCAGAAGGGCGCTCCATCACGTATACCGCCCCGATACCGGCAATGACACCGGCAAGGGCGGCAAGAAGGACGATCTTGCGATTTCCCGATTTCGCCTGCTGTTCGGAATTCGCCTTTTCGTTGTCTTCTGCCATGTCGCGTTACTTCTTTCCAATATTCCGCCAAACCGTCACTCGGGGCATATGAGCATGAGCGAACAAAAATCAAGCAACCAGATGTGGGGCGGCCGTTTTGCCTCAGGGCCCGATGCGATCATGGAAGAGATCAATGCATCGATCGGCTTCGACCGCAAGCTCTATGCGCAGGATATTCAAGGCTCGCTCGCCCATGCAGCCATGCTGGCAAAGACAGGCATTATTGCGGCAGAAGACCATCGACAAATCGAAGATGGTCTGAAAACCATCCTCAAGGAAATCGAGGACGGCAAGTTCACCTTCTCGCGCAAGCTCGAAGACATTCATATGAACATCGAGGCGCGGCTTGCCGATCTGATCGGCCCGTCCGCCGGACGGCTCCACACCGCCCGTTCGCGTAACGATCAGGTGGCCGTCGACTTTCGCCTCTGGGTGAAGCAGGAACTGGAAAAGACCGCCGCCGCCCTCAAGAATCTGATCGAAGCTTTTCTGGAACGCGCCGAAGAACATGCGGCGACGGTCATGCCGGGTTTCACCCATCTCCAGACCGCGCAGCCTGTCACTTTTGGTCATCATTGCATGGCCTATGTCGAAATGTTCGGTCGCGACCTGTCGCGCGTGCGTGACGCAATCGAACGTATGGACGAATCGCCTTTGGGTGCTGCAGCCCTTGCAGGCACCGGCTTCCCGATCGACCGCCACATGACCGCCAAAACGCTTGGCTTCCGCGAACCGACCCGCAATTCTCTCGATAGCGTTTCCGACCGCGACTATGCGCTGGAGTTTCTGTCGCTTGGCGCCATCTGCGCCGGTCATCTTTCGCGCCTTGCGGAAGAAATCGTCATCTGGTCGACGCCGCAATTCAATTTCGTGCGGCTGTCCGATGCCTTTTCCACCGGCTCGTCGATCATGCCGCAGAAGAAAAACCCGGACGCTGCGGAACTGGTCCGCGCCAAGACAGGCCGTATCAACGGTTCGCTGGTCGCGCTTCTGACCATCATGAAGGGCCTGCCGCTCGCCTATTCCAAGGACATGCAGGAAGACAAGGAACAGGTCTTCGATGCAGCTGAAAACCTGGAACTCGCCATCGCCGCCATGGCCGGCATGGTGCGCGACCTGACGATCAATGTAGCGTCAATGAAAAAGGCGGCCGGTTCAGGCTATTCCACTGCGACCGATCTCGCCGACTGGCTGGTGCGTGAACTGGGGCTGCCCTTCCGTGAGGCACATCACGTCACCGGTCGCGCAGTCGCTCTGGCTGAAAGCCGCAAGGTCGATCTGGCGAAGCTTTCACTTGAGGAACTGCAGTCGATTCATCCGGGCATCACGGATGCGATTTTCGGCTATCTGACGGTCGAGAAATCAGTGAAAAGCCGTCAGTCCTTCGGTGGCACGGCCCCGCAGGAGGTGCGTCGCCAGATTCGTTACTGGAAGAAGCGCATCACCAAGGCCTGATAATCGATCAACATGACGTCATGTGGAATCATCTGTCGAACTGATGATTCCACTTTCGGGCATTATGAGTTAGACCTAGAGCATGTCTTCCAAAAGTGGGAACCGGTTTTGGAAGACATGCGTAAAGACAAAACTTAGAGCAAGATCATATATTTCGGGAACCAAAGCTGATGACAGGCCGCTCCGCCATTTCTTCCGTGCTTCTGATCGCCGCGCTTGCGGCAACGCTCGCCGCTTGCGGTCGCAAGGGCCCGCTGGAGCCGCCGCCATCCGCCGTCGTGACGGACGAACAGGGCCACACCAAGCCGAAACCGAAGGAAGACAAGCCGATCATCCTCGACAAGCTGTTGTAAGTTTCTGCTGCAGGGCATTCCCGTGAACCATTTCGAACATCGCAACGGCGTTCTTCACGCCGAAAATGTCAGCCTGCCTGAAATCGCACAGGCCGTTGGCACCCCTTTTTACGTTTATTCCCGCGCGACCATCGAGCGTCATTTCCGCGTGTTCAGCGAAGCCTTCGCCGGCATGGAAACGCTCGTGACCTACGCGCTGAAGGCCAATTCGAACCTGGCCGTGCTGAAAACTCTGGCGAAGCTTGGTGCCGGCGCGGACACCGTTTCGGAAGGCGAAATCCGCCGGGCGCTTGCTGCAGGCATCCCGGCCAACAAGATCGTCTTTTCAGGCGTTGGCAAGACTCCACACGAAATGGACTTCGCGCTTGAAGCGGGCATCTATTGCTTCAATGTTGAATCCGAACCAGAGCTGGAAATTCTTTCCGCTCGCGCCGTCAAGGCAGGCAAGGTCGCATCCGTATCGCTGCGCATCAATCCCGATGTAGATGCGAAGACCCACGCCAAGATTTCAACTGGCAAATCTGAAAACAAGTTCGGCATTCCGCGCGTCAAGGCGCGTGAGGCCTATGCGCGCGCAGCGAGCCTGCCCGGTCTCGACGTGGTCGGCATCGATATGCATATCGGTAGCCAGATCATCGACCTCGAACCCTTCGACAATGCATTCGCCCTGATGGCGCAACTGGTCAAGGAACTGCAGGCCGACGGTCACAACATCCGCCACGTCGATGTTGGCGGGGGACTCGGCATTCCCTACCGCACAGACAATACACCTCCGCCGCTACCCGTCGCCTATGCAGAAATCGTCGCCAAGCACATCAAGCCGCTGGGCCTGAAAACGGTGTTCGAACCGGGCCGCCTGATCGTCGGCAATGCCGGGCTTCTGGTAACGGAAGTGATCTTCGTCAAGGAAGGCGACGCCAAGAACTTCGTCATCGTGGATGCGGCAATGAACGATTTGATTCGTCCGACGCTTTATGATGCGTTCCACGACATCAAGCCTGTCACTTTGCCGAAGGATGATGCGCCGCGTATTCGTGCCGATTTTGTCGGTCCGGTCTGCGAAACAGGCGACTATCTCGGCCTCGACCGGGAAGTGGCAAAGCCTGCTCCAGGCGATCTGATTGCCGTCTGCACGACGGGTGCATATGGCGCGGTGCTTTCCAGCACCTACAACAGCCGTCTGCTCATCCCCGAAGTGCTGGTCGACGGCGACCGTTATCATGTCGTGCGTGCGCGCCGTACCTATGAAGAACTGCTCGCGCTCGATTCCGTACCGGAATGGTTATAGGTCTCGCGACCATAATTATTCATGGCCCACATTTATCATGGCCCATAAATCTCGGGGCAAAGCCTCGCCTTTGCCATGATGCATGTTATCCTGTCAGCCGAACCGAAATCGGCTGACGCGAAAGACGAGACCTATGACTGCCCCTAAGGCGGCCCCGCAGACAGATAGCAGCAACGACAGGAAAAACCCGCCGCGTCATGCGCGGGATGTTTTTCTGCGGCTGTTTTCAGGCGATGGCGCCAGCCTGCGCCGTCTGCGTCTGCGTGCCTTTCTTTCGATCAGCTTCGAGCGGTTCTGGCCGCTGATCCTGCCGCTGATTCTTCTCGTCGGTCTGTTTGCCAGCCTGAGCTGGTTCGGCCTGTTCGGCATGATGCCCCGTTGGCTGCATATCGGCGTGCTGACGCTATTCGGTATTGCCACCCTCATTGCGCTTTATCTGCCGTTCCGGTTTCGCACCCCAGCAGAAAGCGACGTCACAAGTCGTATCGAGGCGATCAACGGTCTCGTTCACGAACCGCTTTCCGTCCAGACAGGCCATATGGCAACAGGCGAACACGATCCATTCGCTGTCGCCCTGTGGCGGGAACACCAGCGCCGCATGGCGGACCGGCTCAAGAACCTGCAATCCGGCCTGCCTTATACGCGTGTTCCCGAACACGATCCCTTCGGCATTCGTGCGGTGGTCGCCCTGCTCTTCATGACCGCCTTCGCCTACAGCCTCAGCCCAAACAGCGGGCGCATTGCCGATGCCTTTCATATCCGTCCAAGCAATGGAACCGCCGTTGCCCGCATCGATGCATGGGTAACGCCGCCGCGCTATACCGGCCGTGCTCCGGTCTTCCTGACCACGACGAACGACAGCGAACAGGCCGCAATCAATGTACCGCAAGGCAGCATTCTGTCGGTCCGCGTGATCGGTGGCGGTTCCGAACGCCTGACTGCGACCGATGCGAAGGGCGAGCGCCGCGACGTACAGCCGGTAAACGCGAAGGAAGACCAGAAGGAGCCTGCAGAACAGGCCGTCGTCGATGGAAGCCGCAACTTCCGCTACGATTTGCAGCAGGATGAAACCATAGCGCTTTCCGGCACCGATGCCCGCTGGAAATTTGTCGTCACGCCGGATAATCCGCCAACGATCCGCTTCACGAAAGAGCCGGGACACGCGCTGAATGGCACATTGCAACTTTCCTATCAGATCGAGGACGACTACGCGCCGGTAAAGGCCGAAGGTGAGATCATCCCGCTCAACAATGATGAGGATGAGGAAGCCGCACCACTCTACGATGCACCGGAACTGCCGCTTGCACTGCCGCGCCGCGGTGTGAAGGACGCCACGACGTCGAAAGACCTGACCGAGCATCCTTGGGCAGGTGAAAAAGTTGCGCTCACGCTGGTCGTAACCGACGCCGCCGGACAAACGGGCCGCAGCGAAACCAAGATCATCACTTTGCCCGAGCGCCCTTTCAGCAATCCACTTGCCCGCGCCGTTGCGGAACAGCGCCGTATCCTCGCGCTCGATGCGACGCAACGCGATCATGTGCTCGACATGCTGTCGGCAATCACGCTTCGCCCGGACGAAACCATCAAGAATGCAGCCCATTATCTGGGTCTGGTCACGATTGGTACACGTCTTCGTCTCGCCAGGAGCGATGACGCCTTGCGCGATGCAGCGGATTATATGTGGCAGGTGGCCCTTGGCATCGAAGATGGAAATCTGTCCGCCGCCGAAAAGCGCCTGCGGCAAGCACAGGAGGCCCTGAAAAACGCTCTCCAGAACGGCGCCTCACAAGAGGAGATCGAAAAGCTTTCGGCAGAGCTACGCAAGGCGATGCAGGATTTCCTGCGGGAATTCGCCCAGCGCCAGCAACAGAATCCCAATGCGCGCCAAGCCGCTCCCGATCCCAATGCGCGAATGCTGACGGAAAAAGACCTCCAGCGCATGATGGACCAGATCGAAAATCTCGCGCGTCAGGGCTCACGCGATCAGGCGGAAGAACTGCTGTCGCAATTGCAGAACCTGATGAACAATCTGCAGATGGGACAGATGCAACAGGGCCAGCAAGGTCAGGGGCAAGGTCAGCAGGGCCAACAAGGCCAGATGCAGCAGCAGATGAACAAGCTCGGCGAACTGATGCAACGCCAGCAAAAGACGATGAACGAAACCTTCGATCTCGATCAGAAGATGCAACGCCAATTCGGTGGCAGCGATGGTGAGGGCGAATTCGGCGACAACATGTTCCCGGGTGATGACGGTTCCATGGGCGGCGGACAGCCGGGCGGTGAAACCGAAAACGGCCAGAGCGAGAACGGTCAGGGCGGGAAAGGCGATGTGCCACCCGATATGGCGGAAACCATGCGCAAGCTGCAGCAGCAGCAAAAGGACCTTCAATCCGATCTGCAAAAACTGATGGACGATTTGAAAGGCATGGGTATTGAACCCGGCAAGGATTTTTCGGATGCCGGAAAATCAATGGGCAACGCCACTGATGCGTTGGGCCGCAGCGAAGGTGCCGAAGCAAGCGACCAGCAGGGCAGCGCACTCGATGCACTGCGTCGCGGCGGGCGCGACATGATGCAGAAAATGCAGCAAGCCATGGGCCAGCAAGGTCAGGGGCAAAGTGGCGCCAATGGCAGTCGGGGAAGGGACCCGCTTGGGCGCCAGCAAGGTACCGGCGACAGCGGCCTCAACGATGACGTCAAGATTCCAGGTGAAATCGATATTCAGCGCGCGCGTGAAATTCTCGATGAAATCCGCCGCAAACTTGGTAATGCGCTGACGCCGCAGATGGAAAAGGAATATCTGCAGCGCCTGCTGAAGTTCGATTGAGAAGCAGGCCGGAGCCTTAATCCATCACACGACCGACAAAGGGCAACTGGCGGAAGGCGTGCCCAACGTCCATGCCATAACCGACGACAAAATAGTCGGGGCATTCGAAAGCCACGAAATCGGCATCAAGATCGACTTTGCGGCGCACGCTCTTGTCGAGAAGAACAGCAATGCTGACGCTCCGCGCTCCGCGTTCCAGCATAAGTTCGCGAACGAATTTCAGTGTCTTTCCAGACTCCAGAATATCATCGATCAGCAGTACATCGCGGTCGCGAACATCGCTGTCGATATCGCGCAGAAGACGAACTTCGGCGCTTGTCGTGCCCTTGCCGTAGCTTGAAACCGTGATGAATTCGACATCGGGCTCCACGCCCGCATCATGCATTGCGCGGATGAGGTCGGCTGCAAAGATGAAGGAGCCCTTCAGGATCGAAATCGTCAGCAGGTTGTGGAACTTGCGTTCAGCAATGGCCTTGGCGAGCTCGAGATTGCGACCGGCAATCTCGTCCGGGCTAAAGAGAACTTCGATTGTCTTGCCACCGACTTCGGGCATCTGCTGCTTCTCCTGATCGTTCGCTTTCGCGCAGACTTTGGCGCGATCAAAGGCGCCGGAAAGGCACGCTCTATAGCATGGTTTGAGGAAATTGCACCCCACCAGATGAAGATGCTCCGGCTTCTCCATTTCCCAGCGTTAAGATTTCATATAGCGTGACATTCATGCATCCAGACATCATCGAACTGCGATCATTTTACGACACCACGCTGGGCCATCTCGCGGAACGCGCCATTCGCATGGCGCTTGCCGGCCTATGGGGTCACGTGCCGGGAGAGCGGCTTGTCGGCATGGGCTACAGCCTGCCCTATCTCGACCGCTTCAGCGCCGATACGGAGCGGACATTCGCCTTCATGCCTGCCGGTCAGGGAGCCGTCGCCTGGCCCTCAGTAGAGAAAACGGCAACAGCGCTTGTTTTCGATGAGGAACTGCCGCTACCCGATTCCTCGATCGATCGGGTGCTTATGGTGCATGCGCTGGAGTATGCGGAAAATCCGACAGAAACGCTGAAAGAGATGTGGCGCGTCCTCGCCCCCAATGGGCGGCTCGTCATCGTGGTGCCGAACCGGCGCGGTGTCTGGGCCCGCTTCGAGCATACACCCTTCGGCAGCGGGCGACCTTATAGCCGCACACAGCTGACGACCCTGCTGCGTGAAGCGAATTTCACCGTCAGTACGGTCAGCGACGCCTTGCATTTCCCACCCGCTACGCGCCGATGGATGATGCGGCCCTGTCTGGCGCTGGAAGGCATGGGGCGGAGGCTGTGGCCGGTCTTTTCAGGCGTTCTGGTGGTGGAAGCGCAGAAGCGTCTTTATCAGGGACTGCCTGTCGCACAGCGCTCCTCGCGCCGTGTCTTCGTTCCGGTTCTCGCACCTCAGGGAACGCCTGTCGGCGGATTGCGGAAAACACCGGCACGGACCAGCAAGACAGATCGAAAGAGTTAGGGCATTTGCGCATCATCGCCCGGGAAAACGTACAGTTGCTGCGGTCTGCAAGTATTACCGAACAAGGTTTTTCTCGACTTAGACGCAATGGCGGGATATGCCGCCATCGTAACTTTAACCCATCGTAACTTTAACATTGACCTTTTGGCGGAGCCAAAATCATGACCGATACGCAGAACCTTACCCGTCCCCAGCCCAAGGCAGGCCTGCTCGATATCGCAGCCTACGTACCCGGTAAGGAACATGTGGAAGGCGTTGCCAAGGTCTATAAGCTCTCCTCCAACGAAACGCCGATCGGGCCAAGCCCGCATGCGGTCGAAGCCTATCGACACGCAGGCGAGAAGCTGGAGCGTTATCCCGATGGGCAGGCCCTGGCGCTGCGTGAGGCAATTGCCGAAACGCAGGGGCTCAACATGGCCAACATCCTGTGCGGCAATGGTTCCGACGAACTGCTTGGCCTGATCTGCCAGACCTATCTTGCTCCGGGCGACGAAGCCATCATCACGGAGCACGGTTTTGCCGTCTACAAGATCCAGACGCTGGGTGCCGGCGCGACGCCGATCACGGTGAAGGAGAAGAACGAGCGTATCGACGTGGATGCCATTCTGGCTGGCCTGTCGCCGCGCACGAAGATCGTCTTCATCGCCAATCCGGCCAATCCAACCGGAACCTATCTGCCTTTCGAGGAAGTCCGCCGCCTTCATGCCGGATTGCCGAAGTATGTGCTTCTGGTTCTCGATGCGGCCTATGCAGAATATGTTCGTCGCAATGACTATGAATCGGGCCTCGAACTCGTTTCATCCAACGAGAATGTTGTCATGACGCGCACTTTTTCGAAAATCCACGGGCTTCCGGGTCTGCGTATTGGCTGGATGTATGCGCCTCTGCATGTGGTCGATGCCGTCAATCGCATCCGCGGGCCATTCAATATGAATTCAGCCGCCATTGCCGCCGGTGCTGCGGCCATCCGCGACCGCGCCCACGTCGAAAAATCGATCACCTACAACGACAAATGGCTTGGCTGGCTGACCGAAGAGTTCACCAGACTTGGTCTTCGGGTTACGCCGTCAGTCACGAACTTCCTGCTGATCCATTTTTCGGACAATGGCGCGCATTCCGCCGACAAGGCCGACGAGTGGCTCTCCAAGCGTGGCTATATACTGCGTCGCGTCGGCGGTTACGGGTTCCCCAATGCCTTGCGCATGACGGTCGGACCGGAGGAAGCCAATCGTGGCGTCGTCGCCGCCCTGACCGAATTTTTGAAGTAGAACAATGTCCACGATCCATTTCAACAAGATCGCCCTGATCGGCATCGGCCTTATCGGCTCATCGCTGGCGCGTGTCATTCGACGCGAAAAGCTCGCCGATCATATCGCCATCGCCACACGCAGCAGTGAAACACTGAAGCGGGCCGAGGAACTGGGTCTCGGTGACAGCTACACCACCGACAGTGCGGAGGCCGTCAAGGATGCCGATCTGATCATTGTATCTGTGCCGGTTGGCTCGTCAGGAACGGTTGCACGCCAGATCGCGGCAAACCTCAAGCCCGGTGCCATCGTCACCGATGTTGGCTCCACCAAGGCTTCCGTGATTGCGCAGATGCAACCGGAACTGCCGGACAATGTGCATTTCATTCCCGGTCATCCGCTGGCGGGTACAGAGTATTCCGGCCCCGATGCAGGCTTTGCAGAGCTTTTCACCAATCGCTGGTGCATTCTGACGCCCCTGCCCGACACGAGTGAAGCAGCTCTCGAAAAGCTGAGCGAGTTCTGGGTCGCCTGCGGCTCACGGCTTGATCGCATGGACCCGCAGCACCACGATCTGGTGCTGGCCATTGTCTCGCATCTGCCGCACATCATCGCCTACAATATCGTTGGCACAGCCAGTGATCTGGAACAGGTGACCAAGTCGGAAGTCATCAAATACTCGGCTTCCGGTTTCCGCGATTTCACACGACTGGCCGCATCCGATCCGACGATGTGGCGCGATGTATGCCTGCACAACAAGGATGCCATCCTCGAAATGCTCGGGCGTTTTTCGGAAGATCTCGCCTCGCTTCAGCGCTCGATCCGCTGGGGGGATGGTGAAGCGCTGTTCGACCTTTTCACGCGCACGCGCGCTGTCCGGCGCGGCATCATCGATGCAGGTCAGGAAGTGGATGCGCCTGATTTCGGCCGTCAGGCTGCAACGCGTACCAGCGAGCAAAAATAGGGCGCATATTGCGCTACAGCGCAGGCAACCGCCCGAGCGGAATAAATCCAGCGCTGACCTTACCCTTGCGAACGGCAATCTCCATCACGGGATTGCCGTTTTCATCTTTCGGCATGGCCGAGAGAGCAAACAAAACGGTAGCGATATTGCCACCCTGCTCGGGAAACACTGTCTGACCAGCCTGCGCCAGCGATTGCGGGTTGACCAGTGTCAGCTTCACATCGGCATTAATCAGCCCGTCAGCATCGACCGAAAACGGCCCGGCTACCGAAACCATCGCTCCATTGGGCATGGACAGGAAAGCCTGATTGACGGTACCGGAATGCCCGCGCAACCGTTCATGAAAAGGAGCATCGCCCTTTGCGAGCAACGTCGCGGCATCGGACACATCGATATCCGCCACACCGTCGATTTCAGGGCTGGTGGCTGTACCAATCGCTGCCTTGGCAAGTTTCAGACCGGCAAAGCGACCATTGACCTTCAATGTGTCACCCGAGGCGCTCATGCGGAAATCCATCTGCTCAAGCGTGCTGAGCGGCACTGTCGTGGTGGCTTCGGTGCGAAGACCGACAGCCACTTCACGCGCGGCGAGCTCAATCTCTGTCGGGAACGGACGTGCCAGCCGGGTGTTGGAGGTAAACTTGCTCCAGTTGACTTCCAGCGGTTCCAGCCCCGGAAATTCGATGAAGGCGGGTCCTGTCAGATCGTTCGAGAGGGAACGTGGCGCATAGACCGGGGAACCCGAGGTGAAGCGCCCTGCGCGGAACGCCATGCCTTCAGAAGGACGCTGCCAGGAAATGCTGTCGCAGACGACATTGACGCGCAACGGATAGCCGCCCATGCGCAAGTCTTCGCATTTCACGCCGACGCCCTGAGAGGCAAGCTTGGCCATGTCGGCCTTGGCTCGTGCCTCTAGCCTGTTTGCGATATAGAACCAGCCCGCTGTATAGCCAGCGATCAAGACAAGCAGAATGACAATGAGCGCGATGGGACGCTTTCTGGACTTCGATGCGTTCATTCCAGTATGCGCCATTTCAAAAAGCCTTACATTAATCAGACGGTTGTTTCGAAGAGCCTCGCTCCGGGGTCAGACTGAACATTCCAAACCCCGATATGTTTTGCTCCTCCCGACTGTTGGCCATATTATGGCAGGAATGTGCCTTGTGAAGCGATTGAGAAGAAAAATCGAGGGATATCCGTTGATTACCGGTGGAAATCGGCGTCCACTGATCCATTATGGACACCCTTCATGACCACAGCTCTCAATGACAGGCGAATGAACGATTTCTGGGTTTTCGGCTATGGCTCGCTGATGTGGCGACCGGGCTTTGCACATGTGGAGACCGTCCGGGCGCGTCTTTACGGCTACAGGCGCAGCCTGTGCATCTATTCGCATGTCCATCGCGGAACGCCGGACCAACCGGGTCTGGTCCTGGGCCTGGACACCGGTGGCTCATGTCTCGGCATCGCTTTTCGCGTGCCTGGTGACATGACTGGCGAAGTGATGACCTATCTGCGCGAACGTGAAATGTCGAACCAAGTCTATCACGAAAAGCATCTGCGCCTGCGCCTCGCTGACGGTCGCAATGTCGATGCGGTCACCTATGTCGCAGACCGGCACCACATTCAATATGCCGGATCGCTTTCACCTGAGAGTGCCGCAGCGATCGTCGCATCTGCTCACGGCGATTCCGGGGCCAATGTGGATTATGTCGCCAATACGCTCCAGCATCTGCGCAACATGCGGGTACGCGATCATTGGCTGGAACATGTCAACGATCTCATTCACCACACTATCCAACATCAAACGGGCGGTTCCAGCGCCTAGAAACACACACCGCGCGCCTCAAAAATACCGGCGTTCAATCGCTCGGCCCTTGTTCTTGCCCGATGCAACCGCTACATCTCGGCCAATTGCCAAGGAGGCCTCCATGATCGCATTGTTCCGCACCATTGATTTGGCGCTCGATATCTACACCTATATCATTATAGCGAGTGCCATCTTCTCGTGGCTCTATGCGTTCAATGTCGTCAATTCCGGCAACCGTTTCGTGGCTTCGATCGGTGAGTTTCTCTACAAGGTGACGGAACCCGTTCTGCGGCCGATCCGCAATATCTTACCCAATCTCGGCGGCATCGATATTTCACCGATCGTCCTGCTGCTGATCATCTTCTTCATCCGCCAGTTCATGTGGACGACGCTGCTGCCGCTTTTCCTGTAAGCGCATCACTCGCAAGCCTAAAAACAAAAGCGCCCGGACATTGCCGGGCGCTGTTGTTCTAGAGCATAATCCGACCGGAGTGAAACGAGGATCGATAAGATTAAGCTTAAGATAGAAAAAGTTAGAGCGCCGATCTGATCCAATCAGATCGGCGCTCTAAACGGATCGGGAAGCTGTTGCTTACTTGCCCTTGGCGCGTTCGATAGCTTCGACGATGAACTTGCGTGCGTAATCTTCGTCACCCCAGTCACCGATCTTGACCCACTTGCCGGGTTCCAGATCCTTGTAGTGTTCGAAGAAGTGCGCGATCTGCTTCAGAGTGATCTCCGGCATATCGGTATAGTCGTGAATCTTCTCATAGCGGCGCGTCAGGTGCGGCGACGGTACTGCAATGATCTTCTCGTCCTTGCCGGAATTGTCTTCCATGACCAGAACGCCGATCGGGCGAACATTGATCACGCAGCCGGGAACCAGCGGACGGGTGTTGCAGACGAGAACGTCAATCGGGTCACCGTCTTCCGAAAGCGTATGTGGCACGAAGCCGTAATTGCCCGGATAGGTCATTGGCGTATAGAGGAAGCGGTCGACGATGAGGGCGCCGGCCTTCTTGTCCATCTCGTACTTGATCGGCTGGCCGCCGACAGGCACTTCAATGATGACGTTGACGTCTTCAGGAGGATTGGAGCCGATGGAGATGGCATCAATATTCATGATGTGTCCTTTCGTGTCGGGCTCTGATAACGGGTTTCAAGGTTGCGCGCAAGAAAAACGAAAGTTCTAGAAAACGCGGCGAATTGTCGTTCCCGCAACGCAATTGAACGTGATCAGGCCGTTAACATGCTGTGAGGGTTAGGCGCCGAGTTCGTTCAGTCTTTGAACGGCAGTCGGTGGCATGGGTGGTGGATTGGGATCGCGGCTGGCGGCGACCAGAAATTCGTCGCAGGCCGTCTCGGTCGTTTCAATCAATCTTTTGAGAAATTCATCCTTCGGAAGACCTGCCGGAATTGGCGGCAGAATACGGGCGCGAATGGTTCCCGGATAACGCAGAAACTTGCGGCGTGGCCAGTAGAGGCCTGCATTGTGCGCAATAGGCAAAACCGGCAGATTGAGCGCTTCGTAAAGATGGACGATGCCATATTTATAGTGCGGTGGAGCACCTGGCGCCCGACGCGTACCTTCTGGATAGATAAGAATCTGGCGGCCTTCCGCAATCGCCTTTTCCGCGCCCTTGGTGATGGAATGCAGTGCCTTGACGCGAGAACCGCGATCGACCGGGATCATCTGCATTTTCGCGATATACCAGCCAAAAAGCGGAATGCGCATCAATTCCCGCTTCAGGATCAGCACGGGATCGTCAAGATAGGGCAGGAAAGCATAGGTATCCCAGGCAGACTGGTGCTTTGGCGCACAGATATAAGCGCCCTCAGGAATGTTCTCCAATCCTTCAACCACATAGTCGGTGCCGACAATATGCTTCTGGAGCCAGAGATTGACCCGTGCCCACAGCTTCGGCACAATCCAGGCCTTCTTGCGGGGCAGAAGAAAATAGAAAGGCGTATAGACGATCATCTGAACCAGTGTGCAGATATAAAACGCCGCATTGAACAAGATTGAGCGCAGATAGAGAAGCATCAGTCGGTGGAGACCCTGGCTAAAGCATTTTCGTTCCCGACTTCCGGTAAACGATCACGCACGAATTCTGGACTTTCTGCAGAAAGTGACGGCATCGATATATCAGGAAGAACGGCCATTTCCATCAGGAAATCGTAATCCGGCAGCAAGATCAATTCTCGGTCGTTACACCCTGATTGGTCTGCGTTCCGAACAGTTCGGTCGTACCCACACGGACAGCGGCGCCAAGATATTTCACATATTCGATAAAGAGCACGCGCAATGTGTCGCCTTCGGAAACCCAGCTATGTTCGCGGCGGTCCCCGTTCACGACCGGATAGGGAATGAATTCCACATCCTTCATGCGATAGGACATTTCCAGCGTGCTGCGCGGAATATGGTAGTTGTTGGTGACCAGGATCACGCGACGATAGTTGTTGGTACGAATCCAGCGTTCGCTTTCGGTCGCGTTGCCAATGGTGTTGAGTGCCGACCGGTCGAGATCGACACAGCAATCGAAGAGACTCTGGTCGGCATGGGTCGCACGCTGCAGTGCCTTTTCATTGGTCGCCGGATGAACACCACTGATCAGAAGCCGCTTTCCTCGCTTGTCCTTCAGAAGATCAACCGCAGCCTGAATTCTGGACTGGCCACCGGTGAGAACGATGATGGCATCGGCAGGCTCATCGATAGCCGGCGGCTGCATGCTGGTGACCTTTTCACCGAACGCGACGAAGCCGACGAGAAACGCCAGAAGAATAACAAACAAAACGATGGAAACGGGCTGGAGACGTCTGAACATGCGCATCATGACAGACCATAGGAAATTGCCGGAGGCAAGTGCAAGAGATTGCAGGTGAGCGCCATTCCGGCTGCGGCGCCAGACCACATCTCCTGAAGAAAACCCGTTTGCTGTCTGCCTCTGTGCCACTGCATCGTCACTCGACCGGTGCCCGCCCGATAGCGCTTGCGGGATTCGCGTACCATCTCTTCTTCCATCATAGCCAGCATTGCGGCGAGAAGTCGGAGAAGCAGACGAAAATCTTGTCTTGAAAGCGTCTGTATCGGAAAAGGTCTTCATTCGGAGCGCACTCCCGGACCGTCCATGGTTGCAAGCTGGCGGATCACCGTCAGGCGGCTGGTCAGCATGGTCAGGAAACTGACCAGAATAATGATGACGGCAGCGCCGATATAGCCATCGCGCCCGATGGCGAAATTACCGAACATGGCGGCAGCCTGATCGCCTTCAGGTGTCGCCATATGGCTCGACGCCCACCAGGAAAACATCAGGAAGACCAGCATTGCCGCCGCGCCACCGCACAGCGCGCCTTTCAGTGCTGTGCGGAAGAAGTGCCATTCAAACTCGCGCGCCACGAATTTCGATTCCGCGCCGATGAAATGCAGAACCTCGATAATATGGCCATTGCCGGACATCGCACCGCGCGTGGCAAAGATAACAGTTAGAACGGTCGCAGCGATCACAAGCGAGAGAACGCCTGTGCCGACGAACACCGTCGTATGCGCCATGGAGACGAGACGGTCGACCCAGGTGCGGTGATCATCGAAAGTCGCAGCCGGAATGGCGCGGGTGATTTCAGTCCGCATGGTTTCGAAATCAGGTGGCGCATTTTCATCGATCGTAACGACGACAAGACGCGGCACAGGCAATTCATCGATGTTAAGGCCACTGCCGAGCCATGGTTCGAGCAACCGGGCGGTCGCATCCTTGTCGATGATGCTGGTGCCTTTCACACCGGCAAAACCACGCGCGATTTCGCTGGCCTGAGCCAACGCCTTTTCCATATCCTGCCCGTCGACAGGCCGGATCTGGATCGTGGCTTCGCGAGCTATCTGGCTCTGCCAGGCAGCGGCCGAGGCGCGAACGAGCGTCACGCCGCCCATCGTCAGGCATGCCAGAAAGGTCATGATCGCGATCACGATGACAAGTGCGGTTCCCGTTACGCTGCCATCAGGAACGATGGGACTCGGTCCCTGACGCTTCCGGCGTTTGCCGATACGAACGAGCAGCATGTCCTTGAGGTCTTCGAAACGGGCCCGGATGTCATCCAGTATACGTCGCCAGGCGTTCTTTGCATCAATCATAGATGTCGAGCCGCCCATGTTCGAGGATCATGCGTCGCGCATCCACCTGCTCCATCAGGGAAAGGTCGTGGGTCGCGATAATCACAGCCGTGCCCGAACGGTTCAGCTCGGTGAAAAGGCGCAGCAGACGCTTCGCAAGCGGCGGGTCGACATTGCCGGTCGGTTCGTCGGCCAGAAGAAGTTCCGGCTGATCAATGAGCGCGCGCGCAATCGCTGCGCGCTGCTTCTCACCGCCTGAAAGAACCGGCGGCAGCACATTCATGCGGTCGCCGAGCCCGACCCAATGGAGAAGTTCCTCCACCTCATGACGATAGGTTGCCTCTTCCTTTCCGCGCACGCGCAGTGGAAGTGCCACATTCTCATAGGTGGTCATATGGTCGAGCAGGCGGAAATCCTGGAACACGATGCCGATACGACGGCGCAGAAGCGGAATTTCCGCATGATTGAGCCGCGCAACATCCTTGCCGAAAATATTGATAAGACCGCGCGTCGGCTTCAGGGCCATGAAAAGAAGGCGCATGAGCGACGTCTTTCCTGCCCCGGAAGGGCCGGTCAAAAACTGGAATGAACGCGGCGGAATATGGAAACTGACATCGCGCAGGATCTCAGGACCCATTCCATATCGCAGGCCGACATTCTCGAAACGTATCACCGGGCTGTTTCTCTTCAATTGTCCGCACGCTGAACGACGCACGGATGACATCGATATCAAATCGACCTTTATCCTCTATGGTTAATGTTGCGTTAATTCCGCTCGAACGAGCCTTAAAAAATGCGTGACCGAGGCTGCGGCCATGAAGCATTAACCATTATGAGCCAGTGTGTGGCACCGGTCGAAGGGGCGAAAAACGCAAAGGAAGATGACGGCATGATGGCGAAACAACCATCGACAGCGCAGATGTCGCGCGCGCCTTCGTGCGAAAACCATCGCACGACACGGTTTGCTTCCGATGCCGGACTGATTGAAGACGCCGAATTCGAAACCATCGTTCCGGGGTCATCACCCCGGAAATTCCTCTCGTACGGCATTCCGCAGAAGCCGCTCGCCCCACGCAAGCTGATGTCCGAAACAAGTCTTCCCAGCGGATGGCCGGGATTCGGATATTGGGTTTTCGTCGCTCTTTGCGCGACAACCGCTTTCTGGATGGCGGGCGGATATACACTGCTTGCCGGCAAACCTCTTTCCGGCGGGCAGCCAACCTTGCCGCTCATTTCGGCACTTCAGCTTACTGATCTCAAAACCAGCGTCGGAATGCATGACAAGGGCAAGATTCTGAGTGTCGGCGGCCGCATCCGGAACACCACATCCGAAGAACGCGCCACGCCGCCGCTGATCGTCATGATCACCTATAGCGACGGCAGCAAACGCGAACGCCGTCTGGCTCCTGGTGAAGCAATGCTGAAACCGGGTGCATATATCGACTTCGAAACGATGCTTCCGGCGCTGCGCGGCACCATCGAGAAAGTCGATGTGCGATTGGCCACCCCGGCCTAGCAAGGCCGATCCAAAAAACGAGCCTGGCGCCTCCGGCTACTGCCAGCAACCGAGATTACGCCCTTTGAGATTATGCGCATCGATATCGACCACAAGGCGCGGGTCTTCGCGTAAAAGAACCAGCGTCGTGCGCTGTTTGAGATCGATCTTCTGCCAGCCCGCGCATTCGGTTGGCATTGGCGTGCTGTCGATCTTCACCTTTTCCGTCCACGCAGTTGCCGTGCAGCCGGATAGCGCCGCAACAATCGGAACGACCCTAACGGCATTTAGAACAAGCCTTTGTGTTTTCGTCCCACGATGAGTGTTCAAGGCTGACAACTCCAATCTGCCCCGCGAAATCCCTGCCAATCGATCTTGCATTGGCCGGCGTCGCCCGTTCGACATCTGCGCTTATAACGTGCCGCCGCCCTTCTCCGCAATATAGCTGAGCGGGATCGACAGCTTTTAAAAAAGCCCAGCCGACCAACTCTTACTATCCATCAAAACCCAATTTAGAAGAGATATAAAAGCAAACACGAATATACGAAGAATAGCTTTTTCGTTTACTGAAATGACGGGAAAAATCCACAGAGAACAAAAGCCTCCAATCAAGTTAAACATGATTGTCCGAAGAAAAAGACGATTATATGCTTCTTGCTAAATGATTCGCATATGGCATTTTTCACTACACCAACCCTGGGGATTTCCATGCTGAACAAATTGTCGGCTGAATTTTTCGGAACATTCTGGCTTGTTTTCGGGGGCTGCGGCAGCGCAATCCTCGCCGCAGCCTTCCCTGAACTGGGCATCGGCTTTCTCGGCGTTGCTCTCGCCTTCGGTTTGACTGTCCTGACCATGGCTTATGCTGTGGGCGGCATTTCCGGCGGCCATTTCAACCCGGCTGTCTCCTTGGGCCTCATGGTGGCTGGTCGTCTTCCAGCCAAGGACCTGATCCCTTACTGGGTTGCACAGGTTCTGGGCGCCATTGCCGCCGCCGCAGTTCTCTTCCTTATCGCCTCGGGCAAAGAAGGCTTCTCCGCCGGTGGCCTCGCTTCCAACGGCTATGGTGAACTTTCACCGGGCGGCTACAGCATGATGGCGGGCCTGCTCATCGAGGTTATCCTGACGGCCTTCTTCCTTATCATCATTCTGGGCTCCACCTCGTCGCTGGCTCCAGCTGGTTTTGCCCCGATTGCCATCGGTCTCGGTCTCACCCTGATCCATTTGATTTCGATCCCGGTCACCAATACGTCGGTAAATCCGGCCCGCTCGACCGGTGTTGCTCTCTTCGCCGATACGGCAGCACTCAGCCAGCTCTGGCTGTTCTGGGTTGCGCCACTCGTCGGCGCGGCTATCGGCGCGATCATCTGGAAAGGCCTGCTCGGCAAGGATTGATCCAGAACGACAACAATGAAAGGCCGGTTCATTCCGGCCTTTCTTGCTTTCAGGGCTCTTTTGCAATCGTCTCGAACAGAGCCGCACAAAAAATGGTTCCGATCATGGGAAGGATGCTGTAAGTAACATCTATCTTCTTGTTGTAACGCATTATCCGACGCAAAGCTGCTACGCACTTTTGCTGGAAATGCTCCAGATGTTATGAGCAATGTCCCCCTCTACCGATGCTTCTTCTGCGGATCGTTACGCAGCTTTCCGGCACTCTGCCTTCAAAAAATACTGGGGCGCCCGTTTCCTGAGCGCATTTGCGGTGCAAATCGTGAGTGTGTCAGTGGGCTGGCAGATTTATGACCTCACCCGCGACGCCTTCAATCTGGGCATGGTCGGACTGGTGCAATTTCTACCGGCCCTGTTGCTGGTTCTGGTAACCGGTGCTGCTGCCGACCGCTTCGGCAGACGCTTCATCATGGGCTTGTCACTTATCCTGGAAAGCGTGGTGACCGCACTGCTGCTCGGTCTGACGCTCGCCGGTCTGTTCGAGCCCCTGACGGTCTTTGCCTCACTCACACTTTTCGGCGTTGCGCGCGCATTTCTCGGACCCTCCTCAGCATCGCTGGTCGTCAATCTCGTGCCGACCGAGGATTTCGCCAACGCCGTTTCGTGGAATTCATCTGCATGGCAGGTGGCAACAATCGTGGGACCTGTCGCAGGTGGTCTGCTCTATGGCATTTCGCCGGTTGCAGCCTATTCCGTCGCCACGCTGTTCCTGCTGATCGGCTCCGTGCTGATCTTTTCCATTCCAAAGCCCAAACAGCACACGCTTGCCGAGCAGCGCTCGCTGACAAGCATGCTCGCTGGCTTCCGCTACATCTGGAAGGAAAAGATCGTCCTTGGCGCCATCTCGCTCGACCTCTTTGCCGTTCTCCTTGGTGGAACGGTGGCGCTGCTGCCGATTTACGCACGCGACATCCTCGATCTCGGTCCGTGGGGTCTCGGCCTGCTGCGATCCGCTCCCGGTATCGGCGCCGTTCTTACCGCCGTCTGGCTGGCCGGACACCCGATCCGCGACCATGCAGGTCGCGTGATGTTCGTCTTCGTCGGCCTGTTCGGTCTGTTCAATATTATCTTCGGGGTCTCGACCCTGACATGGCTGTCGGTCATTGCTCTGGCACTTGCAGGTGCGGCTGACATGATCAGCGTCTATATCCGTGAAACGCTTATGCAGCTTTGGACACCCGATCACGTGCGCGGTCGTGTCAATGCCGTCAACATGGTCTTTGTCGGTGCATCGAATGAACTGGGCGAGTTTCGCGCCGGCCTGATGGCTGCGGCCATCGGCGCTGTTCCCGCTGTCGTCATCGGTGGATTGGGATCAATCGCCGTTGCTGTTGCCTGGGCGGCAATGTTCCCGCAATTGCGCAAGGCCCGTCACCTGCAGGGACGGACTTGATCTCTCAAATCAGAGATGATCAGGAGGCGGACGTGCTACGATTCGCCTTGTCCATGCGATCCTGAATGGCATTCCTGTCGTCCTGCCGGATGCCGACGAGTTCGGCCACGCGCCACATTACGTCGGCCTCGACTTCGCTCACCTTGCCGTCGGCGTAGACCATTTCCCACATCAGTCCGATCAGGTCTAGGCGAGCCTGATAATCGAGCTGCCGCTTCAGAACCGAAGTGAAATCCGAAAGGTCAATCGCTTCCTGATCGGCTTTTTCCGCTGCCTGGATGAGTTGTTTCAGACTGTCGCCTTTAAGGCCATATTTCTGTGACAGCATCGAAGAAAGCTTCTTACGCTCGCTTTCCCGCGTTTCGCCGTCGGCATCCATGATGTGATAAAGCAAAGCGGCGGCGGCCAGTCGTGGATCATCATTGGAAAATTTTTCGCTCCGGTCACGAAAACCGCCGGCCGGGAGTTCTTTTAAAAAATCCAGAAGACGATCGAACATTCACCCTCGCTGCCATGTTTGCGACTTGCCAGCCGTTACGGCGATTCCGGCATCTTTGTTAGCAACATCGAAGGTAACGAGCTGAATGCGCCACGCAAGACGGTAAACAGTCTTGCGCAACCGTTTACCGTCCAAGAGATGGGCTGCGTTGTTTTTCGGCAACGATTTCTCGGAAGCCTGATCAGAAAAGCCTCAATCCACTCTGGGCTTTTTGTGAAGATTTGTTTTCGTCAACACCCGGATCGTCCACCACCAGATGCGCGCGACGCGGCTCGTCTTCCCTATCGTCATCAGTCGCGACCACATTTGGGACAGGCGACTTCACCTCCTCGACCTTCTTTACCGAAGGGGCTGGCGATACCTTGACCGGCTCGGCGGCGGGCACGATGACTTCAGCTTCCTCAACATCGCGAACAGGCGACTTTCTCTCCACGACGGCTGATGCATCCACTACGCCAGCCTTGTCTTTCGGCTCTGCAAGAACCAGCGGATTGCCCGACTTTGCTTCCACCGGGCCTTTGATTTCAGGTTTTTCCGCTTCAATGGCTGGAGCAAGTTCCACGACGGGAACCTTCCACTCGAAGCTGTTGAGGCGTCCCGTAACCGGCGATACAGGCGACCATTGTTCTGAAACATAACCGTCGGCGGTCCAAGCGGGATCACGCGGCGCTTTGACGGCTCGCGCCAGCCATTCACGAACCTTACCCTGATCGCCCGTTTCAGCTTCTTCAATATCGGCCAGCAACAGATAGGCGCTTTCGCGCGGCGAAGCACGCAGAACCTGCTCGGCACTGTCACGGGCAAGGCGATAATCACCCGCCTCATAGGCAGCGCGCGCCAGCGCAAGACTGCCCTCGGCATTGTTGGATCGCAGCGATACGAGATGCTTTGCACGCTTCAATCGATCCTGTGCCGTATCGCCGGATCGTGCATAGACATAGGTTGAGGCAATGTCAGGATGCGGAAACCGCTTCCAGGCCGCTTCCAGAATTTTCGAACCTTTTCGCATATCGCCATCGGAAAAAAGCGCACGCGCGGCAACCACGGCAGCAGGCACCAGATCGGGTGTCAGCTTGTTTGCCTCCAGCGCCAGCGCCTTTGCCTGCGCATGATCAACATCGGCGACTGCCATCGCCTTGGCGGTCAAAAGTGCGGCGCGTTCTTTCTTCACCACATCCTTGCTATGGGCGAGTGCCTGTTTGCGTGCATCGACAAGCTTCAGCGCCGCATCCCAGTCGCCCTCGGCACAAAGCTGGCCCATCATGGCTGACGAGGCCCATTCAAGCTGCGGCGCTTGGCTCGCGGCTTCGGCGGCATAATGGCGTGCGGCATCGAGAGCGCCAACGCGCTGGGCTTCGATGTAAAGCCCGCGCAAACCGAGCAACCGTGTCTCGGGATCATCCACCATCGCTTCGAAGCCTTTGCGGGCATCTTCCGTGCGCCCTTCCAGCATAGCGGTCTGCGCTTCGAGAAGCTTTATCAGCGGCTCCTGATCGGAACTCAGCAATTTGCCGGCCTGCTTGGTCATGCGGCGCGCTGCTTCCGCATCGCCGGCCCCGGCTGCAATCAATCCGGTTGAAAGCGACTGATAACCACGATCACGCTTGCGCGCACGAAAATGCCTGCGCAGCGTGTAAGGTGACTGGATGATGCTCTTGACCAGCCACCACAGGATCAGGATGGCCGCGACGATGGCAACGATCCCCGCAACAGCGGTTATCAGCGGTACATTGTAATGATTGCCCGCAAAAGTGACATCAAGTTCACCCGGACGGTCCGCAAGCCAGGCAAAGCCGAAACCAAGCGCGGCAACGACGACGAAATAGAACAGGACACGCAGCATCGGCCCGCCTCCTACTGACCGGAAGAGGCCGGAGCCTCGCCGGTTTCACCCATAGACGACTTGGGTTTCAAGCTGTCGGCAACGAGGCGCTGCACCAGTGCATCAGCGTCACGCCGCGCCCGAATCTGATCAGCGAATTCCTGCGAGGTAGCCTTGGCATCAGCAGGCAACTGTTCCCATTCGCTGAGAGCACGCTCCAGATCACCCGCCTGCAAGGCGGCCTCCATTCGGGCCGTGATCGGTCCGGCACCAGTGCCGGTGACATTGCCCGCAACCGGGCGCACGCTTACCAGTCCTCTGGCGCTGGCGACAAGCTGATCCCAAATTCCGGCATCGGCAGGCAGCTTGTTTTCCGTCGCGACGATCCGGTTCGCAACAGCACCGAACCACGCATTCAGGTCGGCAACGGTCGGAACGCCCTTGTCAGCGTGGGCGCGCAGCTGTTCGATGGATGCCTCGTCCGGTGCAACCGAAGCGTAAGTGTCCAGTTCCGCCTTGAAAGAACCACCACGATCAATCGCCGTTTTCAGCGCATTGGCCGCTATAAGCGCCGTCGCATCGGGCTGGCGTGAAGCCTGGGTGACCTTCTCCTGCAAGGAGGTCAGTTTCGATTCGAGCGATGAAATCGTGCCGCTGTTTCCCGAAACTCCGGCTGTCGCCTCATCCGCCCGGCTCTGTGTCGCTGAAAGCTTGCTTTCCAGCGCGTCCAACCGCTCGGTCAGAGCAGTGGTATCGACTGCCGCGTCCTGCTCAGCCTCTTTCGGCAAGGCGGCAAATTGCTGCTGAAGATCGGCGAAGGAACCTGCCACCGCCTCTGCCTTGATCTCGGCTGCCTGAACATTCTTTTCCAGAGCCGCAAGCTGCGCGCGGCTTGTATCGTCAAGCGGCGCCGGCGTCGGATTGGTCCGCAAGTCGGCGATCTGCTGTTCCATATGCGCAAGCTGTTCCGCTGTCACTCTCGCGCCCGGAGAGGGGATAACATTGCCCCATTGCAGCGCCAGCAAACCGCCAAGCCCGATTACACCACCAGCAATACCGGCCAGAAGATGCGACGCGCCCGCACCGCTCTTTTGAGCAGTCTGCTGGGTTTCCGGTTTCACGCCCGAGGTAAAAGGTGGTTTGGTATAAGTCGAACTTTCCGGCGTTTCCGTCTTCACGGTCTTTTCGGCAGTCGTCGCTTCGGGTTTGGGTGATACAGGCTTCGGGGTTTCAGATTTTGAGAAATTTCCCACCGGCTCCGCATCTGGCGTCGCCTTCGCCGGTTCGTCAACCCGCTTCACATCCGATGGATCAAGATTGATTGTCACAGGATTACGGGCCGATTTGGAGTGTCGCGGAGTGCCGGGTTTCGCCATGGATCCTCTCGTAAATGCCGATTGGTTGCCTCAAACTCTAACAGATAAAATCGCCAGATGAAGGAAGGTTGCGCCGAAATGAGTCAAAGTTTGGCAAACAGCCGGAAAAGTCCGCCTTCATCCGGATGGTCTGCGACAAGCGCATTTGCCCGCCAGAGCGACGGCAACCGGTCGGCCACACGGGCAGAAATGCATAAAAACCGCGTTTTCTCGTCAAAAGGCGGCGCGATTTCATGCATCGCTTCGACGAAGCTCGTCGCGGCAACGCCGGAATAGAGCATGACCGCGACAAAAGGCGCGCCGTCAAGCACATTCCGAAGTGCTGACGCAGAATAAGGAATTGTCTCCGTGTCATAGACATCGGCAACATGCATATCGAGTTTGGCGGCCTGTATCTCGTCCTCGAACACCGGTTGGCGCACCCGTCCGGCGAGATAAAGAACACGGGATTGTTCGGGAAGATCGCGCCGCATCGTCGCTGCAAGACGAACCGCATCACCGCCCCCGTCGATCACATGACCGAACCCGGCCTTCTGCGCTGCCTGCGCTGTTCCCTGTCCCACAGCAAAGAGCGGCAGGCCAAGAAACGGCTTCAGCCGTTCCGTGTCGATATGGTGAAAGGCATTGGCGCTCGTCACTGTCAAAGCCGCAAACGGGCCATCGGGCAGAGCAAAGGAAAGCGCAACGGTTCGGCTCAGTGGAAGGAGAACCGGCTCATAGCCTCTCGACGCCAGTTTGGCGGCAGTCTCGGAGCCAGCCGGCTGTGGCCGCATCACCAGAACGCGACCAAGAGATGCGATTTGTGCTGGCCCCGCCAAATCTACTCCCAGCCCTCGAAGAATTGGGGACCAGCCTTCGCGCGCAGATGCTCCGCGGCTTCTTTGCCAAGAACGGCGGCATTTGATGCCGGACCTTCCGTCCTTATCTCGTGCGCTTCAGACCCGTCCGGCTTCAAAATCATGCCGTGAAAGGAAACCGTATCGCCGTTCACGGTTGCAAGACCGGCAATCGGCGTGCGGCAGGAACCGTCAAGGGCAGCCAGAAATGCCCGTTCGCAGGCAAGTGCAATACCAGTCTCGCGATGCGCAAGGGGCGCCAGCAGCGTGTCGATACGCGTATCGCCGATACGGGTCTCGATGCCGATGGCACCTTGTCCCGGCGCAGGCGGGAAGCTTTCCGGATCGGCCAGGTCTGTAATGACATCGCCTAGCCCCAGACGCCGCAACCCCGCACAGGCGAGAAACGTCCCGTCGACTTCTCCGGCTTCCAGTTTGCGAAGGCGAGTATCGACATTGCCGCGGAAAATCACCACTTGAATGTCGGGACGAAGACGGCGGATCAAAGCCTGACGACGCAATGATGACGATCCAACAGTTGCACCCTGCGGCAGATCGATAAGGCGGGAGGCCGTACGACCGATAAAGGCATCGCGCGGATCTTCGCGCTCAAGGAAAACAGAAAGATGCAGACCATCGGGCAGAACCGTCGGCATATCCTTGGTCGAATGGACCGCAAGATCGATTCGACCATCCGTCAGCGCCTGCTCGATCTCTTCGGTAAAAAGCCCCTTGCCGCCGATCTCGGAAAGCGCGCGATCCTGAATACGGTCGCCCGCCGTCGACATGGGAATGATTTCAATGGCTTCTTCCGGCAGACCATGTGCCTCCATAAGGCGGCGACGCGTCTCGTAAGCCTGGGCGAGAGCAAGCTTGCTGCCCCGCGTGCCTATCTTCAACGTGCCATTCTTTAAGGATGCTGTTTGCATATTGCGTCGTCCATGGTACCGGATTTTTTCAATGAATTATGAGACAGGCAGGGTCTAACCGCAAATGCGCATTCTTGGAATAGAAACAAGTTGCGACGAAACAGCCGCCGCAATCGTCGAACGTGACGATCAAGGTGAAGGACGGATTCTGTCCAATGTGGTTTTGAGCCAGATCGCCGAGCACGAACCCTATGGCGGTGTGGTGCCGGAGATTGCCGCACGCGCCCATGTCGAAGCGCTGGACCGGCTGGTTGCGCGCGCGCTCGAAGATGCCGACATGAAGCTTGCCGATGTCGATGCGGTGGCCGCCACGGCAGGACCGGGGCTGATCGGCGGACTGATCGTCGGGCTGATGACCGCCAAGGCACTGGCCATGGCGGCACAGAAGCCGTTTTATGCCGTCAACCATCTGGAAGGCCATGCATTGACGGCGCGTCTGACCGACAGCCTGCCGTTTCCTTATCTGTTGCTGCTCGTTTCCGGCGGTCATACGCAGATGGTGCT
Organism: Ochrobactrum sp. XJ1; assembly: GCF_024701725.1. Lineage (NCBI taxonomy): Bacteria > Pseudomonadati > Pseudomonadota > Alphaproteobacteria > Hyphomicrobiales > Brucellaceae > Ochrobactrum > Ochrobactrum sp. XJ1. The sequence goes on from NZ_VDGD01000002.1 coordinate 89,686, forward strand.
GATACGCGGTATTGGCGACTACGAACGCCTCGGCACCACTATTGACGACGCGCTGGGCGAAGCCTTCGACAAAACGGCAAAGCTTTTGGGTCTGCCTTATCCGGGCGGTCCGGCAGTCGAACGTATGGCGCTTCAGGGCAATCCGAAGCGATTCGCCCTGCCGCGACCGCTGAAGGGCGAAGCACGGCTCGATTTTTCCTTTTCCGGTCTCAAGACGGCAGTGCGCCAGACGGCAACAGAACTGGTTCCATTGTCGGTGCAGGACGTGGCCGATATTTGCGCCTCTTTCCAGACTGCAGTCGCCGACACGCTGTCCGACCGGGTGGGCCGGTCACTTGAACGTTTCAGAAACGAATTTCCCGATTGCGAAACACCGGCGCTTGTCGTTGCGGGCGGGGTCGCGGCCAACAAGACCTTGCGCGCCGCGCTCGAAACTCTTTGCGCCCGGCACGGTTTCAGCTTCATCGCTCCGCCGCTCGATCTATGCACCGACAATGCTGCAATGATTGCCTGGGCCGGTGCCGAACGGGCCGCAACGGAAGCTCCTGATTCGCTCGATCTTGCACCGCGCTCGCGCTGGCCGCTTGACGAGAAGTCGGCTCCGCTGATCGGAACCGGACGACGTGGAGCCAAGGCATGAGCGAAAAGACTAGCAAGATTGCTATTCTGGGTGGTGGTGCCTGGGGCACGGCCCTTGCGGCTATGGCATGCAGCCGCGGCCATGATACATGGCTTTATGCCCGCGACGAGGCGATGGTCGAAGCCATCAACCGGACACACCGCAATCCGCGCTATCTGGGCGAGATCGACCTTCCCGGCGCTATAAATGCAAGCACGGACGTGGCTGCTGCCGCCGAACATGCGGATGCCGTTCTGGCCGTCATTCCCGCGCAGGCCATGCGCGCCGGGCTTTCGCAGTTGAGCAGTCTTATTCCGCAAACCGCACCCGTCGTGCTCTGCGCGAAAGGGATCGAACGCAGCACCGGACGGCTGATGTCGGAAATCGTAGCCGAAGTTCTGCCGAACCATCGGATCGCAGCGCTATCCGGTCCGAGTTTTGCAACAGACGTCGCCAGAGGGCTTCCGACCGCTGTGACGGTTGCCTGCGAGGAAGCAGCAATTGCCGATCGGCTCGCAGCACTTCTGTCCGGTCCAGCCTTCCGATGCTATTCGACAACCGATCTAAAAGGGGTCGAAATCGGCGGTGCCCTGAAGAATGTCCTCGCTATTGCCGCCGGTGCTGCCGTCGGGCGCGGGTTCGGCGCAAGCGCACAGGCTGCTCTCGTCACGCGCGGGTTTGCGGAACTCCGCCGCATCGGTCAGGCCATGGGTGCCAGACCCGAAACCATCATGGGGCTTTCCGGTCTCGGCGATCTGATGCTGACCTGCTCTTCGTCACAGTCACGCAATTACTCCTACGGGCTGGCACTCGGACGCGGCGAGGATCTGACCAATCGCCCGCTTGCCGAAGGCGTAGCGACCGCACCGATTGCCGCCGAACTATGCCGCAAACATGCTATCTCCGCACCCATCATCGATGCGACGGGAGCACTGCTTGACGGCACCATCACCATTGACGAAGCCGTGACGGCTCTGCTCAACCGACCACTCAAAACCGAGGACTAGAGCGTGATCCCGAAGGTGGGAACCGGTTTTCGGACAAGATCATGCTCGAACGGAAAGGATAATTGACAATGCTTTTTGCTCTTCTGTGCAACGACAAGCCGGACCATCTGCAAGTGCGCCTCGATACGCGCCCTGCACATCTCGACTATCTCAAGGGTCTTGGTGACGGGCTGAAGTTCGCAGGCCCCTTCCTCGGTGAAGACGGCAAGCCAAACGGCAGTCTGGTCGTTGTCGAAGCTGCCGACAAGGCCGCAGCAGAAAAGATCGCTGCCAACGATCCTTACGCACTGGCAGGCCTGTTTCAGAACGTAACCGTGCGTCCGTGGAATTGGGCGATCAACAATCCCGCCAACGCTTGAGGCTCATGACTGATGGCTTATTGGCTGTTCAAATCCGAACCGTTCAAATGGTCATGGGAAATGCAGAAAGCCCGTGGCGAAAAAGGCGAGCAATGGGATGGTGTGCGCAATTATCTGGCGCGCAACAACATGCGCGCCATGAAACTGGGCGACAAGGGCTTCTTCTATCATTCCAACGAAGGGCTGGAAGTCGTCGGCATCGTCGAGGTCTGTGCGCTGGCGCATCATGACAGTACGACGGACGATCCGCGCTGGGAATGCGTGGATATCAGAGCTGTGCGCGACATGCCGAAGCCGGTAACGCTGAAAGATGTGAAAGCCAATCCGAAGCTAGAGAAGATGGCGCTCGTCACCTCGATGCGTCTTTCGGTGCAGCCAGTGACGGAAGATGAATGGATCGAAGTCTGCCGCATGGGCGGACTGGACGCAAAGAGCGCTTTGGCATGAGCATGTCTGCATCCCCAAACCGGTTCCCGCTTTAGGGAGACATGCTCTGATGCTCGATCCGGCACATAAAAGCGCGCGTGATTTCATTCTGGCCAATACCAGCCTGCAAGCGCCGCCGCACGTGCCGGAAATTCGTCTGCATCTGGCCGATGAAGCGCACGACCTCTGGCACAAGACCGAGGAAGAGCTTGCTACAATCGGCCTGCCACCGCCCTTCTGGGCTTTCGCCTGGGCTGGTGGTCAGGGTGTGGCACGCTATATCCTTGATCATCCAGAAACGGTGAAAGACAAGACGGTACTCGATTTTGCATCCGGTTCCGGCCTTGTCGCCATTGCCGCCATGCAGGCAGGGGCATCAAGCGTGCTGGCGTCGGACATCGATCCCTTCGCGCTTCCCGCCATCGAGATCAATGCATCGGCCAATGGCGTGTCGGTTGCTCCCTCTCTGGATGACCTCATCGGCAATGACGGTGGTTGGGATGTGATCCTGGCAGGCGATGTCTTTTATGAAAAGCCACTCGCCGAGCGGCTTATTCCCTGGTTTTCAAAACTTGCCGAACGTGGCGCCCGTATCGTCGTCGGCGATCCGGGACGCGCCTATCTACCGAAAGACCGGCTGCAGCAACTTGCCGTCTATACCGTGCCTGTTACCCGCGCCCTTGAAGACGCTGAAGTGAAGCGAACGACCGTCTGGGCGTTTATTTAAGCAAATTTCTTCGCACCCGCCACACACACGACGACCACCGCTGCCGTCGCGACCATACCCATGCTGACGGGTTCCCCCGCAATACCGGCAGCCAGCATAAGGCCAAAGAAAGGCTGGAGAAGCTGTAACTGGCCGACAGTGGCGGCACCACCCTGCGCAAGGCCGCGATACCAGAAGAAGAAGCCGATCAGCATCGAAAACAGCGAGACATAGCCGAGGCTTATCCAGGCTGGCGTGCCGATGCCTGCCCATGTCTCCGGACGCGTCAAAACACTCAGCGGCAGCATGACCGGCAGCGAGAACACCAGCGCCCAGCAGATAACCTGCCAGCCGCCGAGCCTGCGCGAAAGCTGCGTGCCTTCGGCATAGCCCAGACCGCAGACGATAACAGCAGCGAGCATCAACACGTCACCCAGAAGCGTGGACTGGCTTCCCTGCCCATAGGCATAGGAAGCGACAATGAGGCTTCCAACCACTGAAAACAGCCAGAACATCGGGCGCGGATGCTCACCACCGCGCAGGACAGCGAAGATTGCCGTGGCGAGCGGCAGAAGTCCGATAAAGACAATCGCATGGGCGGATGTCATATGCTGGAGGGCAAGCCCCGTCAGAAGCGGGAAACCGACGACCACGCCAAGCGCCACAACAATCAACGAGATGGCATCGTTACGGCGGGGAAAAGGTTCCCGAAACGCCAGCAGAAGCGCCATGCCAAGCAGTCCCGCGATAGACGCTCGCGCCATTGTCAGAAACGTCGGATCGATATCGATCACCGCCAGCCGCGTTGCCGGCAGCGAGCCGGAAAAAATCAATACGCCCAAAAACCCGTTGACCCATCCGGCGGTCTTATTCCCAACATTCTCACGCATAGTGTCTTTTCGACTTTCTCTAAAATCGTATAAGGATTCGTGAGACAATGCCGCGGAACTGCCCGAATAATCAGAGACAGTTTCGGGACAATTCTGGCAAACTGTACTGGTACAAGGGATAGTACAGATGATTTCGACGGGCCTTCTGCGCAGCCTCGAAGCTGTAGAAGCCGCTTACGCAAGCGGAGAAATCGAGCGTGGCGATGAAAACGCTACCGCCGACAGGACCCCGCTCGTTGAAAAGGTGATGGGCATTATTCGCGGACGCATTACGGCGATGAGCCTTGCGCCGGGTGCACGACTACCTTCCATCCGTCGCCTCGCCGAAGCGATGAATGTCTCGAAATCCACTGTCGTCGAAGCCTATGACAGGCTGGTGGCGGAAGGCATAATTCAGTCGCGCCGCGGTGCCGGTTTCTATGTTTCGGAGCGCGCTCGCCAGCCATTTTCGCTGGCCACCAACACACCGCACAAGGAACGCCAGATCGATCCTTTCTGGGTCATGCGACAGTCACTTGAGGCAGACGACACCGCACTTAAACCGGGGTGCGGATGGCTACCCGACACGTGGCTTCCACAGGAAGCGATCCGCCGGGCGATGCGCGCGGTTGCTCGCGACGAGGGAAGCAATATTGCCACCTATGGCGAACCGCTCGGTTTCCGCCCCCTGCGCCAGCACCTTGCTCACCGACTCGGTGAACAAGGCATCGACGTTTCGAGCGGAGAAATATTGTTGGCCGATTCCGGCACGCAAGCCATCGACCTGATCTGCCGTTATCTGTTGCAACCGGGCGATACGGTTCTGGTCGATGATCCCTGCTACTTCAACTTTCAGGCCGTGCTCCTGACGCACCGTGTAAAACTGATCGGTGTGCCCTATACCCATACCGGCCCGGACCTCGAAGCCTTTGCGAAAGCAGCCAGCGAACACGCGCCGAAACTCTATATATCCAATGCTGGGTTGCATAACCCGACCGGCGGTTCGATGACGCCAGCCACGGCCCACCGGCTGCTGAAGCTCGCCGAAGCGCATGGCGTCACGCTGGTCGAAGACAATATCTTCGGCGACTTCCACCCCTCGCCAACCCCGCTTCTTGCCGAACTGGACGGGTTCGACCGCGTCCTGCACGTTGGCAGCTTCTCCAAGACGCTGTCCGCCGCAGCCCGCGTCGGCTATATCGCCGGACGTCGCGACTGGATCGACGGGCTGACCGACCTGAAGCTCGCCACCAGCTTCGGGGGCAATGTGTTGTCGCAACAGATTGTGCATGCGCTTTTGACCGATGGTGCCTATCGCCGCCACGTGGACAGCCTCCGCGCCAAACTGGCCGATGCGATGACGCTCATCGCCAGCCGCCTGAAGGCAGAGGGCCTCACGCTGTGGACCGAGCCGCAAGGCGGCATGTTTCTATGGGCCGAATTGCCCGCTGGGCTGGACTCCGGCCAGATTGCGCGGCATGCTCTGGACAAAGGCGTCGTGCTTGCGCCCGGCAACGTCTTCAGTCCGTCACATACGGCCAGCCGTTTCCTGCGCTTCAACGTTGCGCAATCGCTGGAGCCATACGTTTTCGCTGTGCTGCGCGATGCGATGAGAGACGCGCGCACCAAAACCGACAGCTGAAAAACTCCCTCAACATTAGCACTCCCGTATCGAAAACAATTTCAAGCAAAAGAGACACAGTCATCCGGACGGCTGCGGTTATACTCCTGCGACATGTCTTTGGAGGAGACATCGCGCATTTCTTCGTCAGTTCGGTGTCGAAAGACATGCCGTCATGACGATCCAGCGCAGGGAGAACGGAGAGAGCAGGCTGGCGATATATTCGCGCCTGCTGGGAGGGAGTAGCATTGAATACGCACCAGTCCGGGGCGGATACGCTTTCGCGTCCCGAAGATGAAAAACTATCTGTCGCCGCCAATCTGGCATATGGCTTTCAGCATGTGCTGACCATGTATGGGGGCATCGTGGCAGTTCCGCTGATCATCGGTCAGGCGGCTGGTCTCAGCCCAACCGAAATCGGCCTCTTGATCACCGCATCGCTTTTTGCCGGTGGCGTTGCCACCGTCCTGCAAACCGTCGGCATACCTTTTTTCGGCTGCCAGCTGCCTCTGGTCCAGGGCGTCTCTTTTTCGGGCGTCGCCACCATGGTAGCCATCGTCACATCGAGCCAGACCGGTGAAGCCGGCTTGCAGGTCGTGCTGGGGGCCGTCATTGCGGCAGCCGTCATCGGCCTTATCATCACGCCAATATTCTCACGCATCACGCGTTTCTTTCCGCCGCTCGTCACCGGTATCGTCATCACCACCATCGGCCTGACGCTGATGCCTGTTGCGGCGCGCTGGGCAATGGGCGGAGACAGCAACAGCCCCGAATTCGGCAGCATGGCCAATATCGGGCTTGCAGGCCTCACACTGGTCATCGTGCTCATTCTCAGCAAGATGGGCAATGCCACGATTTCGCGACTTTCGATCCTGCTCGCGATGGTCATCGGAACCTTTATCGCCTGGGCGCTCGGCATGACCGATTTTTCGCGGGTGAGCGAAGGTTCAATGGTGGCGCTGCCGGAAATCTTCCACTTCGGCATGCCGGTATTCAGCCTCGCCGCAACGCTCTCTATGTTCATTGTGATCATGGTCACGCTCGTCGAGACTTCTGCCGATATTCTGGCGGTCGGTGAAATCCTCGGTACGAAAGTGGATTCGCGACGTCTCGCCAACGGCCTGCGCGCGGATATGCTTTCAAGCATCCTGTCGCCGGTTGTCGGTTCCTTTACGCAAAGCGCCTTCGCACAGAATGTCGGCCTTGTCGCTGTGACAGGCGTGAAGAGCCGTTATGTCGTGGCAACTGGCGGGCTGATCCTTATCACCCTCGGCCTCCTGCCGGTGATGGGTCGGGTGATCGCCTGCGTTCCTCCGGCAGTTCTGGGTGGAGCGGGTATCGTCCTGTTCGGCACGGTGGCTGCAAGCGGCATCCGCACACTCGCCAAAGTGGACTACGAGAACAATATCAATCTCATCATCGTGGCAACCTCGATCGGCTTCGGTATGATCCCGATCGCCGCACCCCAGTTCTATCATAACTTTCCAACCTGGTTCGAAACCATCTTCCACTCCGGCATCAGCTCGGCAGCGTTGATGGCCATTGCGCTCAACCTGATGTTCAATGAAATCAAATTGGGCAACAGCAACCAGATGTCAGTTTTCGCGGAAGGTACGGAACGCATCATCCGCCATCACAACATCTCGGAGCTGCATGACGGAGATTATTTCCTGAACGGCAAGCTCTACGATGCCAAAGGCAATGAAGTCAGGGTCGTCGCTGCTGCCGCCGCACACTGAGACGATTATCTCAGGACACGGATCATGGTTCGGTCCGTCAGATGAGGCAGGAGGCGCGCCATGTCGGCGCGCCTCAATGCTATGCAGCCTTCTGTGGGCGTATAGCCGGGTCGGGCAAGGTGAAAGAAGATTGCACTGCCGCATCCGCGACGGCGTGGCGCAATATTCCAGTCCATGACAATGCAGACATCATAAAGATCATCACGCCGCCACATATCCTCGTGGCTTGCCGCATAAGGCAGCCTTACCGGGCGGTTGTAATTGGCGTCAGACGATGCATCGCACCAGCCATCCAGACGGCGGATGCGCCCGAGCGGCAACCGCGATGACGGCAGCACACCCTTGTCGCCGCGGCGGTATCCATAGAGCAGCCGCATGGTCGCCAGAGGCGTTGCTCCGTCACCTTCGCGCTTGAAAGCGCTGATTCCCCCCTTGCCAAGAGCGCATTCCAGCACCAGATTGCCGGCAACAAGCAAACCGCGAGTCTTGTGGCCCGGTTTGGCCCGCACATCGATAATGCCAATTCCTCGGCTAATTTCGTATCTGGCCAAGCCCCCGCCTCCGTGTCATGCATGTTTCAAACCGTTGTGGGCGAGAGCAAAAATCTCTTTCGCGTTTCGCCGCTTCAACTTGTCTCCATTAAATGTCATAAAACACCAAGAGCCATTTAAATCAAAGAGTAACGAGGACAGGCATGACAGGCCGTACGATACTGATTGTGGACGATGACGAAGATCTCCGTTCTATCCTCGTCGAACAGCTGGAGCTGTGCGAAGAATTCCAGATTTTGCAGGAAGACAATGCCACCAAGGGCATCCAGACTGCACGAAACGGCATTGTAGACCTCCTGATCATGGATGTCGGGCTGCCGGATATGGATGGACGTGAAGCCGTAAAATTGCTGCGCAAGGGCGGTTTCAAGGCGCCGATCATCATGCTCACCGGCCACGATACGGAATCGGATACGATTCTCGGCCTCGAATCGGGCGCCAATGATTACGTCACCAAGCCGTTCAAATTCGCGGTGCTTCTGGCGCGCGTGCGCGCGCAGCTGCGTCAGCACGAGCAGAGCGAGGACGCGACCTTCATCGTCGGCCCTTATACGTTCAAGCCCGGCCAGAAACTCCTCATCGACGAGAAGGGCAGCAAGATTCGCCTCACCGAAAAGGAAGCGGCGATCATCAAGTATCTCTATCGCGCCGGCGACAAGGTTATCGGCCGCGATGTGCTTCTTGAAGAAGTATGGGGTTATAATTCGGGTGTGACCACGCATACGCTGGAAACCCACGTCTATCGTCTGCGCCAGAAAATCGAAAAAGATCCGTCCAATGCGGCGCTTCTGGTCACAGAAAGCGGGGGATACAAGCTTGTCCCATGATGGACAGCGCCCGATGCAGGTGTATTGACGACCCATGGCGCTTGATGACGATATTCGCATTCTCGGCACGGTAGGCCTGTTCGAGTCTTTTACGCCCGAACAGTTGCGGTTGCTTGCCTTCGGTGCGGAACGTCTCGTTCTCAGGGCCGGGCGTGAGCTTTTCCGTGAAGGGCAAAGTGCCGACTGCGCCTATATCGTCGTATCGGGCAATATCACCCTGTTTCATGAACAAGACGAAGGGCGGATTGCGATCCGCCCTGTCGGCCCTGGCGCCATGATTGGCGAGATGGCGTTGATCGCGCAGACCTCGCGTCTTACCGGTGCCGTCGCCGAAGCGGAAACCGAGGTTATCCGCATCAGCCGCGCAATCTTCCGCCGCATTCTGGAAGAATATCCCGAAGTGGCGGCGGCACTCCATGCGCATGTCAGTCGCAATCTGCTGGAACTGATCGGCGAAATCGAAAAAGTCGCACCGCGCCTGAATGGCGACTGACCCTTTTCAGAGTTCAATCACCCTTTCCATTCCGATGGCATTGAGAAAAGCCTGATCGTGGCTCACGATGATCAATGCTCCCTCATAGGCATTGAGAGCGGTTTCCAGTGCCTCGATGGAATCCAGGTCGAGATGATTGGTCGGTTCATCAAGGATCAAAAGTTCGGGAAGCTCTGTTCCACCCAGAACGCAGGCAAGTGCCGCCCGCAACAATTCGCCTCCACTGAGACTGCTGGCAAGCCGTGAAGCCCCCTCGCCGCGAAACGAAAAACGCGCCAGTGCTGCACGGGCATCATTGTCGTTCGACCCCGGATTGAGATGCCGATAATTTTCATAAAGGGTCTGGCGGCGATCCATCAGGCTCATCTGCTGGTCAAACATCACCATGCGCTCCGGGCGCATGACGGTTCCGGCCAAAGGTTGAAGCTCCCCCGTAATCAGCCGCAACAGGCTGGTCTTGCCAGCCCCGTTCGGCCCCGTGACAACCACCCGCTCGGCCCCCACGATCTTCAATGACAGGTCGCGGATCACCGGGTAGTCGGCTTGCGGCCCACCCGAGACATTTCGCATATCGAGCATGACGCGACCGGAAGGCGGAACCGCACCAGCCACATTGAAATGCATCGGCCTTACTCGCTCGACTTTTGCTTCCGCCTCCTGCAACTGCTCGTTGGCCCGGCTAGACTGGCGTTCCGCCAGTGCATCGCCCCGGCCTTTCGATTGCTGCGCACGGTCCTCCCGGGCATCGAGCAGCATTTTGCTCATCCCTGCATCGGCGCGTGATTTGCGACCGCGTGCATCGCTGCGCGCCTGTCTTTCGGCTGCAGCCTGTGCCTTGCGCTCCACCTGCTTGACTTCACGCCGTGCCGTTACGAGATCGCGCACCGCCGTCGCGCGCTCTTCGGTCTTTTTTGCGTGATAGAAGTCCCAGTTGCCGCCATAGAGCCGAAGCCCGTCCGGAGATAATTCTGCTATCGCATCCATGGACTGCAACAGTTCGCGGTCATGGCTGACTACCACGGCTGCGCCGCGCCAGGCGGTCAGCAAATCGACAACTGCCAAACGACCGGCACGATCAAGATTATTTGTCGGCTCGTCCAAGAGAATGAGATCAGGCTGGCGAAATATGAGGGCTGCAAGCGCCGCGCGCGTCTGCTGACCTCCACTCAAGGTCGACAGGAGTATCTCGGAAGCCATATCAGGCAATCCAAGCCGCTGCAGCGCGTCGGTAAAGCGCTGCGGCAGAAGCCAGTCGGCCTCACTAAGATCGCTGTCACTGGCCAAGCCCTGTTCGACACGGGCCAAAATGTCGAAGTCTGTGCGCGCATCGAAAAGATCAGCCAGCGTCTCGGAACCATCGCCGCCGACGTTCTGCCGCAAAACACCGATGGTCCCGTTCACCGTCACATTTCCGCTTGTCGGAAGCAGCGCGCCATTCATCACATGCAACAGCGTCGATTTACCCACACCATTGCGCCCGACCAGACCGATGCGGCCCTCGGCTATGCTGAAATTAATGGATTCGAAGAGAGTACGGCCATCAGCCGTAACGCAGGAAACATCCTGAAGTGTAAGAAGAGCAGACATCGCGAACCATGGAAACGTTGAAAACACTGGTCATTTGAAACAGTGCAATCCGATCCATCGTTCTTCTCTCCTCTTCTAAACCGGCTCTTATATAGGCCTTACGATCCGATCAATCCAGATCGAATGTCGCAATGACTGGCACATGGTCCGATGGGCGGTCCCAACCGCGCGCATCGCGAAGGATTTGCAGACCCTGCATATGCCCTTCAAGATCGGCAGAACCCCAGACGTGATCCAGCCTGCGGCCACGATCCGATTCGGCCCAATCCTTGGCGCGATAGCTCCACCAGGTGAAGATTTTCTGGTCCGCCGGAATAAGCTGTCGCATCAGGTCGCTCCAGCCACCCTTCACACGCAAATCTTCCAGCGTTTCGGTTTCTATCGGCGTATGGCTGACGATCTTGAGCAACTGCTTGTGCGACCAGACGTCGTTTTCGAGCGGAGCAATGTTGAGATCACCAACGAGAACGGAAGAATGTCCGTCTTTCCGGTCGGCGACGATAGCGCGCATTTCTTCCAGAAAAGCCAGCTTATGCGCGAATTTCGGATTGATTACCGGGTCCGGCTCATCACCGCCCGCAGGAACGTAAAAGTTATGAATACGGAGCTTCTTACCGCCCGCCTCGACGACAGCGCTCAAATGGCGGCAATCGCCCATGTCGCAGAAACCGATCTTTTCCACGCCCGTCAGAGGACGCCGCGATATCGTAGCAACGCCGTGGTAGCCCTTCTGACCGCTGATCGCGATGTGCTCATAGCCAAGAGCCCGGAACCCTTTCGACGGAAACAGATTATCGGGGCACTTCGTTTCCTGAAGGCACAGAACATCCGGCTGATAATCGCGCAGAAACTGTTCGACCAGCGGCATACGCAGACGAACGGAATTGATGTTCCAAGTAGCAACGGAAAAGGCCATGAAGATAGGACTCGCAGCAACGAAAAAGATGCTGCGAACCTAATCATTTATCCGGCAAATGCAAACGGCTTGCCTATCACAAACTGACGATTACTGACCTTTGCGCTTCATTGCGATGCGCTGATAGTCGATCTTGAACATATCGTCGGTGAAACGCACGCCGCTGCGCACGTTGAAGATCATGACAGTGGTATCAAGCTTCTGGGCATCGGTGATGGTCCACTGCTTCAGCTCGTAGGATTTAGGGTCGAACATCATGGTGATTTTCGAATCGCCAAAGATCGACTTGTCGCCCAGGACCAGCGTGGTCATGTCCGGCTCCTGCTTCACATTCTGAAGACGGCCACCACCCAGATCAATCCGATCTGCCAGCAGAAGCTTCAAGGGCGTCTTCGAAAGCGGATAGAGATCCCAGGTATCGAGCTTGCGATTATTGATGACAACCGATTCGCCATCCGAAATCACCCGGATTGGAGAATTATTGTAGTTGAAGCGAATCTTGCCCGGACGCTCGATATAGAAAGTGCCGCCCGTCTGTTCGCCCTTCGGGCCGAACTGTACGAACTCGCCGGTCATTGTACGTACCGATGAAAAATGATCGGCGATCTGCTGTGCCGCCGCACCGCCGCCTGCCCCCTGCGCCATCGCGGCGACGGGAGCGAGAACCAGCGACGTCATGCCAAGCCCAAGCGCTCCCATTCCCAGCACGGCGGCAAGGCGACCAGCTTTCGCGAAGGCGGAGAAACGGGAGAACATCATCGACAAACTTTCTCTTTTCATCATTCTGTTTAACTACACCGCCAGTTGGGCGCGAGTATGGCCATCAGAAATCATCGTCGCCAGTGGGAACCAAAATTTCACGCTTGCCCGCATGGTTGGCCGGACCGACAATGCCCTCCTCTTCCATGCGTTCGATGATTGAGGCAGCCCGATTATAACCAATACCGAGACGGCGCTGGATGTAGGAAGTCGAAGCCTTCTTGTCACGCAGCACCACGGCCACGGCCTGATCGTAAGGATCGTCGGAATCCTCCAGATTGCCGGTTCCAGCCGGACCGCTGCCACCTTCGTCGTCTTCGTCATCCTCGGTGATGGCATCGAGATATTCCGGCACGCCCTGAAGCTTCAGATGCTGCACGATGCGCTCCACCTCGTCGTCACCGACGAAAGGCCCGTGCACGCGCTGGATGCGGCCACCGCCAGCCATGAAGAGCATATCACCCTGACCGAGAAGCTGCTCGGCGCCCTGCTCGCCCAGAATGGTTCGGCTATCGATCTTCGACGTCACCTGGAATGAAATGCGGGTCGGGAAGTTGGCCTTGATCGTTCCGGTGATGACATCCACTGACGGGCGCTGGGTGGCCATGATGACATGAATACCCGCCGCACGCGCCATCTGCGCCAGACGCTGCACTGCACCTTCGATATCCTTGCCGGCAACCATCATCAGGTCGGCCATTTCGTCGATAATCACGACGATATATGGCATCGGCTCCAGATCGAGCTCCTCCGTCTCGTAAATCGCCTCGCCGGTATTGCGGTCAAAGCCGGTCTGGACCGTACGTGCAATCGGCTCACCCTTTTTCTGCGCAAGGCCGACGCGCTGATTAAAGCCGTCAATATTGCGCACGCCGACCTTCGACATCTTGCGATAACGGTCTTCCATTTCGCGCACGGTCCATTTGAGCGCGACCACGGCTTTCTTGGGATCGGTTACGACAGGCGTCAGCAGATGCGGAATGCCGTCATAGACCGAGAGTTCCAGCATCTTCGGATCGATCATGATCAGGCGGCATTCCTGCGGTGTCATGCGATAAAGCAAGGACAGGATCATGGTGTTGATCGCCACCGACTTACCCGAACCGGTCGTACCGGCGACGAGAACGTGCGGCATCTTCGCGATATCGGCGATCACCGGCTCGCCATTGATGGTCTTGCCGAGCGCAAGCGCGAGTTTCGCCTTCGACTGTTCGAAGTCGCGACTTGCCAGCATCTCGCGCAGATAAACCATCTCGCGCTTCGGGTTCGGCAGTTCGATGCCAATGGCGTTACGGCCGGGAATGACGGCCACGCGTGCTGCAATCGCGCTCATCGAGCGGGCGATATCGTCGGCAAGACCGATGACGCGCGAGGACTTGATTCCCGGTGCGGGCTCCAGTTCGTAAAGTGTCACCACCGGACCAGGCTTCACATTGATGATTTCACCACGCACGCCGAAATCTTCCAGCACACCTTCCAACAGACGGGCGTTCTGTTCCAGCGCATCCTTGGAAAGCGCGGGATCGCGCTGGACGAGCTTCGGTTCGGCAAGGAAATGCAGCGATGGCATTTCAAACACGCCGTTGTCCTTGAGGAAGGACGGCTGCGCCTCGCGCTGGGCGCGGGCACCGGGTTTCGGCGACGGAGCGGCCTGTTCCACGCGAGCCTTTCGGCTACGCGGCGGCGGCGCATCGTGCCATTCCTGACCGGCGAGCGGCGCATCATCATCCATATCGTCCATATCGAAAGGCGGTTCGTCATCGGCAGCCGCTGGCGCCCCGAATCCGGGTTCGCGGCGCGGCGCATTGCGTGTTTCGGCGTTGCGGCGCACAACGCGCATATCGTCGAAATCTTCCGCGCGCGGGCGACGACGGCCAAGCCCCGTCAGGCGCTTGAAGTTCGCGGTCGTGGTCAGTACCAGATGGGTGAGCGCGCCCATAAGCTGGAAACCACCACCGGCTGATGTTTCATCGTCCTCGTCATCTGCTGCGAAATCATCCTCCTCCGCGCCACGGCGGCCCGAGGGCTGTGCAGGATTGACGATCCCCACACCGCGCCCAATGATACCGCTGGCGAAAAGGCAGAGCCAGAAGGCCGGTACGGCGAGGATAAGCGCAATGCCTGAAGCGATCGCGCCTTGCGGGAAACTGCCAAGGAAAAGACCCGGGAACTTCAGGATCATGTCGCCGAAGACGCCACCGAGACCAATCGGCATCGGCCAGCTTTCCGGCACGGCGAAGCAGCTGGCGATGGCTGCAAACAGGAGTGCAGCGCCGAGCCACGCGAAACTGCGCTTGGCTACGCGGCCAATGCCGCCGCGTGTCATCATCAGCAGCGACCAGACGGCGAGCGGAAGCAGAGCGGGAACACTCGCCAGACCGAAAAACTGCATGGCAATATCGGAGAACACTGCGCCCGGATAACCCAGCGCATTCGTTACCGGATTGTCGGTCGCATGGCTGAAGCTCGGATCGGCAACATTCCATGTCGCCAATGCGCCGACCGCCATGCCGGTGAGCGCCAGAAGCCCCAATCCGAACAGGATATAGAACTGCCTGCGGAAGAGATTGGCCAGTTTCAGCCTGTCTTCCGTAATCCGCTCGTCACGCAGCGGGTATGAGGGCGAATATCCTTGCCGCATATAGCCTGTCCCGAACCGAAAATATTTGCTGGCCCCTGAGCGGAAATGCTCCGGGCACATTGAATCGGTCCGATCCTAGTCGCGAGATGGTTAATTCCTCATTAACCATGCATCAGGCCGCAGATAAATCCTGTCGACAAAATGAAAAAGGCGCAGTTTTCCGCGCCTTTTTCCTCTTGAGACAATCCCGCTCTATTGAACGGATTCGCCGTGCAAAGCGATGTCGAGGCCTTCGATCTCGGCCTGTTTGCTGGGGCGCAGACCCATGACAGCCTTGACCACGTAAAGAATGATCGCGGTGGCGATCGCCGTATAGACAATCGTGATGGCAGCACCGAAGAACTGCTTGCCGATGGTTGCACCTTCGCTGGCCGGGTTGATCGCCGCATCGGCGAAGAGACCGGTCAGCACCGCACCGACGAAGCCGCCGACACCATGGACGCCGAACGCATCGAGCGAATCGTCATAACCGAGAGCATGCTTGATCTTTACGGCCGCCACATAGCAGACCGCACCAGCCACGATGCCGATGATGAGCGCACCCATGGGGTTGACGAAACCGGCGGCAGGCGTAACGGCAACAAGGCCGGCAACGGCGCCTGAAATGATACCGAGCACGCTCGGCTTGCCTGCAATCGCCCATTCCACAAACATCCAGGCCAGAGCTGCACCAGCAGTCGCAACCTGCGTATTGAGCATGGCGACGCCAGCAAGTGCATTGGCACCGACAGCGGACCCGGCATTGAAGCCGAACCAGCCAACCCACAGAAGGGCAGCACCAATGACCGACAGCACGAGATTGTGCGGCGCCATATTGGTGTGGCCGTAACCATCGCGCTTGCCGATGATGAGAGCCGCAACCAGACCGGCCACACCGGCATTGATATGGACGACCGTGCCGCCAGCAAAATCAAGCACGCCATCCGACGCCATGAAGCCGCCGCCCCAGACCCAATGCGCGACCGGGATATAGACGATGAACAGCCAGAGGGTCAGGAAGACAAGCATGGAGGAAAACTTCATGCGTTCGGCAAACGAACCGGCGATAAGTGCGGGCGTGATCACCGCAAAAGTCATCTGGAAGGTGATGAACACATATTCGGGGATCGTTCCCGTCAGCGATTCCATCGTGACGCCGGAGAAAAAGGCCTTGGAAAGACCGCCAATATAAGAGTTGAGCGATCCACCATCGGTAAAGGCCAGCGAATAGCCTGCAACCATCCACAGAATGGACATGAGACAAGTAATGGCGAAGCTCTGCATCACCGTGGAGAGCACGTTCTTCTTGCGCACCATGCCGCCATAGAACAGAGCGAGACCCGGTATAGTCATCATCAACACAAGCGCGGTTGAAGTCAGCATCCACGCCGTATCGCCCGTATCGAGGGTTGGTGTCGGTGCGGCGTCCTGTGCCAATGCCGTCCCGGCCATGGCGACGAGCGCAGGCAGGGTAGCCAGAAGGGCCGTTTGCTTGTTTCTTCCTGTTATGAGCATCGAATTTCTCCGTCGAAGGGCGGCTTCAAACGCGGCTGCGCTGGAAAGACCGGTTCAAACAGAGAGAAACAAAAATCGTGCCAGTTGGCCCTGGCTGGCAAATTAACTGCAAATTTTCTGATATTCGGTGCGCCGGATGCGGAAATTCCGGGCCATGGAAGAGGTGGTGCCGCTACGATTTCGAATCGAATGACGCCGTAAGTGATTCATTCGATTCGGTTTTTGCACCACGAGCATTCTACTAATCAGCAGCGAAATGCCTTATTTTTAATCGACTGATTGATGTGCGATTAAAAAATAATCAATTCTTTTTGTCATGGACGCGGATCAACCCTTCCTGCGCGACCGATGCGATCAGCACGCCATCGCGTGTATAAAGCGCACCCCGGTTGAAACCGCGCGCGCCGGAGGCGCTGGGGGTGTCCTGCGTATAGAGCAACCAGTCATCCAGCCTGCATGGACGATGAAACCACATGGCATGATCGAGGCTTGCAACCTGCAGATCACGGTCGAAAATGGTGCGGCCATGCGGATGCAGGGACGTATCGAGCAGCGTCATATCGGAGAGATAGGCGAGAATGGCGGCCTGCAATGCCCGGTCATCCGGCACGATACCGCGCGCTCTGACCCAGACATGCTGGACAGGCTCAAGCTTCTCGCGCGAGAAATAATGGGTCAGCGAGACAGGCTTGATTTCGATAGGTCGCTCCCGCTCCCAGTATTTGCGCACATTGGGCGGCGCCATATGGAGATATTGCTCCTTGATGTCGCGATCGCCGACAAGCTGCTCAGGCATCGGTAGTCCTTCCGGCATGGGAAGCTGGTGATCGAGCCCACCCTCATCCACCTGAAACGAAGCCGAAAGGGAAAAAATGGCCTTGCCATGCTGCTTTGCCAGAACGCGCCGTGTGCTGAAGCTCGATCCGTCGCGGATGCGGTCCACCTCATAGACAATCGGGATCGCTGGATCGCCGGGCCGCACGAAATAGGCATGCAGGGAGTGGACATGTCGCTCGGGCTCAACCGTGCGCTGCGCTGCGATCAGCGCCTGCCCGATCACCTGCCCGCCGAAAACCCGCTGCCAGCCGACCTGTGGACTGTTGCCGCGGAACAGATCCACCTCAAGAGTTTCCAGATCGAGGATGGAAAGAAGCTCACGCATTGCGTCAGTTTGAGCCTCAGCGGACTTTTCTTGATCGGTCATGGACAGCCTGTCTCCTGCAACCATATATATGCTTTGGGTTCTTGTTTGAGCCGGAGCATTGGAACCTGTCAAGAACCGTGCGGGAGAAGCTGTATCGGCAGAGGCCCGGATACCTCGCTTCGGCAGTTCGCGTTCCGACATGCACCGCGGCAAAATATCGGGTTTCTTGGACAACGATATATGCCAAAACACCGCTAGAGCGGTTCCAGTCAAACCAGAATCGTGGAACCGCACTATCTCTTTGTTTCTAAGCATTTGCCTGGCGCAAAACCGCTTCGCACTTTTGCTGGAAATGCTATCGTGAGATAGATTCTCGAAAGGAAATGACTATGGCCGCCCGGAAGAAGCAGGAAGCAGCACGCAGTAACGATGTGGTGATTGCAGGCGGCGGCTATGTCGGGCTCGTCACGGCAGTTGCGATCAAATCGGCGGCACCGCATCTTTCTGTCACCGTGATCGACGGTGCACCGGCTGGTGCCTGGAAGAACGACCCGCGCGCTTCCTCGATTGCCGCGGCTGCATCACGTATGCTTGACCAGCTCGGCTGCTGGCAGGAAATCCTTCCCGAAGCCCAGCCCATCACGGAAATGGTCATCACCGATTCGCGCACTTCCGATCCGGTGCGCCCGGTTTTTCTCACTTTCGAAGGTGAAGTCGAACCCGGCGAACCTTTTGCCCATATGGTGGAAAACCGTGTCCTTAACACCGCCCTCCATAATAAGGCCGAAGCGCTCGGAATTGTCTTCCTTGAAGCCACCAGTGTTGAGAATTTCAACACTCTCCCTGAAGGAGTAACCGTCACCCTCTCCAATGGGGATACGCTTGAAACGCGCCTGCTGATCGCCGCAGATGGTGCGCGCTCCCGCCTGCGTGATCTTGCTGGCATCAAGACCGTCAACTGGGATTACGGCCAGTCCGGCATCGTGTGCAATGTCGCCCATGAACTGCCGCATGGCGGCCGGGCTGATGAGCATTTTCTTCCAGCCGGTCCATTTGCGATCCTTCCGTTGAAGGGTAATCGCAGCTCACTGGTCTGGACCGAGCGCACATCGGATGCCGAACGCCTCATTCGCGAAGACGACTTCGTATTCGAGGCTGAACTGGAACAGCGCTTCGGGCATCGTCTCGGCGTCCTGCATGTCGAAGGCCCGCGCCGCGCCTTCCCGCTCGGCCTGACGCTGGCACGTGAATTCGTGAAGCCACGTTTGGTGCTGGTGGGCGATGCGGCGCACCGTATCCATCCCATTGCCGGTCAGGGCCTCAATCTTGGCTTCCGGGATGCCGCCGCAATTGCCGAAGTCGTGGTCGAAACGGATCGCCTCGGCCTCGACATCGGTTCATTTGCCGCTCTGGAGCGTTATCAGTCCTGGCGTCGCTTCGATACCGTGCAGATGGGTGTGACGACGGACATCCTGACCAAGCTTTTCTCCAACGACAACCCGGCCATCCGCTCTATCCGCGATATTGGTCTGGGGCTCGTAGACCGGGTACCGGCGTTGAAATCCTTCTTCATCAAGCAGGCCGCCGGTCTTTCAGGCGATACGCCGCGCTTGCTGAAGGGACAGGCTATCTGAATTCTCGCCAAGTTCTGGTTGATTGCTGGAAGCCGTGGTCAAGCGCCCTATATCGGTAGCGGAAATCCCAACCGAGAGGAGAGCTTCCCATGGACAGAAAAGCAACCGCCGTCTGGCAAGGCACGCTGAAGGAAGGCAAAGGCACCCTCAACACGCAAAGCGGTGCACTGAAAGACCTGCCTTACGATTTCAAAGCTCGTTTTCAGGACGAAAGCGGTCGCTCCGGCACCAATCCGGAAGAACTTCTGGGTGCTGCTCACGCAGGCTGCTTTGCCATGCAGCTTTCCGCACTCCTGACGGAACACGGAACACCACCGGAAAAGCTGGAAGCAACTGCGGCAGTCACTGTCGGCCCCGCAGCTGGCGGTGGCTTTGAGATCAGCCGCAGCGCGCTCACGCTCAATGCCTCTATTCCCGGCATTTCGGTCGAGGATTTCGAAGCGCTCGCCAACAAGGCCAAGCAGTCCTGCCCTCTCTCGAAAGCACTGGGCGCCATTGAAGTTACGCTGGACGCAAAGCTGGTCTGAAAAATTCCAAGACGCGGAAATGATGAGCGGGCGCAAGCCCGCTTTTCTATTCGGGCAGGTGGCAAACAGCCTCGATATTATGCCCATCCGGGTCCGTCACGAAAGCAGCGTAGTAATCAGGATGGTAATCGGCACGCAAGCCGGGTTTGCCGTTGTCGGCCCCCCCGGCAGCAATTGCCGCTTCATAAAAGCGGTCAACCTCGGAGCGGGTTCCAGCCGAAAAAGCCACATGAAGCACGCCATCGAGCTTCGCGCCCTTCTGCTTGCCGATCCAGAATTCCGGCTTGCCATTGCGGCCATACCCTACCCAGTCGCCGAACTCCATGGCGCGGCTTATGCCAAGGGGGGCGAGTGCCGCATCATAGAATGCTCGCGACTTGGACATGCTGGAAATGTTGAAACCAATATGATCGAGCATGATTGCCCTGTCTCCGATGGATCTATTCTCCAATGAGATATCGGCGCAGCTACAAAGATCAAGCCTTCTGCGATGGCAACCAGAGCTCTGATCAAGAAAAAGGGGAAGGTTTGCACCTTCCCCCTTCTCAAATTCCAGATCAGTCACGCTACTAGACGCGGCGTTCGACCATCATCTTCTTGATATCGGCACAAGAGACGTGGAGGCCACAGGCCGACAGGGACTGCGGATAAAAGCGATTGCCGCGATTACACGCGGCGCTCGACCATCATCTTCTTGATTTCGGCAATCGCCTTGGCAGGGTTCAAGCCCTTCGGGCAGGTCTGCGCACAATTCATGATCGTGTGGCAGCGATAGAGCCGGAACGGGTCTTCGAGATTGTCGAGGCGTTCGCCCTTGGCTTCGTCGCGGCTATCGATCAGCCAGCGATAAGCTTGCAGCAGCACGGCAGGACCGAGATATCGGTCGCCGTTCCACCAGTAGCTCGGGCACGAGGTCGAGCAGCAGGCGCACAGAATGCACTCGTAGAGACCGTCGAGCTTCTGACGGTCCTCATGGCTCTGCAGCCATTCCTTCTGCGGCTCCGGCGAAACCGTCTTGAGCCATGGCTCGATGGAACGATGCTGGGCGTAGAAATTGGTGAGGTCCGGCACAAGATCCTTCACCACCGGCATATGCGGCAGCGGGTAAACCTTGATGGCACCCTTGATGTCGTCCATGCCCTTGGTGCAGGCAAGCGTGTTTGCGCCGTCGATATTCATGGCGCAGGAACCGCAAATGCCTTCACGGCACGAACGGCGCAGCGTCAGGGTCGGGTCGATCTTGTTCTTGATATAGAGCAGACCGTCCAGAACCATCGGACCGCAATCGTCGCGATCGACATAATAGGTGTCGATGCTCGGATTGGCGTCGTCGTCCGGCGACCAGCGATAGATACGGAATTCGGTAACCCGCTTCGCACCGTCGGGGCGCGGCCAGGTCTTGCCCTCTTGCGGGCGCGAATTCTTGGGAAGTGCGAGTTCAACCATTGCTCTTTCCCTTGATTAGTAAACGCGCTTCTTCGGCGCAATCTTGGCGAGGCTGATGCCGCCTTCCTCTTCCGTCGTCAACGGATCGAGGTGGACAGGACGGTAGTCAAGCTTGACCTTGCCATCCGGCGACAGCCAGGACAGGGTGTGCTTGCGCCACACGGCATCGTTGCGATCCGGGAAATCCTCATGCGCATGGGCACCGCGGCTTTCCTGGCGCGCTTCGGCGGAAACAACCGTCGTCAGCGCATTCGCCATCAGGTTTTCCAGCTCAAGCGTTTCGACGAGATCGGAGTTCCAGATCATCGAACGGTCGGTAACCTTGATGTCCGGCAGTTCATGCCAGAGCTTTTCCATGCGCTCGACGCCTTGCTTGAGCGATTCCGACGTACGGAATACGGCGGCATCTTCCTGCATGGTACGCTGCATCTTCTCGCGCAGTTCTGCGGTCGGCTGGGAGCCGTTGGCAAAACGCAGACGATCGAAGCGCTCCATGATCTTGTCGCAGGCGGTAACGTCGAGGTCCGGAATCTTCGACTTGCGATCGATGACCTGCCCGGCGCGGATTGCAGCCGCACGGCCAAACACGACCAGATCGATCAGCGAGTTGGAGCCGAGACGGTTTGCGCCGTGCACCGAAGCGCAGCCCGCTTCGCCGACAGCCATCAGGCCCGGCTGTACGCGGTCTGGATCAGCCTCGGTCGGGTTCAACACTTCGCCCCAGTAATTGGTCGGAATGCCACCCATATTGTAGTGAACCGTCGGGAGAACCGGGATCGGTTCCTTGGTCACATCGACGCCTGCGAAAATCTTGGCCGATTCCGAAATACCCGGCAGGCGTTCATGCAGAACAGCCGGATCGAGATGGTCAAGATGCAGGAAGATGTGATCCTTGGCCTTGCCGACGCCACGGCCAGCACGGATTTCCATGGTCATGCAGCGCGAGACAACATCACGCGAGGCAAGATCCTTGGCCGATGGCGCATAACGCTCCATGAAGCGCTCGCCTTCGGAATTGACCAGATAACCGCCTTCACCGCGCGCGCCTTCAGTAATCAGGCAGCCAGCGCCATAGATGCCAGTTGGATGGAACTGTACGAATTCCATGTCCTGCAGTGGCAGGCCGGCACGTGCAACCATGCCGCCACCATCGCCGGTGCAGGTATGAGCAGAGGTTGCCGAGAAATAGGCACGGCCATAACCGCCCGTCGCCAGAACCACCATCTTGGCCGAGAAGCGATGGATCGTGCCGTCATCAAGGTTCCACGCCACGACGCCGGTGCAGACACCGTCGGTCATGATGAGATCGAGCGCGAAATATTCGATGAAGAACTGCGCGTTGTTCTTGAGCGACTGGCCGTAGAGCGTATGCAGGATCGCGTGGCCGGTACGGTCGGCAGCAGCACAGGTGCGCTGGACCGGAGGGCCGTCGCCGAAATTCTGCATGTGACCGCCGAACGGGCGCTGATAGATCTTGCCTTCTTCCGTACGCGAGAAAGGCACACCGTAGTGTTCCAGTTCGTAGACGGCGGCAGGCGCTTCACGCGCCAGATATTCCATCGCATCGGTGTCGCCGAGCCAGTCCGATCCCTTGACGGTATCGTACATGTGCCACTGCCAGCTGTCCGGGCCCATATTCTTGAGCGAAGCGGCGATGCCACCCTGCGCTGCGACCGTATGCGAACGGGTCGGGAAAACCTTGGTGATGCAAGCCGTCTTCAGGCCTTGCTCGGCCATGCCGAGCGTTGCGCGTAAGCCCGCGCCGCCAGCTCCGACCACCACCACGTCGAACTTGTGATCGACATAGGTATATTTGCTTGCCACGGCAGCATCGGCCGCGTTGTTTACTGCACTAGCCATCGGGCTATCAACCTCCGAAGCTCAGCTTGAGAATCGCAAAAATGCAGGCAAAGCCGACCACCGCTGTAAAGAAGGTGTTCAACATCACCAGCACGACCTTCATGCCTTCGCCATGCACATAATCTTCGATAATGACCTGCATACCCAGGCGCATGTGATAAACGCCAGTCAGAACGAACAGCGCCATCACGATTGCCGTGAAGGGATGCGACAGGGCAGCCCGGACTTCCGCATAGCTTGCGCCATTGAGCGAAATGACCAGACCGATGAAAAACATGACCAGCGGCACAAGAGCGGCGGCGCTCAAGCGCTGATACCAGAAATGACCGGTGCCTTCCTTGGCTGATCCCAGACCCCGAACCTTGCCGAGCGGGGTGCGCATATCATTGTTCATACCGTTCATGAAACCAGCTCTCCCTAGCGCACCGAATAGGCAACGACCCAGACGAGGATCGTGGCGATGACGGAGAAAACGACGGTCGCCCAGGCGATCTTCGAAGCTGTGTGCTTTTCAAGACCAGCGCCCGTATCCCAGATCAGGTGACGAACGCCACCGGCCAGATGGTGCAGAAGCGCCCAGGTATAGCCGAACAGGATCAGGCGACCGATCCAGGACGAGAACAATGCGTTGACGAAATTGAAGCACTCTTCGCTGACCGCAGCCGAAATCAGCCAGGCTGCCAGCAACAGGGTGCCGAAGTAAAGTGCGCCGCCCGTGATGCGATGGACGATGGACATCGTCATCGTAATGACCGGCTTGTAGATGGACAGGTGCGGCGACAAAGGACGCTGGCGCGTTACAGTCGGTTGTGTCATGGCTCTGTAGGCTTCCCTGACGTTTCTCTCCGGCCACACCCCGCTGACGAAGATCAGCGAAGCAGCCAGGTTGCGGGTTCTCCCGAACCCCAGTTCGACGTCGTCCAAAGCACAGGGAACCGGACTTTACGATCCCGCGCCGGTACGACCCAATAAAATATGGCTGGACCGTGGCGTACGGCCCTATGTGGCGCTTTCTACTGCGCTTTTACCATCACGTCAAAGAAGCTTTTTCACGAAAAGACTAACAATTGGTCGCACCTGGGCGACACATTCGCGTGATTGCGGCATTCAAACGATTGAAGACCGCAATCGGCAAAAACATGTGTAATTTCATCAACTTTTGGGAAATCGATCAACTGCCGAATCGAATCACATAGCTCGACCAGTCCGCAGCCGTAGCAATCTGTTCATAGAGCTTGCGCCCGTCTTCCGGCACGCGCGGCGCATTAAGCACCAGCTTGGACCAGCTGCGCTCTTCCGCCTTGTCGGCAAGCACGTCGATCAGCGCCTTGGCTATGCCCTTTCCGCGATGATCGTGATGCACATAAATATGGTCCACCTGCCCTGCACGCAGACCCGTCACGGGTTCGGGCAAATCGTAGAAGATCACGAAGCCGACCAGATTTCCGTCGACCCTGGCCCCCAGAGTTTCAGCGGCGCGATCCTGAAGCAGGTGTTCGGCATAAAAATCATCGGGGCGGCGTGGCGCGCCGCGCTTCAGCGCCTGCGCATAGCTTGCCAGCAGCGGCGCGAATTCATGGGCATCACGCAGATGGAGGAGCGCAATATCGACGGCATGATCTTTGGTCATTGGACGTTCCTTGGCGTTTCCAGCTCTTCCGCCTGCGACCTGCGAAGCAGTAGCGCACGAGAAGACCGGTTCGATTTTAGCCAGCACGGATGACAAAGGTAAAGAAAGAGTTAAGATAGTCCTCATTCTCTTTGGGATCATGCACGATGAGGCTCGATCAACGATGGCAAACTGCAAACGGCTGATACTTGGTCTGGTTGTCGTCGGCGCCCTTGCGCTGACCGGTCCCGCGCTTGCCGAAGAAGCGATGCGCTCCGTCGATGCGTCGGGAAATCTTGTCGTCCAGATGCCGGATAATGGCGCCAAGATCATCCGGGTCGGCGCGGCGCAGAAGCCAGTTTTGCCTTCGCCGCAACGCATGAAGGTGATTACCGCGTCGCGGGATCGCACGGTTGCCTATATCGTCGCCAAGCCCAACAGCAATTGCGAGAGCGCAGTCGTGCTGCACGGACGCTCTTTCATGTATGGGATCGACCGCGGGGAAACGCCGGTCCTCGACCATGCAGGCTGCGGCTATCAATAGGATTCGTTCAACGCCCGGCCTTTGAGCGGAATTCCACCACGTTTTCGTCCACCAATATCGGCAGAGCGCTGCGGACGCAGTTGCGCCCGCCCTTCTTCGCTTCATAAAGCGCCCCGTCGGCCCGCTTGTAGAGATCGGAAAACACATCGTCGAATTCCATTTCCGCGATACCGAAGCTCACGGTGAATTCAATCCCGCCGTTCCTGCCCGGAATATGGATATCGCGACAGACAAGCCGGGTCTTGTCCGCAAATCTCCATGCGGACTGGATCGTATTGCCCGGCAGAATGATCGCGAATTCCTCGCCGCCAATACGCGCGGCAATCCCACCCTTGGCATTGGCTGCCTTGCGCAATTCGGCGGAGAAAGCGGCGATGACGCGATCTCCCAGCGCATGACCATGTGTATCGTTGATTGCCTTGAAGTGGTCGATGTCGCACAGAACAAGCGACAGAGCCTGCCGCATGCGTTTCGACTTTTCAATTGCAGCCTCGGCGCGAAACTCAAAACCGCGCCGATTGAGCAACGTCGATAGCTGGTCCGTTTCCGAGCGGATCAGCATATTGGCGATCAGCTCCCGCATCAGGCTCAAGAGCAGAAGCAGCCCGCCTGCGACGGAAAGAGCAGCACCGATTGACTGCGAGAACATTGCATAGGTCGTATCGATATAATCAGCCGGTTCAGCACCCGCGCCTCCCGACAGCACGGCGATGACCGGCTTGAACAGGAAGTGGACGGCACTGATACCAAACAGCATCGCCATCAAGGTATCGATACCGTTGCGTTCCACCCGCAGGATCAGCCACACTGCCAGAAGGAGTACGAGGAAATAGGGCGCCTGATAAAGCAGCATGCCGATCATCTGGCTGCGGGCAATGTCATATATGCTGTAGACCGCGGCGAGAGATGCAATGGTCAGCAGACCGAGCGCAATCCACGGCACCGGTCGGGCATACATCCGCGCCAGACCGACGACCAGACAGGACAATGTCAGGTAATAGGTCGAAAAGGCGAGCATATAGCCGAGGCGGGGATTGGGAATGGAAGGCATGGCAAGCTCTGTCAGGAAATAGAGCATTGCGAAAATAAAGCCGAAGGCGAAGACAGGCGCGGCCGCATTATCCCGCGCATAAACGGCAATGCCGAGAAATGCGAAAGCAAACAGACCGGAAACGGTCATGTTGATCAGGAGGATAAAGTCGGCTCCATTCATCGATGCTCTTCCCCGTGCTGGCTGTCAAAGGCTCCCAGACGCCAGCCACCCCATTCCTCCTTACAATCAAAGCGTGAAAAAGCTGCTAATATACAGCCAAAGAAAAACCGCCGGGATGAACCGGCGGTTTGATCTTTCCAGAAGCGCTTCAAAAACGCTTCGTCAGGTGTGAAACCTCAGTTCCACTCGCGAATGTCGACGAAATGTCCGGCAATTGCCGCAGCGGCAGCCATGGCTGGTGACACGAGATGCGTGCGGCCCTTAAAGCCCTGACGTCCTTCGAAGTTACGGTTCGAGGTCGAAGCGCAACGTTCGCCCGGCTTCAGGCGGTCGTCGTTCATGGCCAGGCACATGGAGCAACCCGGCTCGCGCCAGTCAAAACCGGCTTCGATGAAGATCTTGTCCAGACCTTCAGCTTCCGCCTGTTCCTTCACGAGACCCGAGCCCGGCACGATCATGGCATTGACGCCAGCCGCAACCTTCTTGCCAGCGGCCATGCGTGCCGCATCGCGCAGATCTTCGATACGACCATTGGTGCAGGAACCGATGAAGACGCGATCGATCTTGATGTCGGTCATCTTGGTGCCCGGCTTCAGGCCCATATAGTCCAGAGCACGCCACTTGGATGCACGCTTGGTTTCGTCCTTGATCTCGTCCGGGTTCGGAACGATGTCGGTGACGAAGACCACGTCTTCCGGTGAGGAACCCCAGGAAACGACCGGCGAAATCTTAGCGGCATCCAGTTCGACGATCTTGTCGAAATGTGCACCCTCATCCGAATGCAGCGTCTTCCAGTACGAAATCGCCTGTTCCAGCGCTTCGCCCTTCGGCGCGCGCGGCTTGTCCTGCACATAGGCAAAGGTCGTTTCGTCCGGTGCGATCAGACCAGCGCGTGCGCCGCCTTCAATCGACATGTTGCAGACGGTCATGCGACCTTCCATTGACAGCGAGCGAATGGCGCTGCCTGCATATTCGATCACATAACCGGTGCCGCCCGCCGTGCCGATTTCGCCGATGATGGCAAGCGTGATGTCCTTGGCGGTGACGCCGGGAGCCAGTTCGCCCTCGACACGCACCAGCATGTTCTTGGCTTTCTTCTGGATCAGCGTCTGGGTAGCCAGAACGTGTTCCACCTCGGAGGTGCCAATACCATGCGCCAGCGAACCGAAAGCGCCATGCGTGGAGGTGTGGCTATCGCCGCAGACGATGGTCATGCCCGGCAGGGTGAAGCCCTGTTCCGGTCCGACGATGTGCACGACACCCTGACGGCGATCACGCTCGGAATAATATTCAACGTTGAAATCCGCAGCATTCTTGGCCAGAGCTTCGACCTGAATGCGGCTTTCCTCGTTCTTGATACCGTTGATGCGGTCCGGTGAGGTCGGAACATTGTGATCGACCACGGCCAGCGTCTTTTCAGGATGACGCACCTTGCGGCCAGCCATGCGCAGGCCTTCAAAAGCCTGCGGACTCGTCACTTCGTGCACAAGATGGCGATCAATATAAAGGAGGCAGGTTCCGTCTTCCTGCTGATCCACTACATGGTCGTCCCAGATCTTGTCGTAAAGTGTACGCGGCGCGCTCATTGCGAGAGGTCCTTTGAATAGTTCTTAACTTTGGCTGTCATATGCACCCGCCATCACGGTTCGTCAAGAAACTGAAACCGCAACAGGGTGTCGCAGTAACAATCTTGCGAGATATGGGCGGAATTATGCAATATGTTACGCAGCCCGTCGCATTTGGCAAATAAAAAAGGCGACCCGAGGCCGCCTTTTTCAAACAGATTGCTGTGAAGCTTATTCAGCAGCAGCCTTGGCGGCTTCGGCCTTGGCAGCGGCAGCCTTGTCGGCTTCGCGCTCGGCCTTGGTACGGTTGTCTTTCTTTTCAGCAATACGGGCAGCCTTACCGGTAAGGCCACGCAGGTAGTAAAGCTTCGCGCGACGAACCTTGCCGCGGCGAACGAGTTCAACGCCTTCGACGATCGGCGAGTAAACCGGGAATACGCGCTCTACGCCTTCGCCGTACGAAATCTTGCGAACGGTGAAGTTTTCGTTGAGGCCAGCGCCGGAACGGGCAATGCAGACGCCTTCATAGGCCTGCACGCGGGTACGCGTACCTTCGGTAACGCGAACCTGAACGCGAACCGTATCGCCCGGCTGGAAATCTGGAAGCTTGCGCTTTTCTTCGATCTTTGCTGCCTGTTCGGCTTCAAGCTGACGAATGATATCGGTCATCGTCTCTCTCCTTCTTGAATTCTTCTCAAACAGTCAGAGCGCTCTGCACTTGCCGCCAAGCAATCCTTGGCCCTGCGGCTATGCCCTCAATTTCAGGCAGGAGCGGTACACCATTTATTGGTTTAGGACGTTTCGGGCTTTGCCCGAACGAGATATTACAATGTCGGTACTAGCCCGAACTCGCGCGGCAATACACCATTGCCGCCAATGAATCAATATCAGGACAAGAAAATCGCCTCAGATACGGCCCAGATGCGTGTCCTTGAAACCGGTTCCATATTTGAGACCGAAGCCAAGCGCGCGGTCGACGCCGATATGCACGGCCCAGATCAGTGCCATAGCGATGCAGATCTGCCAGTTCATCGCCCAGCCCAGAACTGCGAGAAGCACAACGCCGATCCAGCTATGGGCGATATTATAGACCACCGCGCCGGTGCGCGGCCCCTTCATATAGCCGAAGAAAGACAGATCGGGCGCCAGAATGAGCAGGGCGAAAAGCCACCAGCTTGCACCGCTGACCCAATAGGCTCCCAGCGCCAGCAGCGCGAGGGAAAGACTTTCGAGCCGCTGGATCAGGTTCATTTGCGTTTGCCCTCGCTATAGGCTTCCCAAAGATCGGGACGCCGTTCCTTCGTGATCCGTTCGGCCTGCTCATGCCGCCATTTATCGATTGCGCCATGATTGCCAGAGGTCAGGATTTCGGGAATGGGCCTATCTTCCCAAACCTGCGGACGGGTATAATGCGGATGTTCGAGCAAGCCGGTCTCAAAACTTTCGGTCTCTCCGGATTCGCGATTGCCCATCACGCCCGGCAAAAGCCGCACGATTGCATCAAGCAAAACGATTGCCGCGGTTTCTCCACCCGACAGGATGTAATCGCCGATCGATACTTCCTCGAGATTGCGCGCCTCGATGACGCGCTCGTCCACACCCTCGAAACGACCACAAAGAATGATCGCGCCCGGTCCGTCGGCCAGTTCGCGCACGCGCTTCTGCGTTAGCGGCTTTCCGCGCGGGCTCATCAGCAGCGTCGGACGGCGGCCGTCGGCAACCGAATCCAGCGCGCGGGCGATCACATCCGGCTTCATCACCATGCCAGCGCCACCACCGGATGGCGTGTCATCGACCATACGATGCTTGCCTTCCGCAAAATCGCGAATCTGCACCGCATCGAGCTGCCATTTGGCCTCGCTGAGTGCCTTACCTGCAAGCGAAGTGCCAAGGGGGCCGGGAAACATTTCCGGATAAAGCGTCAGCACCGATGCATGAAAGAAGCCGGGCTCATCATCGACCCTTGAAACGTCGGTCATGACTTCTTCGGCTTTTTCTTTTCGTTCTGCGGGCGTTCATCCTCATCGTCGGCGATCAGTCCGGCGGCATAGGGCTCGACCAGCAGCGTGCCCTTGTCCAGATCGATTTCCGGTACGGCTGCCTCCGTGAAAGGAATAAGCATCGGGCGCTTGCCCTTTTCGCTGAGCTCGATGAGGTCGCCGCCACCGAAATCGAACAGGGCGCTCACCACGCCATAGGTCTTGCCTTCGGCATCCACCGCCAGCAAGCCGATCAGGTCGGTCTGGAAGAACTCATCTTCGTCCAGTTCGTCGTCCGGCAGCTGCGAACGATCAATGAAAAGTTCGGTCCCGTTCAGCGCTTCGGCAGCATTACGATCATTGATGCCCTTGAAGCGCACGACCACAACCGTCTTTGCAGGACGAGCTTCCAGAACCTCGTAACTCTTGCCCTGTTCGTCATAGAGCAGGCCGTATTCGGCAATTGCCAGCGGGTCGCCGGTAAAGGTCTTTACTCTCACTTCGCCACGCGTGCCATGGGCGGCACCAATGACGGCAAGCTGGATCGGGTTTTCTGGACGCGGCATTGCCAACCTTGTTTCTGCTGCTCGAATAGAACTATTTTTCGTTCAATAACCCTTTCGTCAGCGCAATTCACCTCAATTCGTAAGAATAGTGCTTTTCGTCCCGCGAACAACCAGCCGGTAACCTATCGCTGGCAGACTGTCCGTCCATCCAGAATGAACGACCGGCTTGATTATGACAACGAACAGCGAATTTCTGATCCCTGCCCGCGCCGACCTCGCAGCGGCGCGTGAAGAATGGTTGAAGACGCTGAAGGATGCGCGCCGCCTGTCGGAAAACACACTCGAAGCCTATGAGCGCGACACGCGACAGTTCCTCAATTTTCTGACTGGGCATCTGGGCGAACCGCCATCGCTGAAAGATGTTGGCAATCTACGGATCGCCGACCTGCGTTCGTTTCTGGCCAGCCGTCGCAATGAAGGCGTCGGTGCCCGCACGCTGGGCCGCGGGCTTGCCGGTGTGCGCTCGCTTTTACGCCATCTGGAAAAACGCGGCCTGGCCAATGCGGCAGGCGCAAGCGCCATGCGTGCGCCACGCCAGCCGAAATCACTGCCGAAACCATTGACCGTCGAAGACGCCCGGCGCGTGGTTGCAGCCGATGGGCAAATGGCGGAGGAGCCATGGATTGCCGCGCGCAACGCAGCCGTCCTGACCTTGCTCTACGGTTGCGGCCTGCGCATTTCGGAAGCGCTCGGCCTGATGGGTGATGCGCTGTCTGACAGCACTGCCCGTTCGATCACCATTACGGGCAAGGGCAGCAAAGCGCGCCTCGTCCCGCTTCTGTCCATCGTGCATCGCGCCGTTGCACAATATCGAACGCTTTGTCCGTTCGACCTTTCCGCCGACAAACCGCTTTTTCGAGGCGCCAAGGGCGGCGTGCTGCATGCTGCGATCATCCAGCGTGAAATGCAGAAACTGCGTGCTGGTCTCGGCCTGCCCGACAGCGCGACGCCGCATGCGCTGCGCCATTCCTTCGCCACCCATCTTCTGGGGCGAGGCGGTGATCTCAGGACCATCCAGGAGCTGCTTGGCCATGCAAGCCTCTCGACCACACAGGTCTATACCGGCGTGGATACCGAGCGACTGCTGGAAGTCTATGACAAGGCGCATCCGCGCGCTTGAGAAGTCGCTGGCATCGGCAAAAACCGCCCCTATATTACTCTCATGAAAAAGCTGCTTCTCGTTCTCCTCTATGCCTGTCTGGCAGGCACTGTCTCGGCCCGCGCCGACGATGCACCTGCTGCTTGCGCCGTGCACGGCATCAATCTCATTGACGGGTTGGAGGCAAAAGACCCGGCAAGTTGGCAGGAAATACAGCGCGAAGCCGATGCTGTACCCAATCGCAAAGGGCTTCTCTGGAAAATCGATAAAGACGGCGTCGAACCGTCCTATCTCTTTGGCACGATCCATCTTTCCGATCCGCGTGTTTTGACATTGCCGAAAGCTGCCGACGAGGCCTATCGGTCAGCAAGCACTGTCGTCATCGAAACGACGGATATTCTGGACCCGAAGGCTTTCCTGCGTCTCAAGCTCGAACAGCCCGACCTGCTGCTCTTCACTGATGGCAGCACCTTGAAGTCGCATATTCCGCCCGAGCGGCGGGAGGAGATCGAACAGAAGCTTGCAGAACGCGGTATCGTTCTCGACGCGGTTGCAAAAATGAAGCCGTGGGTGCTGACCAGCCTGCTCGCACTTCCAAAATGCGAGAGGGAGCGCAAAAACGATGGCGAGAAATCGCTTGATGAAAGGCTGGCTCTCGACGCACAGGCCGAGGGCCGCAATGTTTTGGGCCTGGAAAGTGCAGCAGAACAACTGGTCGCGATGAACCGGATGCCGCTCGACTTCCATCTCCGCAATCTGGTGGCTACCGTCGACTATGGCGACAAGGTCGAGGATGCCATGGAGACCACGACCGCGCTCTACCTCAAGGGCGAGATTGGCATGATCATGCCGTCGCTCCGAAAGATCGTTCCCGACAGTCTTTCCGAAGCAGACTATGAACTATTTCTAAAATATCTCATTTCCGACCGTAATCAGGTCATGACGGATCGTGCCGTTCCGATCATCGACAAGGGAAATGCCTTTATTGCCGTCGGCGCCCTGCATCTGCCGGGCAAGGACGGAATAATTGAACTGTTACGCGCAAAAGGCTATCGGGTGAGCTCACTATAAAACCTCTAAGCTAGAATATCGCTAGTCGGCTTTCAGATCGGTGATGCTGTTTTCAATGGCCGTTATATTGAGCTCGAGTTCGGCAATCTGTCTCAGTATCGATTTTCCCGGAAGCGCCTCTTCCCGTGCCGCTTCGTCGAGAAGCTTGAACTGTTCATCGCGCAGAAGCGAAGAGAGCTTTTCGAAGCGCTCAATGGTTTTCAGGTTCTCTTTCGACGGCATTATGTCATTCCTCAAATTTCGGCGTGGTTTACGATCGCTCTCAACGACCCGACCTCATCAATGATTTACAGTGATAAAGCCAAGATGGCCAGTTGATCGACCATAGTCCCTATTACCGGATCGCTTCCGTGATTGAATATATATATCAATGTGCAGTTTCGCTTGGGTTAATAGAATCCTCGCCGAATTGCATTGTATAGCTATTAATTCATAGCTCCTCTTATATTAGATTTCTTGGAACTAAGCGCTCTTTCTCGCATTGATATACACCGGGTTTGTTATCGCAACGCATGACAACACACATTTGAGGTGGTCGGAGCACAGATTGGCTCATGTATGACCGCAGTTGCCCGGCCAACCGTCATTTCCCAAACGTCGCTTCGATGACGAAAGGGACCATTGGAGGAGCCCGTTATGGTTGATCCCCTTGATCCACGAAATAGCGACCCGCGCACAACTTCCGATCCGCGCCTGTCAGACCCTCCGGAATGCCGCCACCTCCGCCCCCGCGCGGCGGAAGTGGCTATCTGCTTGGTGCGGTGCTTCTGGCAGCGATCATTATCCTCGCTTACTTCTTCTACCGGAATGGCAGTGGAACGGATACTGCGGCTCCACCTCCTCCGCCGCCGACGACACAGAGTGAGCCTGCCACACCGGCTCCAGCCCCACCGGCACAAAATTAAGCATTAACGAAAAAGGCCCGCATCAGCGGGCCTTTTTATAATCATATGGTTGCAGCCAATTACATATGGATCGGCTTGGCAAAGGTCGCCAATGCGGATTCGCGCACAGCTTCCGACATGGTCGGGTGGGCATGGCAGGTGCGTGCCAGATCTTCCGACGAGCCGCCAAACTCCATCAGAACAGCCAGTTCGTGGATCATTTCACCGGCATTATAGCCGAGGATATGAGCGCCCAGAACGCGGTCCGTTGCCTTGTCAGCAAGGATTTTCACGAAGCCGTCGGTGTGCTGCATGGCGCGTGCACGACCATTGGCCGTGAACGGGAACTTGCCAACCTTGTAGTCGATACCGGCAGCTTTCAGCTCTTCTTCGGTCTTGCCGACCGAAGCGACTTCCGGCTGCGTGTAGACGACGCTCGGAATGACATCGAAATTCACGTGACCGGCCTGACCGGCAATGATTTCGGCAACCGCAATGCCTTCGTCTTCGGCCTTGTGCGCCAGCATCGGACCCTGCACCACGTCGCCGATGGCATAGATGCCTTCGACATTGGTGCGCCAATGGTCGTCGATTGCAACACGGCCGCGATCATCGACATTCACGCCCGCTTCCTGAAGGCCAAGACCATCCGTGTAAGGACGACGGCCGGTCGCGATCAGAACTGCATCAGCTTCAAGCGTTTCAGCCGCGCCACCCTTCACCGGTTCGAAGGTCACCTTCGCGCCCCCGGAATTGGCCTTGCCGGCTTTCTCGACGCCTGTAACCTTGGCGCCGAGCTTGAAGGCAATGCCCTGCTTTTCGAGCAGGCGCTGGAACTGCTTCGACACTTCGCCATCCATGGGCCCGAGCACTTTGTCGAGATACTCGACGACCGTGACCTTCGCACCAAGACGCGCCCAGACGGAACCAAGCTCCAGACCGATCACGCCGCCGCCGACAACGATCAGGCTGCCCGGAACCTTGTCGAAGGAAAGCGCGCCAGTCGAGGAAACGATGACCTTCTCGTCAATATCGACCTTGACGCCCGGAATGCCCGCAACATCGGAACCGGTGGCAATGATGATGTTCTTTGCTTCGATTTCCTCGACCTTGCCGTCTTCAGCGGTCACGGAAACCTTGCCCTTGCCAACGATCTTGCCAGTGCCGATGAAGGCCGTGATCTTGTTCTTCTTGAACAGGAATTCAACGCCCGTGACATTGGCCTTTACGGTCGTGTCCTTGTGCGCCAGCATCTTTCCCAGATTGAGCTTCGGCGTCACTTCCACGCCGAGCGTGTCGAAGGAGTGACCGGCTTCAGCGAAAACTTCCGACGCATGCAGAAGCGCCTTGGAGGGAATGCAGCCGATATTCAGGCAGGTGCCACCGAAGGTCTTGCGCTTCTCCACAACAGCAACGGAAAGACCAAGCTGTGCAGCCTTGATCGCGGCGACATAACCGCCAGGGCCCGTACCGATGACAACCACATCGTATGACATTGAACTATCCTTCTTCAGTCTGTCCTGAACGTTTTTCGAACGCCCCGTTCATCCGGGCCCGTTCTCTCATTCGAAATTATTCACATGCAACCGGTGCCTACAGGGTGCCGGTTATTCCTCGTCTGGTGAACATCCCTGAAAGCGGAATGCTTCCCACTGAAGCGGCTTTTCAGGTTTCGCCGCTCCAAAATCATAACCATCAAGCGCCGTCACCAGATCAGGCAGCAGGATTGCCTGCGCCGCCGGTTCTTCCGCCTTGGGCAGGACATCGGCTTCCGCGCCTTCCTTCAGCGCATAGATGACACTCTGCCAGATACTGCAATCGTCGAGATCTTCCGGATTGGAACCATCGCCCTTGCAGTTGAAGGTCAGCAAGGCATAGGGACGCGCCACGCCTTCTTCCGGCCAGATCACCATGCCGCTCAGCTTGAACTCGGGCTTGTCATTGGCCGTAATGGTGAACTCGTTCGTCGGCGCCGGTGACATTTTCAGGTCGTTCGGCTGCTCCGGGCGGAAGGTCAGCGTATAAGCATCGTCGCGATCGCGATAAATCGCCCGATTCTGGGTGCAGGCCGCCTGAACCGCAGTTGAGAACACGGTGAGCGCAAGCACCGAAACGGCGGCGGTCCTGAAAAGCTTGTTTGCAGCGTGCATCTGTCGGTTCTCCCTGAATGTTCCGGTTGAGTGTTTCCGGCAGCGAATCGAGGTTCAGTAAAACTGAACCTGTTGCTTCTTACATAGCCTTTTCGGTGGCAAGTTTAAGTCCCAGCGCAATGAAGACAACACCGCTGGCCCGATCAATCCATTTCGAGGCGCGCGAGAAGGCCGCCCGCATCTTCGGCGTCGTCATGAAAAGGCTGACGCCGACAAACCAGGAGATGAGCGCAGTCGCCATTACGACACCGTAACCGAGCTTCACCTCAGTTGGCGTATGGGCATGAACGACCGTCGAGAAAATCGACAGAAAGAAGAACACGGCCTTCGGGTTCAGCGCATTGGCGGCAAAGCCGAGGCCGAATGCCTTGGCAAAGCTCTGCTGCTTAGCCGGTTCCTTCGGCGTTGCGTCCACGTCGATCTTTGTGGTTCCAGCCCGCAGCGCCTTGATGCCGATATAGACCAGATAGGCCACACCGCACCATTTGACGATATTGAACAGATAGATCGACTTGGAAATGATGAGCCCGAGGCCCAAAACCGTGTAAGTCACATGCATCATCAGGGCGGCGCCGATGCCGAAGCTCGTGATGATCGCCTCGCGGCGGCCATGCAGCAGCGATTGCCGGATGACCATGGCGAGATCGGCGCCGGGGGAAACAATGGCAAAGACGAAAATCGCCATCAGGGATGCAAGTTCGAACAGATAGGGATGCATCGTGTTTCCTTCATTGCGCGTGTTTCACGCGCAGGCTGTCATCACAGAACCAAAGCCAGAAGCATGATACCGAGCCCCACCAGACTAATGAGCCAGACGAAGGAACGGAAATAGGGAATGCCCGCCAGATAAAGCGGGATATAGACGATGCGGCCGAAAAACCAGAGCCACGCGCCGACAATCCCCCATCCGGACGGATCGCCTTTCAGCACGAGCGCCAGCGCCAGACCGATGAAAGCCGGATAGGTCTCACGGAAATTGGCAGAGGCCCGCTCCGCGCGCCCGGCAAATTTACCGGAGGGTTTCAAACCCTCGTCGCGCGGACCGGCATTCCATCGAGAGCCGAGTTCCTTCGTCGCCGCAAAGCCCTGCAGGAGGATATGAACCACCAGCAGGACAACGCTCAAGCCGACCAACGGCAGAAACGGAGATGCGGAGAAGACGCCCGGCTCCATCGTTCGTCCTTAGAGATCGAGAACCAGACGTTCCGGATCTTCCAGGCTTTCCTTGACGCGCACGAGGAAGGTCACGGCTTCCTTGCCGTCCACGATGCGGTGATCGTAGGACAGGGCAAGATACATCATCGGACGGATCACGATCTGACCGCCGACGACAACCGGACGTTCCTGAATCTTGTGCATGCCAAGGATACCCGACTGCGGAGCGTTCAGGATCGGCGAGGACATCAGCGAACCGTACACGCCGCCATTGGTGATGGTGAACGTGCCGCCCTGCATGTCAGCGACCGAAAGCGTACCGTCGCGTGCTGCCTTGGCAAGACGTCCCAGTTCCTTTTCAACGCCTGCAATCGAAAGCTGGTCGGCGTCACGGATGACCGGAACCACAAGGCCCTTGTCCGTGCCGACGGCCATGCCGACATGGGCGAAGTTCTTGTAAATGATGTCCGTGCCGTCGATCTCGGCGTTAACAGCCGGGATTTCCTTCAGCGCATGGGTCACGGCCTTGGTGAAGAAGCCCATGAAGCCGAGCTTCACGCCATGCTTCTTCTCGAAGACGTCCTTGTACTTGGTGCGCAGTTCCATGACCGCAGACATGTCGACTTCGTTATAGGTCGTCAGCATGGCGGCGGTGTTCTGGGCATCCTTCAGACGCTTGGCGATGGTCTGGCGCAGACGGGTCATCTTCACGCGTTCTTCGCGCGATGCGTCGTCAGCCGACGATGCCGGACGGGCAGCGGCCGGTGCGGCCGGAGCCGGAGCAGCGGAAACACCCTTGGCGATAGCGTCGAGCACGTCGCCCTTCAGCACCTGACCGCGCTTGCCGGAACCGTCCACCTGATCGGCGGAGAGGTTATTTTCAGCAAGCAGCTTGGAGGCAGCCGGGGCAGGCTGCATAGCCGGGCCCGACGAAGCCGAAGCGACAGGTGCTGCTGCCGGTGCGGCAGCAGGCTTGGCTTCTTCCTTCTTCGCAGCAGGAGCCGCAGCGACGGCAGCGCCATCGGTGGAAATCTGGCCGAGAAGCGCATTGACCTCGACAGTGTCGCCTTCCTTGGCCGTGATTTCAGCCAATACGCCAGCAGCAGCAGCCGGAACTTCCACTGTCACCTTGTCGGTTTCCAGTTCCACCAGCGGTTCATCGATGGCGATGGCGTCGCCGACCTTCTTGAACCATTTTCCGATGGTTGCCTCAGTAACGGACTCCCCAAGCGTGGGAACGCGAATTTCGGTGGCCATGGTTTCTTCTTCCGTTGATCTTCAAACTTTAGATTTTGTGTTCAATTCAGGTTGGAGCAGTTCCGAAAAACTGCTCCAGAACTCTAACCCGGATCAGTTACCGAGCGCATCCTCAAGGAAAGCGGCGAGCTGCGCAAGATGCTTCGACATCAGACCCGTTGCAGGCGATGCTGCCGCCGGACGGCCTGCATAGCGCACGCGCTGATGCTTGGCGTCGATATGAGCCAGCACCCATTCCAGATACGGGTCGATGAACGACCATGCGCCCATGTTCTTCGGCTCTTCCTGACACCAGACCATTTCCGCATGGCGGAAGCGTGACAGCTCATTGATGAGTGCCTTGGCCGGAAACGGATAAAGCTGTTCGACACGCAGCAGGTAGACGTCATCGATGCCACGCTTTTCACGCTCTTCGTAAAGATCGTAATAGACCTTGCCCGAGCAGAGAACGACGCGACGGATCTTTGCATCCTTCTGGAGCTTGATGCCTTCGTCCTTGTTGTACTGCGCATCGTCCCACAGCAGACGGTGGAACGAGGATTCGCCCGACAGTTCGTTGAGGGTCGAAACGGCACGCTTGTGACGCAGCAGCGACTTCGGCGTCATCATGATGAGCGGCTTGCGGAAGTCGCGCTTCATCTGGCGGCGCAGAATATGGAAGTAGTTAGCCGGCGTCGTAACGTTGGCCACCTGCATGTTGTCTTCCGCACACATCTGCAACCAGCGTTCCAGACGAGCCGAGGAGTGTTCCGGACCCTGACCTTCATAGCCGTGCGGCAGAAGGCAGACGAGACCGGACATGCGCAGCCACTTGCGTTCGCCCGACGAGATGAACTGGTCGAACACGACCTGTGCACCATTGGCGAAATCGCCGAACTGGGCTTCCCACAGAACCAGAGCGCGCGGGTCGGACAGCGAATAGCCGTATTCGTAGCCCAGCACTGCTTCTTCCGAGAGCATCGAGTTGATGGCCTCGTAGATCGCCTGACCCTTCTGGATATTGTTGAGCGGAATGTAGCGGTTCTGGGTTTCCTGATCGTAGAGAACCGTGTGACGCTGCGAGAAGGTGCCGCGTTCGACGTCCTGACCGGACAGGCGGATCGGGCTGCCTTCAGCAACCAGCGAACCGAATGCCAGCGATTCAGCCGTCGCCCAATCGATCCCTTCGCCCGTTTCCATCATCTTGGCACGGTTGTCGAGGAAGCGCTGGATCGTGCGATGGACGTGGAAGTCCTTCGGTACTTCAACCAGCTTCTTGCCGATTTCCTTGAGCGTCTTCATCGGTACGGCAGTCTTGCCGCGACGCTGTTCGTCGGCATTGTCCGCGGTGCGCAGGCCAGCCCAAGCGCCGTCCAGCCAGTCGGCCTTGTTTGGCTTGTAGCTCTGTCCGGCGTCGAATTCGGTTTCCAGATTTTCGCGCCACTGCGCTTTCATCTGGTCGATTTCTTCCTGCTTGATCAGTCCTTCAGCAATCAGCTTGTCGCTGTAGAGCTGAACCGTGGTCTTGTGTGCACGGATCGCCTTGTACATCAACGGCTGGGTGAAGGACGGCTCGTCGCCTTCGTTGTGACCGAAGCGGCGATAGCAGAACATGTCGATGACCACCGGCTTGTGGAAGGTCATGCGGAATTCGGTCGCAACCTTGGCAGCGAACACCACGGCTTCCGGATCGTCGCCATTGACGTGGAAGATCGGCGCTTCGATCATCTTCGCAACATCCGACGGATAAGGCGACGAACGCGAGAAGGCCGGATTGGTGGTGAAACCGATCTGGTTGTTGATGATGAAATGCAGCGTACCGGCGACGCGGTGCCCCTTCAGGCCCGAAAGGCCGAGGCACTCGGCCACAACACCCTGACCGGCAAAGGCAGCATCGCCATGCAGGAGCAGCGGCAAAACCTTGGCGCGCGTTGCAAGCGGAACCATGTCGTCACGGGTGCGACCAGCCAGCAGGTCCTGCTTGGCACGGGCCTTGCCCATCACGACGGGGTTGACGATTTCGAGGTGCGACGGGTTGGCGGTCAGCGACAGGTGGACCTTGTTGCCGTCGAATTCACGGTCCGACGAAGCGCCCAGATGGTACTTCACGTCGCCCGAGCCTTCCACGTCGTCCGGCGCATAGGAGCCGCCCTTGAATTCGTGGAAGATGGCGCGGTGCGGCTTGCCCATGACCTGGCTAAGCACGTTCAGACGGCCACGATGGGCCATGCCGAAGATGATTTCCTTGACGCCCATGGCGCCGCCGCGCTTGACGATCTGCTCAAGGGCCGGGATCAGCGATTCACCGCCATCGAGGCCGAAACGCTTGGTGCCCTTGTATTTGACGTCGATGAACTGCTCGAAGCCTTCCGCTTCGATCAGCTTCGACAGGATGGCCTTCTTGCCTTCCGGCGTGAAAGCAACCTTTTTATCCGGACCTTCGATGCGTTCCTGAATCCAGGCTTTTTCAGCCGGATCGGAGATATGCATGAATTCGACGCCGATCGTGCCACAGTAGGTACGCTTCAGAATGTCGAGCATTTCCGGCACGGTCGCATATTCGAGGCCGAGCACGTTGTCGATAAAGATCTTGCGGTTGTAGTCGGCAGGCGTGAAACCGTAGTTTTCCGGCTCCAGCTCATTATAGTCGTTCGGCTTTTCGGAGAGACCGAGCGGATCGAGATTGGCGTGCAGATGGCCACGCATGCGGTAGGCGCGGATCATCATGATGGCGCGAACGCTGTCGCGTGCAGCCTGCGTAATCTCTTCGCTGGTAAGAGCCGCGCCGGTAGCACCCTTCGCTTCGCCCTTTGCAGCCTTACCTTTCAGCTTGTCGGTGACGTGCTTTTCAACTTCAGCCCAGTTGCCATCGAGCGCGGAAATCAGTTCGCCATTGGCTGCAATCGGCCAGTTTTTCCTGGTCCAGGACGCGCCTTCAGCGTTTTTCTTCACATCGTCGGCATTGTCGCCCAGCTTCGCGAAGAAATCGCGCCACTGCGGATCGACCGAATTCGGATCGTCCTCATACTTGGCGTACAGCTCCTCGATATAGTCGGCATTGCCGCCATAGAGGAATGAGGTAAGGGCGAAAACGTCGTTGGCTTGTTCTTGCCTTGCCATAGCCTATCCGGAGCAGCGCTCCGTCTCCTTGTCAGTGGCTCATCTTGCGCGGGCCGGAAGTTCGAAACTTCATCCCTCACGCCGCCGGGGAGGAACCGCTACAGACCCCGGCATGACTAAACTCTACGCGTCGGAACGGATATCCGTCCCTCTAAGCCGGATCACATGACCCGTTGTTATGCTAAACCCGGCAGCGGCTTTCGCCGCCGCCGGGATATTCAGACCGATACGCGATCTCAGCCCTTGAGGACTTCGACCAGCGTCTTGCCGAGCTGCGCCGGCGACGGCGACACGCGAATGCCAGCCGATTCCATGGCAGCAATCTTGTCTTCCGCGCCGCCCTTGCCGCCGGAGATCACGGCGCCAGCATGGCCCATGGTGCGTCCGGCAGGAGCCGTACGGCCAGCGATGAAGCCGACCATCGGCTTCTTGCGACCGCGCTTGGCTTCGTCCTTGAGGAACTGGGCCGCATCTTCTTCAGCCGAACCGCCGATTTCACCGATCATGACGATCGACTTGGTTTCGTCGTCGGCCAGGAACATTTCCAGCACGTCGATGAACTCGGTGCCCTTGACCGGATCACCGCCGATACCGACAGCAGTGGTCTGGCCGAGGCCTTCGTTCGAGGTCTGGAACACTGCTTCATAGGTAAGCGTGCCGGAACGGGAAACAACACCCACCGAACCCTTCTTGAAGATATTGCCCGGCATGATGCCGATCTTGCATTCTTCAGGGGTCAGGATGCCTGGGCAGTTTGGTCCGAGCAGGCGCGACTTCGAGCGTTCCAGACGCTCCTTGACGCGAACCATGTCCATGACCGGAATACCTTCGGTGATGCAGACGATGAACGGGATTTCAGCTTCGATGGCTTCGATGATCGCATCGGCAGCACCTGCTGGCGGAACGTAGATCACCGATGCGTCTGCACCTGTGCGTTCCTTGGCTTCGGCAACGGTTGCGAAGATCGGAAGCTTTTCGCCCTTCTGACCTTCCCAGGTTTCGCCACCCTTCTTCGGATGGATACCGCCGACCATCTGCGTGCCGTAGTAGGCAAGCGCCTGTTCGGTGTGGAAGGTGCCGGTCTTGCCGGTCAGGCCCTGTACGAGAACCTTGGTGTCCTTGTTGACGAGAATGGACATGCCTTAATTCCCCTTCACTGCAGCGACGATCTTCTGCGCCGCATCGTCGAGATCGTCGGCCGAAATGACGTTCAGGCCGCTCTCGTTGATGATCTTCTTGCCGAGTTCGACATTGGTGCCTTCGAGACGGACAACCAGAGGAACCTTGAGGCCGACTTCCTTGACCGCAGCGATCACGCCTTCGGCAATGACGTCGCACTTCATGATGCCACCGAAGATGTTGACCAGAATGCCCTGGACAGCCGGATCAGCGGTGATGATCTTGAACGCAGCCGTCACCTTCTCCTTGGAAGCGCCGCCACCAACGTCGAGGAAGTTGGCAGGTTCTGCACCGTAGAGCTTGATGATGTCCATCGTTGCCATGGCAAGGCCTGCGCCGTTGACCATGCAGCCGATATTGCCGTCGAGAGCCACGTAAGCGAGATCGTACTTGGAAGCTTCGATCTCTTTTTCGTCTTCTTCCGACAGATCGCGCAGTTCCTGAATGTCAGGATGACGGAACAGCGCATTGCCGTCGAACGATACCTTGGCGTCGAGAACGCGCACGCGGCCATCGGTCATGACGATCAGCGGGTTGATCTCGAGAAGGCTCATGTCCTTTTCGGTGAACGCCTTGTAGAGGATCGGGAACAGCTTGACGCCGTCTTCGCGAGCCTGACCTTCAAGCTTCAGCGCGTCGGCGAGCTTGCTGGCGTCTTCGTCCGTTACGCCCTTGGCCGGATCGATGGCGACAGTCACGATCTTTTCAGGGGTTTCTTCGGCAACGGCTTCGATGTCCATGCCACCTTCGGTCGAAACGACGAAAGCCGGACGACCAACGGTGCGGTCGATCAGGATCGAGAGATAGAGTTCGCGATCGATGTCGGCGCCGTCCTCGATGTAAAGACGGTTGACCTGCTTGCCGGCAGGGCCGGTCTGCTTGGTGACGAGCGTGTTGCCGAGCATTTCCTTCGCATTGGCAACCACTTCCTCAACCGACTTGGCGAGGCGCACGCCGCCCTTTGCATCGGCTGGCAGTTCCTTGAACTTGCCCTTGCCGCGTCCACCAGCATGGATCTGGCTCTTGACGACATAAAGCGGTCC
Source organism: Ochrobactrum sp. XJ1 (assembly GCF_024701725.1). NCBI lineage: Bacteria > Pseudomonadati > Pseudomonadota > Alphaproteobacteria > Hyphomicrobiales > Brucellaceae > Ochrobactrum > Ochrobactrum sp. XJ1. The sequence goes on from NZ_VDGD01000002.1 coordinate 133,324, forward strand.
GGGAAGCGTCTTTGCCCATTCTTCCGCCTGTTCGACGGAATAGACAGCCACACCATTGGCGATCGGTGCGCCGTAGGTGTGAAGCAGGCGCTTGGCCTGGTATTCGTGAATATTCATCTGGTTGTCCTCTACGGATTCCCGACCGATTCAGCGAGCCGGTACGGCCCGAATCTTCGACCGATAATTGACAGCCGGAAAAGGCCGGAGCCGCACAAATGCGACAATCCGGCCTTGTCTGGAATTTTACTTCAGCGACGGAGCGATGCCGATGCAGGCTTCGCAAAGACCGGCGACCGAAGCCACCGACTTGTCGAATTCAGCCTTTTCGTTCTTGTCGAGATCAATTTCAATGATGCGCTCGACGCCATTGGCACCGATCACGGTCGGCACGCCGACATACATGTCCTTGACGCCGTACTGGCCCGTAAGCTGGGCAGCAACTGGCAGGACGCGCTTCTTGTCCTTGAGGTAGGATTCAGCCATCTGGATGGCCGATGCAGCCGGAGCGTAGAAAGCCGAGCCGGTCTTGAGCAGGCCGACGATTTCCGCGCCGCCGTCACGGGTGCGCTGGATGATCTTGTCGAGCTTGTCCTGGCTGGTCCAGCCCATCTTGACGAGATCCGGCAGCGGGATACCGGCAACGGTCGAGTAACGGGCCAGCGGAACCATGCTGTCGCCGTGGCCGCCCAGCACGAATGCCGTGACGTCTTCAACCGAAACGTTGAACTCTTCCGAGAGGAAATAACGGAAGCGGGCGCTGTCGAGAACGCCAGCCATGCCGACAACCTTGTGCGCCGGAAGACCGGAGAACTTCTGCAGCGCCCAGACCATGGCGTCCAGCGGGTTGGTGATGCAGATGACGAAAGCTTCAGGGGCGTATTTCTTGATACCTGCGCCAACCTGTTCCATCACCTTGAGGTTGATGCCCAGAAGGTCGTCGCGGCTCATGCCCGGCTTGCGCGGCACGCCTGCGGTCACGATGACAACGTCTGCGCCTTCAATTGCTGCGTAGTCGTTGGCGCCGGTGTATTTCGCATCAAAACCGTCAACCGGAGAAGATTCGGCGATATCCAGTCCCTTACCCTGCGGGATGCCTTCCGCAATGTCGAAAAGGACGACGTCGCCGAGTTCCTTCAGACCAGCCAGATGGGCGAGCGTGCCGCCGATCATGCCGGAGCCGATGAGGGCAATCTTGTTGCGTGCCATGATTGTTTCTTTCCTCACTTTTGATCCAGAGACGCATCAAGCCATCCGGAATCCTCGCCGGAAACGCTCAAGCGTTGGAACTGCGAGATAGGACTCTTTGGCGATAAACTCAACTCATTATTTTGCGACTAATGTTTTCAATCGGTTAGAATTAATGGTTCTTACGTAAACGTAAGATAATTTGTCAATATCAAGGCAAAACCACCCTCTCCTACCGCCGCGAACCATCCCCGGCGAAGCGGTGAAGGAGCGACTGGCAAGCTGCCAATTCCAACAACGTTGTGCACCTGTTCAAAACCGGCCCCGATTTAAAACTGATGCCGTATCAGAAGTCCGGCACGAACGCGCCACCGCCTTCCGCATGAATTGCGTGAGCAACATAGCCCACCGGGCTTATAAGTCCAGTCTGTGGCAGTCTGATGATGGGGCAGTCTGATGATGATAGCTGGAAGGGTCGACTTCAACCGGCCTTGCCGGGTGGCTCCGCCAGATAGTCCGCGCTCTGCATCTCGAAAAGACGGGAAGCGGTACGATCGAACTCGAAGGCCTCCGTGCCCTTGCTGGCGAGATAGAGCTTTTCCGGTTGGGCTTCAGCCGAAATGAACACCCGCGCGTGGTGATCGTAGAGTACGTCGACCAGCAGAATGAAGCGCTTGGCCTCGTTGCGGCGTGAATAGTCCAACACCGGAACATCATCGATGAACAAGGTCGGATAGTGCTTCACGATGGCGATATAGTCCGAGGCACCAAGCGGCTTCGAACAGAGCGCATCGAAAGTGAAACGCGCCGCACCATGCACGGCACGGGCGACCTCGATGTCGCGTCCCTTGATGCGGATGACGTCGGGCTTTTCGTGCGCGCCGTCCTTTTGCGCCGTCCAGGCCGCATCCATGCGCTTGGCCGTCTCGGAACCAAGCGGCGACAGATAGACCGGCTGGCGATCGAGTTTCTCGAGACGATAATCGGTGCGCGAATCGAGGTTGATCACATCGACATGCTGCTTGAGAATATCGATGAAGGGCAGGAAAAGCTGCCGGTTCAGCCCATCGCGATAAAGATTGTCCGGCGCGACGTTGGACGTCGCCACCAGCACCACCCCACGGGTGAACAAGGCGCTGAACAGGCGCGACAGGATCATCGCATCGGCAATATCCGTCACGGTGAATTCGTCGAAACACAGCACCCACGCCTGTTGGCTCAAGGCATCGGCGACCGGCGGGATCGGATCGTCCTGCTTGGTCTCGCCACGCTTCAACGCCTGACGATGCGCATAGATGCGCTCGTGCACATCGGCCATAAAATCATTGAAATGCGCGCGACGTTTGCGTTCCACCGGAAGAAGCGAAAAGAACATGTCCATCAGCATGGTCTTGCCGCGCCCGACCTCGCCGTGCACGTAAAGCCCCTTGATGACGCTCGTTGCCTCCTTGCGCTTGCCGAACAGCCAGCCGAGCGCGCTCGACTTGCGTGACAGGCGTTTGGTGCAGATTTCCTCGATCAGCCGGTCATAACGGACGGTGAGTTCGAGTTGAGCAGGATCGGCTTCCACATCACCCGCCACGACCATCGCATCGTAATGTTCGCGGACGGAGGGGAAGGCTTTCAGATTACCGTCGAAAGACATGATTGCTTCCGTTCAACCTTTCAATTGCAAAAACGGCGGACCATCTCGCGATGATCCGCCTGTCTTTAAGCGAAAGAATGTCTTAGCGCGAAAGCGACACGGCCTGCCCGCCTGAAGTCTGTCCGTCGAAGCGGCTCTGTCCCGAAGAATAGAGCGACGCGACGGTGCCGCCATTCGCATCATAGAGAACGAGTTGCTTGCCGTTGACGGCCCAGGAAGCGAGATTGCCGAGTTCGCCCGGGCAACGCAGCGGACCAGCGCGATAGCCCTGACCATACTTGGTCTGCGGCGTCGCGATCTTGCAGCTCTGGCCGCCAAGCGATGCGTTCCAGACACCGGCGACGGAGCCTGGCGTCAGATCAGGCGCGGATGCCGGCGGCAGGCTTGCAACCTGTGTGCCGGGCTGTGCATTCGGATCCGTGGTCGGAGCCGTCGGGAACTGCGAAGCATTAGGAGAATTAAGGTTGCCCTTCTGCACCGAGCCTGCCGGAGCCGCATTCACGGGCGGCGGTGGCGGTGGTGGCGAAACCGTATCGAGATTGCCGAACCGGGAGCTCTGGCACCCGGCCAGGACAATGCCAGCCGCCGCGAGGCTGAGCAGACTTGCTTTCGAAATTCCCATCTGGTTCTCCATTTCCGCATTTCTCATCAGGGGTGGGGATGCCCCGGACTTCCTACCGAAGCCCTGCAATGTGACAATATTGGACCGATAAAATGGCTATATGGTTAAAAAAGCAACACCGGCACCTGTCATTTTTGCCCCCAAACCCTTCAAGAATGCTTGAAACCGCTTAATAATCTTGAAACTGGGACAGGAAGGCCACAGTTTCTCCGATATTGGCGCCTCTCCTGCGCGAACATCCGAGCCGCAACTTTTCGCAATCTGTCGCGGGTACTGGCAATTTGCGGGCTTTTCCGCCATATAGACGCTAATTGTCCCATAGGCTTTATCGACCAAAGCCACAGGAAAACGGAACCACGATAGTTATGGCCACCAAGGCAGCCTTCGCCAAGATGAACGGGCTCGGCAATCAGATCATCGTTGCCGACATGCGCGGTCGCGCGGACCGGATAACGCCTGAAGCTGCGATCCGTCTTGCAGGCGACAGCGAAACCGCCTTCGATCAGATCATGGCGATCCACGATCCGCGCACGGCGGGAACCGACAACTATATTGCGATCATCAATTGCGACGGCACGGAAGCGCAGGCTTGCGGCAACGGCACACGCTGCGTCGTTCAGGCGCTGGCCGCCGAGACCGGTCGGCAGGCCTTTACTTTTGAGACCCGCGCCGGAATTCTGACCGCGACCGAACACGAAGACGGCCTGATATCAGTCGATATGGGCAAGCCGCGCTTCGATTGGCAGGACATTCCGCTTGCCGAGGAATTTCGCGATACGCGCATGATCGAACTGCAGGTCGGCCCCATCGACGCGCCGGTTCTGCATTCGCCGTCGGTTGCATCCATGGGCAACCCGCATGCAATCTTCTGGGTCGACCGTGATGTCTGGTCCTATGAGCTGGAAAAATTCGGACCGCTTCTGGAACATCATCCGATCTTTCCGGAGCGCGCCAATATCTCCATAGCCCATGTCACCTCGCCCGAGACAATGGATCTGCGCACATGGGAGCGCGGTGCAGGTCTGACCCGCGCCTGTGGTTCCGCCGCCTGCGCCGCCGCCGTATCGGCAGTGCGCACGCGCCGCACCGGGCGCACAGTCACTGTCAATGTTCCTGGTGGCCCGCTCAAGATCGAATGGCGCGACGACGATCATGTCATGATGACCGGCCCCGCCGAATGGGAATTTTCAGGCACTTTCGATCCTGCAACCGGCGAATGGAGCCGCGACGCCCAGAATGACAAGCCAACTGACAGGGGTGCAGCCTGATGTCGGTGGAAGTCGTAACATTCGGATGCCGTCTCAACACCTATGAATCAGAGGTGATGAAACGCGAAGCCGATGCCGCCGGACTTGGCGAATTGAAGGATGGCGCGATCATCTTCAACACCTGCGCCGTGACGGCGGAAGCCGTGCGACAGGCGCGTCAGGCGATCCGCAAGGCACGCCGCGAAAACCCGGAAGCGCGCATCATCGTCACCGGCTGCGCCGCACAGACCGAAGCGGACAATTTTGCCGCCATGGACGAAGTCGACCTCATTCTTGGCAATGAGGAAAAACTGAAATCCAATTCCTACCGGATGCTGCCGGATTTCGGCGTCAACCAGTTCGAAAAGGTACGCGTCAACGACATTATGGAAGTGCGCGAAACCGCAAGCCATATGGTCGATGCCATCGAAGGTCGCGCGCGCGCTTTCGTGCAGGTGCAGAATGGCTGCGATCATCGCTGCACCTTCTGCATCATTCCTTATGGTCGTGGTAATTCCCGCTCCGTTCCGATGGGCGCGGTGGTGGATCAGGTCAAGCGCCTTGTCGGCAACGGTTATGCCGAAGTGGTGCTGACCGGCGTGGACATGACCTCCTACGGTCCCGATCTTCCGGGAAGCCTGCGTCTCGGCAAGCTGGTGAAGACTGTTCTCAACCAGGTGCCGGATTTGCGGCGCCTGCGTCTTTCCTCCATCGATTCCATCGAAGCCGATGACGATCTGATGGATGCGATTGCCAATGAAAAGCGCCTGATGCCTCATCTGCATCTGTCGCTACAGGCGGGCGACGACATGATCCTGAAGCGCATGAAGCGCCGCCACTTACGCGACGATTCGATCCGCTTCTGCGAAACAGTACGTGGGCTTCGTCCTGACATCGTCTTCGGCGCGGACATCATCGCCGGTTTCCCCACCGAAACCGAAGACATGTTCCGGAATTCGCTGAAGATCGTCGAGGAATGCGGACTGTCCCACCTGCACGTCTTCCCCTACAGCGCACGCGAAGGCACCCCCGCCGCCCGTATGCCGCAGGTGCGGCGCGAAATCGTCAAGGAACGTGCGGCACGCCTGCGCGCGGAAGGCGACCGCGCTTATGAAAAACACCTCGGCGCGCTGAATGGCACCTTGCAGCGCCTTCTCGTCGAGAAGGAAGGTATTGCGCGCACCGAAGGCTTTACACTGGCATCGGTGGACAGCGGTGCACCGGGCGAAATCATCGAACGTATCGTGACAGGGCATGACGGTGAAAAACTCCTCACCCGTCAGGCAGAGCCGCAAGCGGCTTAAAGCTTAAGGGCATCAGATTTCATGGCAATGGGTTTCATCAAGAAAATGTTCTCCTTCGGCAAGAAGGAGGTCGAAGAAAAACCAGTCGAACAACCGGCTCCCGATGCCGTGGAAACGGCTTTAGAAACACAACTTCCTGAAACCGTCGAAGCGCCCAAAGAAATCGAAACAGCCGTCGTTGAAGTGGTCGTTTCCGAACCGGAAGTGCCAGTGATCGCCAGCGAGCCTGAGCCGATTGATGCGCCTGCGTCTGAAACGGTTGAGGAAGAAAAGACTGAACCGGAGCATCCGGTTGCCGAGATCGAAATCCCGATTGAACAGCCTCCGGTGATGGAACCAATCGCGGTCGAAGCACCTGCGCCAGAGCCTGCTATTGAACCCGTTGTCGAACCCGAGTCGGAACCTGCTGTCGAACTCGAACAGCCCGAAGTCGCAAAAGCTCCTGATGCACCTGTGGTAGAGGAAGCGGTCGAACCTGCACCTCAGCCGGAACCAGTGAAGCCCAAGAAGGTCAAAGTCGCCAAGGCCGTCGAGGAACATAAGGAAGAAGCGCCGGTTGAGGCAGCGCCTGAGCCAAAGCTGTCCTGGTTCGAGCGTCTGCGTCGCGGCCTGCTCCGTTCATCGAATTCATTGAGCGAATCCATCGGCGGCATTTTCACCAAGCGCAAGCTCGATGATGACACGCTGCAGGATCTCGAAGACGTGCTGATCCAGGCTGATCTCGGGCTTGAAACCGCCATGCGCGTGACCGATGCACTTGCCTCGGGTCGCTACGGCAAGGACGTGACGGGCGAGGAAGTGCGCACCATCATGGGCGCGGAAATCGAAAAGGTTCTAGGCCCGGTGGCAAAGCCGCTGGAGCTTGACCTGTCACACAAGCCGCATGTCATCCTCGTGGTCGGCGTCAACGGCACCGGCAAAACCACCACCATCGGCAAGCTTGCCGCAAAGCTTACCGCAGGCGGCCTCAAGGTCATGCTGGCGGCAGGCGACACATTCCGCGCAGCAGCAATCGAGCAGTTGCATATCTGGGGCGAACGCACCGGTTCGCCGGTCGTGTCCTCCAAGCTCGGCGCCGATGCGGCAGGGCTTGCCTATGATGCATGGGAAAAGGCCAAGGAAGCCGGCAGCGACGTCCTTATCATCGATACGGCAGGACGGTTGCAGAACAAGGCCGAACTGATGGACGAGCTTGCAAAGATCGTGCGCGTGCTGGGCAAGCATGATCCGGAAGCACCGCATACGGTGCTGCAGACACTTGATGCCACCACCGGCCAGAATGCCCTTAATCAGGTCGAAATCTTCAAGAATATTGCCGGTGTCAACGGTCTGGTCATGACCAAGCTTGACGGCACGGCACGGGGCGGCATTCTTGTCGCCATCTCGGCCAAGCATAAACTGCCGATCTATTTCATCGGCGTCGGCGAAGGTGTCGACGATCTGGAACCCTTTGCGGCCAAGGATTTTGCCCGCGCCATCGCAGGAGTTGCCTGATGGAGCATCCCGTTTTCGAACGCGATCCGTCACAGAAAAGCGAAGCCGAACGCCGAGAAGTCCCGCCGCTGCTCAAGCTGGCGCTGGAACTGGGACCGCTTCTGGTGTTCTTCTTTGCCAATGCGCGTGGCGAAATGCTGATCGAGCGTTTTCCGGTGCTGGCGTCCATCGGCGCACCGATCTTTCTGGCAACGGCACTATTCATGGGCGCGACCGTAATCGCGCTCGCCATTTCATGGACAATGACGCGCACCCTGCCCATCATGCCGCTTGTCTCCGGCATCGTCGTGCTGGTGTTCGGAGCGCTGACGCTCTGGCTGCACAACGAAACCTTCATCAAGATGAAGCCCACCATCGTCAACACGCTGTTTGGTGCGATCCTGCTCGGCGGGCTCTTCTTCGGCAAGTCCCTGCTCGGCTATGTGTTTGATTCGGCCTTCCGTCTCGATGCCGAAGGCTGGCGAAAACTGACGCTGCGTTGGGGGCTGTTCTTCATCTTCCTCGCCGTGGTCAACGAGGTTGTCTGGCGGAATTTCACGACCGATGCCTGGGTATCGTTCAAGGTGTGGGGCATTATGCCCATCACCATTGTCTTCACGCTTTTACAAATGCCGCTTATCCAGAAGCATTCACTGACGGAAGACAACAAGACCGCATCATAACGGGAGGACAGACACCATGAACGGGATCGCAGCACGGCTTGAAATCGAACAGTTCATCTGCCGCAGCGACAATTACGGCGTCCTCATCCACGATCCCCAAAGTGCACTGACAGCATCCATCGATGCGCCCGATGCAGCGGCGATCGAGGCCGCGCTGAAACGGCGCGGCTGGACGCTCGATTTCATCTTCACAACGCATCACCATCTCGATCACGTCGAGGGCAATGATGCGCTGAAGGCGAAATACGGCGTCAGCATCATCGGCCCCAAGGCCGAAGAAACAAAGATTCCCGGCATCGACCGCACGGTGAAGGACGGGGACGAATTCACCTTCGGTCTCTTCCGGGTGAAGGTCATCGCGACGCCCGGCCATACGGCGGGCGAAGTGTCCTATTACCTTCCCGATGCGAAAGCCGTCTTCACGGGTGATACACTGTTCGCTCTCGGCTGCGGACGGCTTTTCGAGGGAACGCCGCTCACCATGTTCCAGTCATTGCAGAAGCTGGTTGCGCTTCCCGGCGACACGGCGGTTTATTGCGGCCACGAATATACCGAAAGCAATGCCCGCTTTGCGCTGACCATCGACCCGGCCAATTCCGCACTCAAGGAGCGCGCCGCCGAGATCGCGCGGCTTCGTGCCGCCGATCGCATGACATTGCCGTCAAGCATCGCGCTTGAAATGGCGACCAATCCCTTCCTGCGCTGGCATGATGCAGGCATTCGCAGCCGCCTCGGCCTGCAGGATGCACCCGACGAAGCCGTGTTTGCCGAAATCCGAAAGCGTAAGGATATGTTCTGACATATGCTATTGCTATTTGAGAGCGCGAATCGTTCCACAGTTCGAGGATAGAAGAATGACGGTGTTTTCCCGTTTCAAGATTGCAGGCTGCGCCGTTTTCCTCGGCCTTTTCCCCATTGGCCTTTCTCTTTTCGCCGTGCCCGTTTCCACAAGCGTCGCGTTTGCCGACGACCTGCTTGATGTCGCACCGAAGCAGACGCCTGCCGAAATCAACAATTTCAAGCTGAGCGAAGATTTCCTGTCGCGCATGGAAAAAGTGCAGGAACAGCTGGGTGGCATGGAACTTTCAGCGACCGAAGAAGAAGGACAGGATGCCACGCCTTCCTTCGACAAGATGGTGAAGAGCGTCGAATCCCGTCCGCAGGTCGTGGAAGTGCTCAAGGCCCAGAACATCACGCCGTCCGATTATATCCTCGGCTATTTCGCCCTGATGAGCAGCCTTGCAGCAGCTGATGCCGAAAGCGAGCCGCAGTTGGTTGATGAGTTGAAGGACATCAATCCCGAGCACCTCGCTTTTGGCAAGCAATATAGCGAACGCATCCGCGTTCTGATCGGCGAGTAACACGGCTCGAAGGAAGAGACACGAACCGGCGGTTTCGCCGGTTCTTTTGTTTTATCGCACCGGTTGCCTCAGAAGCCGCAAAGCATTGATTGTCACAAGAACGGTGGCACCGGTATCGGCCAGAATTGCGGGCCAGAGGCCTGTAATACCCAGCACGGTGGTCACCAGAAAGACAGCCTTCAATCCGAGCGCTATGGCAATATTCTGATGGATATTACGCATGGTTCGCTTGGAAAGGTCGACCATCGCTGCCACATCGCCAACCCGGCCATGCAGAACCGCAGCGTCGGCTGTTTCCAGCGCCACGTCGGTGCCGCCACCCATGGCGATGCCGACATCGGCGGCAGCAAGTGCTGGTGCATCGTTGATGCCATCGCCGACCTTGGCGACGATTAGACCTTCTTTACGCAACTCGCCGACAATACGCTGCTTATCTTCCGGCAGAAGCTCAGCCCGCACTTCGATCCCAAGATCGCGTCCGATTGCTTCCGCCGTGCGGCGATTGTCACCGGTCAGCATGACGGTGCGAATATTGGCCGCTTTCAATTCCTGCAAACCGGCAATGGCATCAGCGCGCGGTTCATCACGCATGGCGATTGCACCGGCAATCTTGCCATTAGCGACAAGGACAGAAACGGTCTTGCCTTCGTCGTTGCAGGCGGCAATGCGGCTCGCCAGTGCATCCGGAATGGCCGCAATATCATTGGCGGCGCGGCGCGACCCCAGAAACAGGTCCATTTCGCCAACCGCCCCAGACACACCCTTGCCGCCATGAGCCTTGCCCTGCGTGATGACAGACAGTTTCAGGCTGCGCTGTTCTGCAGCACCGACAATCGCCAGCGCCAGCGGATGGCTTGAGCCCGCATCCAGAGACGCGGCAAGACGCAGCACTTCATCCTCGGACAAGTCGCCTGCAAGAACATCTGTCACCTTCGGCTTGCCTTCGGTCAGCGTGCCGGTCTTGTCGAAACAGGCCGCCGTGATCTTGCCGATGGTTTCCAGCACAGCGCCCCCCTTCATGAGAAGGCCGCGCCGGGCACCCGACGACAGAGCCGCTGCAATTGCAGCGGGCGTGGAAATGACCAGCGCACAGGGGCAACCGATCAGAAGGATCGCAAGACCCTTGTAAACCCATTCATTCCAGTCACCACCCGCAACAAGCGGCGGCAGAATGGCGACGAGCGCCGCCACAACCACAACGCCCGGCGTGTAATAGGTCGAGAAACGATTGATGAAACGTTCGGTCGGCGCCTTGGCTTCCTGCGCTTCCTCGACCAGCCGCACAACCCGGGCGATGGTATTGTCCTGCGCGGCAGCCGTGACCCGGACCCGCAACACACCATCACCATTGATCGTGCCAGCAAAAACCGTGTCGCCTTCGGCCTTCCCGACCGGGGTGCTTTCACCAGTAACCGGCGCTTCATCGACAGCGCTCTCGCCCGTCAGGATTTCACCATCCGCAGGCATACGGTCGCCGGGGCGCACGGAAATCACATCGCCGACCGCCAGACTGTCGGCGGCAACTTCCGTGGTCGCACCATTTCTCTCAAGGAAGGCAGTCTTCGGCACCAGCGCAGTCAGGGATTGAATGCTGGCACGCGCCTTACCTGCAGCAACGCCTTCCAGAAGCTCACCGACCAGAAACAGAAAAACGACGGCTGCAGCTTCCTCGGTTGCGCCGATAAACATTGCGCCGATGGCGGCAATCGTCATCAGCATCTCGATGGAGAATGGCGTGCCGTTGATGGCCGCCATATAGGCACGCTTGGCAATCGGCACGAGACCGATCAGCATCGCAGCCGTGAAGGCCCAAAGCGCGATGGACGGATAAAGATGTCCGACAATATAGGCCGCGACCAGCCCGCCGCCACAGGCCAGCATCATCTGGCCCTTTTTCGAACGCCACCACGGCTGTGGCTTTGTCGGCCCGGTCGCCTTTGGTGCAGAACCGGCACCGGGGACAACGGTTTTGGCAAGGGCAGTCTTGTAGCCCAGCGCCGTCACTTTGCCCGCGATTTCGTCGCTCTTCGCCGTTCCATCATGATTGACGGTCATTGCGCCATTGGTCACGGAAACGGACACATCCGTCACGCCGGACAGGCGCCGTACGGCAGTATCGATCTTGGCCGCACAGGATGCACAATCCATGCCATCGACCTGAAAGCGGAAACTGTTGGAGGTTACGGCAATAACCTCGTCGTGGGCTTCATGATTGTGTTCATGGGCGTGATCGTGATGATCATGATGGCCGCCGCACGCACTGTGGTCGTGGTCGTGGTCGTGGTCGTGGTCGTGGTCGTGGCGAGAATGATCGTGCGAATGCTCATGCTTCGCCAGAGCTTTTTCCTTGACGGTTTTTTCGGGGGCCATCGGCTCCACACCATAGCCGAGGCTGCGCACCTTGCTTGCGATCTTGTCGAGATCGCCTGTTCCATCATGGCTGACGGTCATCGTGCCTGCCGTGACAGAGACGGACACATCCTCGATACCGCGCACGCGCCGCACGGCAGTATCGATCTTGGTTGCGCAGGATGCGCAATCCATACCGTCGATGCGAAAGCGAATCTGGTTCAATGTTTCACTCATGATCTGCTCTTTTCAGCACTGCTCTTGAATTGTGTTGAGCAAGGTCTACATCCTCTAGTGACTAGAGGAGCAAGCGGAAAATGATCATGAATGTATCGATCGGAGAAGCATCAAAAGCGAGCGGCGTCAAAGTGCCGACGATTCGTTATTACGAGCAGATCGGCCTGCTACCCTCACCGCCGCGCACTGATGGCAATCGCCGCCTCTATGACCGGCAGGATGTCCAGCGGCTGCTTTTCATTCGCCACGCACGCGATCTGGGTTTCGAGGTAGATGCGATCCGCACGCTTCTTGATCTTCAGGATAATCCCGACCAGTCATGTTCGGCGGCCGACGCCATTGCACGCGCACGCTTGAGCGATGTCGAACACCGCATCGCAAAACTGCTATCGCTTAAAACCGAATTGCAGCGCATGCTGGAATGCACTGCACATGGCCGCATCGACCAGTGCCGCGTGATCGAAATCCTCGGCAACCATGAGGAATGCGTGCACCCGAAGCATTAACTGGGACCGGCTGCCGGTCAGTTCACCTTGGAAAAACGGGTGGCTTCGATCTTGAGCGTGCCGATCTGCGTGCCGATTCGCGCCACGACGGGCGCATAGATGCCCGAATTGCCGAGCGATGCGAAGGAAATCGTGATCCGGCTGCGATTGCTCAGATAATCGATAGCCTTCTTGCCCTTCTGATATCCGGAAATCGGAACGAACTTTGCCGAGCAGACGACCGATTCGCCGGTAAAGCCGTCGGTCGTGAACGATTCGGTGCCATTGAAGGAAAGCTTGATCTCCGCGCGGGTCTGACCGTCGAAAACGCTCAGCGACCGGTCACAGACCGCCCGACCGCTCTTTGCAGGTATCATGAGCGCGCTCAGCGGATCGCTCACATTGAGAAGGTCCTGCGGTGATGTTTCCACCCACGGGTCACGCTTTTTCACCGGAGGCTGGTTTTCCGCCGCGACGACATTGCCATTGGCGAAGCGGATCGTCGTGCTCTTGTTCTTGCGGCCATGCTTATAGGCGAGATCGAAGCTCTTCGGCACGACCTTGCCCCCAACGGCGCTCCCGGTAACGTGCACGGTACCGTCCGTATCGTCGAACACACGCGCCAGACCGGAAGTCAGAAAACGGCCATTGAGATTGTAATTGGCGCCATTGACCGTGGTTTCTATGGCAGACCGCGCAATCGAAAGTCCGAAAATGGAAATATCGTATTCGGTCCGATAAAGATCGTTGGCCCTGGCCGGCCCGCTAGCAATCGTTAATCCCGCAAAGATCAGGCCCGTAAAGGTCAACACACCATAATGCGCCAGCCGCTGCCAGACGGGCTTCAACTCATGCGACGGTTCGATCATGCGCGCATTCCTTTCGCTAAAGCACGTCGTGGAAGAGAGAGACCGTTTTCCATAAAGACATGCGTAAAGACAAAAACTCAAAGCAAATTCGCTTTATCCTATCTTGCGACCTGTTTTTCGCCTGGTCGTCTCCTGATGGTTTTCAACCACATTGAAACGCCCAAAAGTTGCGTGGGATTCTTCGATACAGTATCTGTGTAAGCCAAGCAAAACTGGCGAAGTTATGATCGCAAGCTTTCGTGAAGACCGTGCGAAAGCCGGAAAACCGCGTCTTTGCGCGATGGATACGGAATCTCACTTGACTGCAACGGCTGCTGTCACTATAGAAACGCGACTTTCCCAATAGGCCGCCTGTCCGAGATCGCGCGCCAGCAGCATCAAACTGCGTTGATTGCTTGAATTCGGACATTCGGGTCGGGGCCTGAAGAACGTAATTGAAGGTGAGACCAAAATGTCCCGCGCTTGTGAATTGACCGGCAAGTCGGTCCAGTACGGCAACAATGTCAGCCACGCGAACAACAAGACGCGTCGCCGCTTTCTGCCGAACCTCTGCAATGTTACGCTGATGTCCGAAACGCTCGGCCAGAGCTATCGCCTGCGCGTTTCCGCCAACGCTCTGCGTTCGGTTGAACATCGCGGCGGTCTCGATGCGTTCCTCGTCAAGTCTGACGACAAGGAACTTTCGCAGCGCGCTCGCCTGCTGAAGCGTCAGATCGCAAAGAAGCAGGCTGAAGCAGCAGTCGCTGCCTAAGCTTCCGGCCAAAAATTTCGACAAAAAAGGCCGGCTTTTGTCGGCCTTTTTTGCTGGTTCCATCACCCAGGATAAAAAAATGTCAATCGAGACACCTTCTTATTCCCGGCTTATGCCTGCGATACTGGCAATGTGCGTGGCGGTTGCCGCGTCGAACATACTTGTCCAATATCCATTCCAGCATTTTGGCCTCGGTGAAGTGCTGACCTACGGCGCCTTCACCTACCCCATCGCCTTTCTGGTCAATGACCTGACGAATCGCCGCTTCGGCCCCGCTGCCGCGCGCAAGGTCGTCTATGCCGGTTTCGTGCTTGGCGTCATCATGTCGGTCTGGCTCGCCACGCCGCGTATCGCGATTGCCTCCGGCTCCGCTTTCCTTCTCGCACAGCTGATGGACATCACAGTCTTCGACCGCCTGCGTCGCAAGACCTGGTGGAAGGCTCCCTTTGCTGCCGCCATGTTCGGTTCGGTGCTCGATACAATCCTGTTCTTCTCGATTGCCTTCGCAGCCGGCTTCGCCTGGATCGACAAGCTGACCGGAATGCCCGATTCGTCGCTTGCCGAACCAGCATCCTTCCTCGGCCTTGGCGTGCCGCTCTGGGCATCGCTTGCTTTCGGCGACTTCTTCGTGAAGGTCATTATGGGAACGCTGATGCTAATCCCCTATGGCGCAATCCTCGCCGTCTTTGCCCCGACGCTTTACGCGCCAAACCGGACAAACGCTGGCTGATATTCTCGAGGATTCACGATCCGTTGAACGCAACGAAAACCGGTTTTCCTCAATAAATATCCCCTGTATGAACCGCTCTCCGACAGACCGCAGGTTTTTCCTGCGGTCTTTCTTTATCGGAACGGATTTCTATATTACGTATAGAAAGCAAAAGACGCCTGAAATTATTCAAGCGTCGGCTTTCCTATTTCGGTTTGACTATATTTATATTTAGGTAAGGATTGATTAGATGTCCTTGAATAAGGAAAAACTTCCACTCGTCATTGTTACCGGCGCAAGCTCGGGCATTGGCCTTGCCACTGCAAAAATGTTTGCCCATCGCGGTCATCCATTGTTGCTTCTGGCGCGCCGCCTGGACGCGATGGAAAAGCTCAACCTGCCAGACACGCTCTGCAAATCCGTCGACGTCACTGACCGGAAGGCGCTTGTGGCAGCCGTCCGGGAAGCCGAAGCCAAGTTCGGTCCTGCCGATGCTATCATCAATAATGCCGGTGTGATGTTGCTGGGTGAAGTGAACAAGCAGAACCCGGATGAATGGGACCGGATGCTGGAGGTCAATGTCAAAGGCCTTCTCAACGGCATTCATGCTGTCTCGGCTGGCATGGCTGCGCGCAAGCACGGCACAATCATCAACATCAGCTCGGTGGCTGGCCGCAAGACCTTCGCCAATCATGTCGCCTATGTTGGCACGAAGTTCGCCGTGCACGGCATGTCGGAAAACCTGCGCGAAGAACTTTCGCCACATAATGTCCGTGTCGTGACGATCGCGCCGGGCGCCGTGGAAACGGAACTTCTGAGCCATACCAGCGACGCCGGTATCAAGGCCGGTTACGAAGCATGGAAGAAAGAAATGGGCGCGCCTGTGCTTTCAGCCGACGATGTGGCTCGCGCCATTCTCTAAACCTATGAACAGCCCCAGGGCGTGTGCATACGCGAAATCGTTCTGGCTGCAACCAAACAGCAGGCATGAAAAAGGGCGCTTCAAGCGCCCTTTTTCATGCCTGATTTTTATCGTCCGCCAGCGTGGCGCTGTCCCCTGCCCGAGGCTGCAGCACCCTGCTCCTCGAACAGCGAGGCGAGCTGCTCCGTCATCGCGCCTGCCAGTTCTTCCGCATCAACGATGGTGACGGCACGCTGATAATAGCGCGTGACATCATGGCCGATACCGATTGCAATCAACTCCACCGGAGAGCGTGTTTCGATCTCTTCAATCACGGCGCGCAGATGGCGTTCGAGATAGTTGCCCGGATTGACGGAAAGCGTCGAATCGTCGACGGGAGCGCCGTCCGAGATCATCATCAGGATCTTGCGTTGCTCGGGACGCGCCAGCAGCCGCTGATGCGCCCAGATCAGCGCCTCACCGTCGATATTTTCCTTGAGCAGGCCTTCGCGCATCATCAAGCCGAGATTGCGCCGTGCCCGCCGCCAGGGCGCATCGGCGCTCTTGTAGACGATATGGCGCAGATCATTGAGGCGACCCGGATTGGCAGGCTTGCCGCGTCCAAGCCACGCTTCGCGTGACTGGCCACCCTTCCACGCCTTGGTGGTGAAACCGAGAATCTCCACCTTCACGCCGCAACGCTCCAGCGTGCGGGCCAGAATGTCCGCGCAAGTCGCGGCGACCGTGATCGGACGACCACGCATGGAGCCGGAATTGTCCAGAACCAGCGTCACGACCGTATCGCGAAAATCCGTATCGCGCTCCTGCTTATAGGAAAGCGGCTGCGTCGGATCAATGACGATGCGCACCAGACGGGCCGAATCGAGATAGCCCTCTTCCAGATCGAAATCCCAGGAGCGATTCTGCTGCGCCATCAGGCGGCGCTGCAAGCGGTTGGCCAGACGCCCCACCACGCCCTGCAGATTGGCAAGCTGCTTGTCGAGGAAGCTGCGAAGGCGGTCTAGTTCCGCCTCGTCGCAAAGATCAACCGCTTCAACCTCTTCATCGAACTCTCGCGTGAAGACCTTGTAGTCGACATGTTCGGCAAAATTGGCAAAAGGCTGGTTCGGACGGCGTGTATCGCCCGGCGTTTCCGCGTCGATATCGTCGCTGTCATCCATGTCGTCGGCAGAAGCATCGGCGGCATCCATTTCGCCCTGCTCGCCTTCATCGCTCGAACTGTCGGATTCTTCGCTTTCAGCGGAATCGGAACCTTCCTGGCTCTCGTCGCCACCTTCCTCGTTCTCGTCGGAATCCGGCGTCTGCTCGTCGTTCTGCTCTTCTTCGTCGCTCGGTTCTTCCTGCGACAGCTCCTCCGCCATATCCATGGAGGCGAGCATGTCACGCACCGTGCGCGCAAAGGCCTGCTGGTCTTCGAGATTGTCGCCAAGCCGCGCAATGTCGGCTGCGGCCTTCTGCTCGATCCACTCGCGCCACAGCTCGAGCACCTGTCCGGCTTCGGCAGGGGCGGACCGTCCGGTCAGCTTTTCACGCAGCAGAAGCGATACGGCTTCCTCAAGCGGCGCATCTTCCTTGGCGGTAACTGCGGAGAAATTGGCTTTCGAATATTTGTCCGCAAGCATGGTGGTGAGATTATCCGCCATGCCTGCCATGGCGCGGGCGCCGATGGCTTCTACGCGCGCCTGCTCGACAGCGTCGTAAATCGCGCGCGCCTGCTTTCCTTCCGGGGCAAGGGCCGCGTGAATGCGCGGATTGTGACGTGCCTGACGCAGCGCCATGGAATCGCCGAGGCCACGGGTGACGGCGATATCGTGCGCAGTCGGGCGCTTCGGCAGATCGGGAAGACGGGCGCGATTGGCGCTCAACGCCGGGCGGTCGTTGGTGAACGCCACTTCCAGCTCATGCTCACCGGAAATGGCACGGACACAAGCCGTTAGAGCGCGCTTGAATGGTTCGGAATCCACCGGCCCCGGTTTACGCTCGCGCGAATTATCGCCTATTCCTGACTTCTGGCCCGACATATGCCTATCCTGACTTCGCTTTCAAGCAAGGGCGAAGCTCATCGCCCCCGCATCAGACAGTGCGCTGCCGCCGGACATGCTCAGGCGGCAGGCTTCTTCCGCATCAAGCGAGAACGATATTCGCTGCCGATTCGGGCAGCTCTACGCCGAAAGCGCGCTGATAGAACTCGGCCACGATCGGGCGTTCCAGTTCGTCGCACTTGTTGAGGAAGGTCAGGCGGAAGGCAAAGCCGACATCGTTGAAGATCGCGGCGTTTTCGGACCATGTGATGACCGTACGCGGGCTCATGACGGTCGAGAGATCGCCATTGATGAAGGCCTGACGGGTCATGTCGGCCACGCGCACCATCTTGTTCACAATCTCGCGGCCTTCGGCATTCTGGTAATGCTTGGCCTTGGCGAGAACGATATTCACTTCATTGTCGTGCGGCAGATAGTTCAGCGTCGTCACGATGGACCAGCGGTCCATCTGCGCCTGGTTGATCTGCTGGGTGCCGTGATAGAGGCCGGTCGTGTCACCGAGGCCGACGGTGTTGGCAGTGGCGAACAGACGGAAAGCCGGATGCGGATGGATAACGCGGCTCTGGTCGAGCAGGGTCAGACGGCCCGAAGTTTCCAGAATGCGCTGGATCACGAACATCACGTCCGGACGACCCGCATCATATTCGTCGAAAACGAGAGCCACATTGTGCTGATAGGCCCAGGGCAGGATGCCGTCCTTGAATTCGGTGACCTGCATGCCGTCTTTCACGACGATGGCATCCTTGCCGACGAGATCGATACGGCTGACATGGCTGTCGAGGTTGACGCGCACACAAGGCCAGTTGAGGCGGGCTGCGACCTGTTCAATATGGGTCGACTTGCCGGTGCCGTGATAACCGGAAACCATCACGCGGCGGTTATAGGCAAAGCCTGCAAGGATCGCGAGCGTCGTCTGACGGTCGAAAAGATAATCCGGATCAAGCTCCGGCACATAGGAATCGCCTGCCGCATAGGCTGGCACCGTCATGTCGGAATCGATCCCGAACACTTCGCGCACCGAAACCGTTGTATCCGGCAAATTGGCTATATCCCGCTCAACCTTGTTCATCATGCCTCCAGAGCGGCAGGCAGCGACCGGCCGCGAATTAATACCGGCAAGCTACCGACCGGCAACTTTCACCCGTGGGCATGTTTTTCCGGCGAGCCGGACGGTATGCCCCTTCCGTAATTCGTTGCGGGCATCCGTGCTTGCGTCCACGCAATCGCGCGGCAGAAGAATGTCCGTCGGAGCTGTCGGCGACAGCCCCATAGTCGGCCTTTCAGACCCAAACAGGCTTTAGCAAAAACCTGCCTGCTTGAGCAATTGATAAGCCTGAATAACATCGCGAAATCTTTCTTCCGATCCGCGATCACCACCATTCGCATCGGGATGGTGCTGTTTTACCAGCTCTTTATAGCGCGCCTTGATCTTATCGCCAGTCGAATTTGGTTCAAGACCGAGTGTCGCCAGCGCCTTTATCTCGAGCGTACGCGGCTTGCGCTGCGCTTTCTGGCCCGGCGCATGTCCCTTGGCTTCCTTGAAAAGGTTGAAGGGATCGCGGATGCGGTTGTGATAGGAAGCCGAACCGGAACGTACCTTCGCCATGTCCGGCGACGTGCGCGGCTTGGCGGTGGAGTTCGCCGTCGTCGACCATGTCGGCCTATGACCCGTGATCGCATCCTTCTGGAATTTCGCGATATCGCCATCCGAAAGACCAGAGAAGTAATTGAAATTCTTGTTATATTCCCGCACGTGATCAACACAGAAGCGGAAATATTCACCTTCGCGCATGCGTCCGACAGGCGCGCGATGCGTGCCTGGCTTGTCGCACCCGTCCCACTGGCAGCAAGGCCCCGAAGCCTTCGCTTCCGCGGTCTTCTTGGGCTTGATGCGGATACTGTCGAAAAATTTTGAGTTCGTTGTCATCGAATCGAATTATGCGGATTATGAGTTGCTGAACAAGAATTGACATTTCGTCCGGTCTGGCTTTTGGCCATTTCAACTGGGCGAAATTTTGAAGCAGGTTGCTTTCCTGTGCGGATTTGCCCCACCTTTTGCTGCCGAAGCAACGTTATATGAGGCACAGCGTCTATATGGGGAGAAGTGGTCCAAATGTCCATTCACAATAGCAAACAAAGCGCGATGGAAGCGAAACTGACCACGGCTTTCGCTCCCGAACGGCTTGAAGTCATTAATGAAAGCCATCTCCACGCCGGGCATCATCATGAAGAGCGCGGACATCATGAAGTCTATGACGGCACCGGCGAAACACACTTTCGCATCCGTATCGTTGCCCAAGCTTTTGACGGAATGAGTCGCATTCAGCGCCACCGCGCCATTAATGAACTTTTGAAGGAAGAACTGGATAGCGGCGTCCATGCACTTGCACTGGAGCCTTCCGCTCCTGGCGAAGCAACACGGCGCTGAGCAGCTTCACGACTACCCATCACTTGGCATCCGGCCTCGACATGACGTCCCAGACGGGAACGTCTCTTCCCCTGATCAGATCCGGCGTAAACCATGGTCTATATTACAAAGGCGCCCTTTCGGGCGCCTTTGTAATATAGACCAGATAGATCGAACTTTGCGGAGAAAAGAAATTCCAGGATAGTATCTAGTGCAAGTACCAATAGACCAGGACTGTATTTCTCTAATTATAAAGTAGGCCGTAGGCGATTTTCTCCGTAGTTTTCGTATCCAAACATAAGTCATATATAATGAATGCTACCGGATTATTAGCAACCTTATTGTTGCGAAAAACAATTTTATAGAAGCGTATATTCTCAATAATTTCAAATGAATTTTTTTCTATTACTAGTAGTTGTATCCGAGATATATTAGACTAGAATAATATTATAGTATTATGTCGTTTTATTATTACTTATATTTAATACTGAAACGCGCACAAGAAATCGGAAAAAACAACGCCAGCCCGGCCAGATTTTCCGGCCGAAAACTGGCTTTAATCTGGGATTAAAATATTCAGAAACAAAGTGTTAGGTGGAAACTGCTCCCGTGATAGCTTTCAGCGCGGCAGCGCGGCAACTATGGGCGCAGGCTTTCCATCGGCATCAAGTGGCACGATGCGCAGCCGTGTCAGGCGATTCTTTTCCTTCTTCAGGACGGAAAAGCGCTTCCCGTAAAAGGTGAAAGCCTGTTTCACTTCGGGAATGGTCTGGGTCTCATGAATGACCAGACCGGCAATCGTTGTCGCTTCCTCATCCGGCAAAGACCAGTCAAGCGCGCGGTTAATATCGCGAATCGGCAGCGATCCGTCGACAATCACCGAACCATCCGGCTGCAGGCGGACACCCTGGATTTCGATGTCGTGTTCGTCGGCAATATCGCCGACGATTTCTTCCAGAATATCTTCAAGCGTCACCAGCCCCTGCACGTCACCATACTCGTCGACGACGATGGCAATATGCGCCTTCCGGCGGAGAAACGCGTCGAGCTGGTCCTGCAACGTGGTCGTGTCGGGCACGAACCACGGCTTGCGCGCGACCTTCATGATGTCGATGCGCTTGAAATCATTGTCGACGTCGTAAAGCGCGCGCAGCAGGTCCTTGGTGTGGATAATGCCGACAATATTATCGATATCGTCGCGCCAGAGCGGCATACGTGTATGCGGGCTGGCCAGAATATCGCGCACGATCTCATCCGCCGGAGCATCGGCATTGACGGTGCCCATCGAGGTTCGGTGCACCATGACGTCGCTGACTTCCAGCTCCTTGAGGTCGAGCAGGCCGCCCAGCTGGTCACGATCTTCCTTGATGAGCGACTTGTCGCGATGCAGCACCTCGACCGCGCCGCGCAATTCCTCCTGCGGGCTCAACATGGACCGACCGGCGGCAAGATTGATGCCGCAAAGCTTCAAGATCGCGCGCACAATGCGGTTCACCGCACTGGAAATCGGTCCGAGGATCAGGACGACCAGCGACACGCCGCGTGCAACGGCAAGCGAAAACCGGTCTGGACCGGAAATCGCCCAGGATTTCGGCAGCACTTCCGCGAAGATGACCAGAATGACCGTCATTGCCAGCGTGGCATAAGCAACGCCCGCATCGCCGAACAGGTTCAAAAAGATGCTGGTGGCAATGGAGGACGCCAGAATATTGGCGAGGTTGTTGCCGATCAGAAGCGCACCGATCAGCCGGTCGCGGCGACTGATGAGGCGCTGGACCAACCCTGCCCGCTCGTCGCCATTATGTTCGAGCGTGTGCATCCGGGCTCGAGACGCCGCCGTCAGCGCCGTTTCGGACCCGGAAAAGAATGCTGAGAGAATGACGCAGAGCAGGATGATGCCGCACATAACCCAGAGCTCGAAAGCCATCCGCCTTATCCTCTTATTTCGTTTCCAGACGTTCTTTCAAAAATTCCAGCACGGCGGCCGGTGGCACGTCCTTGGCAATAAAGGACTGGCCGATGCCGCGCGTCAGGATGAAGGTGAGCGCACCACGCGCCACTTTCTTGTCCTGCGCAATATAATCCATCAGCTTTTCCGCCGGTGGCAACCCGCCCGGAACATCCGACAGCCTGTATGGCAGCCCGACGGCTTTCAGATGCGCCTCAACGCGCTCCGCATCCTCGATGCCGCACAGGTTCATCTTGACCGAGAAGCGATGGGCCAGCGCCATGCCGATAGCGACACCTTCACCATGCACAAGACGGGTCGAATCGTAGCCCGTTGCCGTTTCCAGCGCGTGGCCGAAAGTATGGCCGAGATTGAGAAGCGCCCGGTCACCGGTTTCGCGCTCGTCGCGCGCAACAACGGCTGCCTTGCAGCGGCAGGATTCAGCGATGGCTTGCGTCCGTGCCGCCCCGCCGGAGAAGACCTCCTGCCAGTTCTGTTCCAGCCATTCAAAAAAGTCCGGACGGTCGATCAGACCATATTTTGCAACTTCGGCATAACCGGCGCGGAATTCACGCGGGCTCAGCGTGTCGAGAACCTCCGTATCGGCCAGAACCAGCTGCGGCTGATAAAAGACACCGACGAGATTTTTACCGTGTGCCGTGTTGATCCCGGTCTTGCCACCGACCGAGGAATCCACCTGCGACAGGAGCGAGGTCGGCATCTGAACGAAATTCATACCACGCCGCACGATACCGGCGACGAAGCCCGAAAGATCGCCAACCACACCGCCGCCAAATGCCACGACCGCGTCGCCGCGCTCCAGCCGCGCCGCCAGTACGGCATTGGTGACGGTTTCCAGCGTACCGAAGGATTTGGACTTTTCGCCCGGCGCAACAATCACCGGCGTCACATCGATACTGGCCTTGGCGAAGCTTGCTGTCAGGCGCTCCAGATGAGCCTTGGCAACATTTTCGTCCGTCACCACCGCCACGCGCACGCCTTTCAGACGCTTCGCCAACTCCTCGCCTGCACGATCCACCAGCCCCTTGCCGATCAGAATATCGTAGGAGCGGTCGCCAAGCGACACGGGAACAGTCGTAACATCCTGGGCGATGGAAGGCGCGTTCATGCGTAGTCTCCAATACATGCGGCGAAGACATCGGCGGCTTGTTCTACCGGACCGATTATGCCTCTAATCTTTCAAGATGATCCGCCAGAACATCGAGCAGTTCCGCAGCGATCACTTCCTTCTTGTCATCCCGCGTCATCAGCTGAAGGTCGGCCAGTGCATAGACAGGATAACGTTCATTCATCAGCCGCAGCATGACGCCGCGCGGATCGCTGTTTTTCAGCAGCGGGCGGTTCTGGCGGCGCGATACGCGCTCCATCAGAATATCGATTTCCGCATTGAGCCAGACGGAAACACCTGCACGACCGATTGCCGTGCGTGTTTCGGCATTCATATAGGCCCCGCCGCCGGTGGCCAGAACCATCGGTCCGTCTTCGAGCAGGCGCATGATGACGCGACGTTCGAGATCGCGGAACTCGACCTCGCCATATGCTTCAAACAATTCAGGAATGGTCATGCGGGAAACCGCTTCGATCTCCGTATCGGCATCGCGAAACGGCAGGCCGAGCAAGGCTGCAGCCTTGCGTCCGACGGTGGATTTGCCTGCACCCATCAGCCCCACGAGCACCACGACTTTCGAACCGAGAAGATCGCGGATCAGCTCCGCTTTCTCATGTAGATTGTTTTGTTTTGTCGTGCTGCTCATTGACCTCGTCCATTTGCTCCGGTTCCACATGAAAAACAGGACGACGTCAATTGCTTTGATTGGTTTTCAGGGCGTGCATGGCCGCAAGCAAGGCTTTTTTGCATGATTGGGCTCTTGTCTCCTCTTTCATTCCTTCTCCTTGCTTTCATTCCTCCTCCTTGCTTTCGTCCCCCCTCCTTGCTTTCGTCCCAATGCCACAGCATAAAAGATGGATGCCTACGCTAACGCGCCTCGTTCTCTTTCTCGCCCTTGTCGCCGCCGTCGTTTATGGCGCGATGTATACACTTGCCAATTTCGTTGAGCCGGACACACGCGAGATCACCGTCGAAATACCGGCTTCGAAGCTGAAACCGGTCACGATTGCGCCTCCGCCAGCTCCCGCAGCCGAGCTTGCCCCTGCGGAGACCGCCGATACGGCGCCCCAATCGCCGCAGACACCGCAGGAATGACAATGCGCGCATCGCTGGCGATCGAGAACTTTCTGGAAATGATGAGCGCCGAACGCGGCGCGGCGGAAAACACGCTTGAATCCTACCGGCGCGATCTTGAGGCGGTGGCAGAGGCGCTGTCGGCCCGAGGCGTCAATCTTGCCGAAGCGGGTGCGGACCATATTCGCAGCGCCATTGATGCCATGGCAACGGAAGGTTTTGCCGCGACATCGCAAGCCCGGCGTCTGTCGGCGCTACGCCAGTTCTTCCGCTTTCTCTATTCGGAAGGTTATCGGCAGGACGATCCAACCGGTACGGTCGATGCGCCGAAAAAGCAGAAGCCTTTGCCGAAAATCATGAGCGTTGAGAACGTCACAAAACTACTCGACCGCGCAGCACTTGAAACCAGCGAAGAAGCGGAACCGGCAGAGCGCTTCAAGGCGCTGCGCCTTCACGCTCTCATTGAAACACTTTATGCCACTGGCATGCGCGTTTCCGAACTTGTTGGTCTGCCGGTCGGCGTCGCGCGCACCGACCACCGCTTCCTACTGGTTCGCGGCAAGGGCTCCAAGGAACGCATGGTCCCGCTTTCGCCCAAGGCACGTGAGGCGTTGCAGCGCTTTCTCGCCTTGCGGGATTCCCTGCCTGGCAGCGACGACAATCCGTGGCTTTTTCCGGCTTTTTCGGAAAGCGGCCACCTGGCGCGCCAGGTTTTTGCACGCGAACTGAAAGGGCTTGCCGCGCGGGCGGGATTGTCGGCGGCAGCCGTTTCACCGCACGTGCTCCGCCATGCCTTTGCCAGCCATCTGCTGCAGAACGGTGCCGATCTGCGTACCGTGCAGCAATTGCTCGGCCACGCCGACATTTCAACGACGCAAATCTATACGCATGTGCTGGAGGAAAGACTGCATAAGCTTGTCAGCGAGCATCATCCGCTTGCCGATTAGCCTCTGTCCGGTTATGAGAAAGTCGAAAATTTGCAAGATGAGCCAGTAGTGAATATGTAAAGCGCCGTAAAACAGCCTTTTTCAGGCTCGCAATAGCGCTAATCCCTTTGGAAAAAGCACGAACAGTCAGGCCCGATGTACAACTATCTCGACTTTGAAAAACCCGTCGCCGACCTTGAAGGCCAGATTCTTGAGCTCAAGAAGCTCGCGCAGGAACAAGGCAGCGTCGAGATGAGCGACGAGATTCGTCGCCTCGAGAAGCGTTCGGCCGATGCGCTGAAGGACATCTATCGCAAGCTGACCCCGTGGCAGAAGACACAGATCGCCCGCCATCCGGACCGTCCGCATTGCCTGGAATATATTGACCGGCTGTTCACCGAATTCACTCCGCTCGCCGGTGACCGCAAGTTTGCCAATGACGAAGCTCTCCAGACTGGTTTTGGCCGCTTCAACGGTCAGGCCGTTGCGATCATCGGGCAGGAAAAAGGCTCTGACACCAAGACGCGCCTGAAGCACAATTTCGGCTCGGCCCGTCCGGAAGGCTATCGCAAGGCCGTCCGCATCATGGAAATGGCAGACCGTTTCCAACTGCCGCTCATCACTTTCGTCGACACGGCAGGCGCCTATCCGGGTGTCAGCGCCGAAGAACGCGGCCAGGCTGAAGCCATTGCGCGCTCGACGGCAGAATGCCTCCGGCTGCGCGTCCCGGTCATCTCGATCATCATCGGTGAAGGCGGTTCGGGTGGCGCAATCGCCATCGCCGTTGCAAACCGCGTCTATATGCTTGAGCATTCAATCTATTCGGTGATCTCGCCCGAAGGTGCTGCGTCGATCCTCTGGCACGATTCCACCCGCGCCAAGGATGCCGCCTCAAGCATGCGTATCACCGCACAGGACCTGTTTGACCTGAAGGTCATTGACGGTGTCATTCCTGAACCTATGGGTGGTGCGCATCGCGGCAAGGAAGCCGTCATCGATGCAGCTGGCGATATCATCACAGCATCGCTGCGCTCGATGAAGGATATCGACGGCGAAACGCTGAAACAGGAACGCCGCCAGAAATTCCTCGAAATCGGTCGCAACATCTGATTTTCACCGCGAATTGGAGCGCATCCCGAAAAGTGTAATACGGTTTTCGGAGTAAGATGCGCGGTTCAGAACAAAAAGAAGACCCGTCCGGGAGGCCTCGCGCCTCCCGGATTTGCATCATGCTGCAAATTCGGCCATATTGCCGACGCGCTGGATTTCAAAGCATGTCGCGGAAAAGTGGAAACCGGTTTTCCGGAACCGACATGCTCCAGAAAATAAACAGCTAAAGCGCATCGCAAAGATATGATAGAACGCGACGCGCTTTAGCTATCTGAGCAAGGATTTATAAACGATACCGTAAGGTTTCAGTTTTAAAATTCAACGTTCAGGAAATTGGCTTTTGCTCATAAAGTCTCTGGCGTAGCTCTAACAGACTCGATGCGACATGAAGATCAGAACCGCAATTCTAGGCTCCGTAATGGCAACCGCGCTCCTCGCGGGCTGTCAGGGTTCGTCCGTATCCGATCTAAGCCTCCGGGCTGAGAAACCACTTCCCGAGAAAGTCGTTGCCAAGATGAAGGCGAAAGGCATGAACCGCACCTCGCCAATCATGGTACGCATTTTCAAGGAAGAAGGCACGCTCGAGGTCTGGAAGCAGAAGAACAACGGCAAGTACGACCAGATCGCGTCCTACGACATCTGCAAATGGTCGGGCAAGCTCGGGCCGAAATATATCGAGGGTGACCGTCAGGCGCCGGAAGGTTTCTACAACGTCCGCCCCGCCCAGATGAACCCGAATTCGAGCTATTATCTCTCGTTCAACATCGGTTTCCCCAACGCCTATGACCGCGCCAATGGCCGCACGGGCCAGCACCTGATGGTGCATGGCGCATGCTCGTCGTCGGGCTGTTACTCGATGACCGACGAACAGGTTGCCGAGATTTACGCCTTCGGTCGCGACGCCTTCAAGGGCGGCCAGCGCGACTTCCAGATTCAGGCATTTCCGTTCCGTATGACGGCTGCCAACATGGCGCGTTACAAGAGCGACCCGAATTATTCCTTCTGGAAGATGCTGAAGCAGGGCTACGACTCTTTCGAGGTCACCAAGGTGCCACCGAAGGTCGATGTTTGCGAAAAGCGCTATGTGTTCAACGTCGCGACACCGGACGGCCAGCCTCTGTCCGCAACGGACGCCTGCCCACCATCGGCTGGCGGCGAGGCCATGTCCTATGCGTCTTACGAAAAGACCTACCAGTCGGCATTCAGCGCCAGCCAGAAGGCACCGGCACCGTCCATTCAGGGCATCGCCGAAGCCAAGCTCGTCTCCGCCTGGAGCGCTGCCCGTGCACGCGGCGAAAAGGTAACACGGGAACCGCCGTCACTCACCGCTTCTTCCGCTGAAAAGGCGGGCGCACCGGACATTCGCCCGGCAACGCCAGCCGCACAGCCGACAGCCATTGCTGCAACGCCGCAACCGGCTGCTGTTCCGGCTCAGCCGACGACACAGACCGCAGCTGTGCCCGCACCACAGCCAAACCCGGCTGCAGCGCAGGCTGCTCAGTCTGTTTCACCCCAGGTCTCTCCAATGACGACCGCCAGCACGGTGGCGCAGAATGTCGAACAGCCGGCAGCTGTCGCAGCCCCCGAGCCGAAGAAGCCATGGTGGAAGATCATCGGGAACTGATGGCCTTGCAGGATGACATTCCTGTCTACGACCTGAGGGGGCTTAAATGCCCCCTTCCGGTTTTGAAAACCCGCAATCGCCTGGAAAAAATGCCGAGCGAAGCGCTTCTCTGGGTGGAAGCGACCGATCCGCTGTCCGGCATCGACATCCCGCATTTCTGCACGCAGGAAGGCCACGCCCTGGTCGCGCAGGAGCACCAAGGGACGTTGCATCGCTTCCTTATTCGCAAGAAATAAGTATCAGCTCCGGGGCGAAAAACCCGGAATAGCCAGCGGATTTTCCATCAGCGCGGCACGGTCTGGCCTATCGAGCGCAGGGCGCCCCAAAAACGCATCAAAAAGCTCGCGAACATAGGTTTCCGGCAGATCCTTCACGATCATCACCAGAAGCGTTTCGCGTTTATCCTGCGGCCATTGCGGCAGGCGCGCTGGCGGATGGAAAATCTTCTGCACCCCATGAATGACGACAGGGCGATCCGGGTCTTCGGCAATCTGCACGATCCCTTTCACACGCAGAAGCTTCTCCCCATGCGTTGAACGCAGAAGATCCAGAAACATGTCGAAGGTCGATAGCGGGATCGGCGCATCGTGACGAAGCGAAAAGGACCGGATCGCATCGTCATGGTGATGGTGTTCGTGGTGATGATGATGGTCGTGATCGCAATCCGGCCCGCAAACATGGTCATGCCCATGGGAACGCCCATGATGGGAGTGGTCATGATGACCATCCTCATAGGCTTCCGCCTTGAGCCAGCGCTGCACGTCCGCCGATTTCGTTTCCGGATTATAGAGACCGCATTCAAAAAGCGCCGCATAACCCGTGCGCTGTTCACCGGCTTCCAGAATGTCTGCGCCGGGATTGAGCGCATGAAGACGCGCCTTCAATGCCGCCAGTCCTGACTGCGCTTCCAGCAGATCGGTTTTGGTCAGCACGATGCGGTCGGCCATTGCCGCCTGCTTGACGGCTTCCTCGTGATTGTCGAGCGTCGCCATGCCGTTGACGGCATCCACGGTCGCCAGAACACCGTCCAGCCTGAAAGCCTGCATGAGCACCGGATGCCCCATGATCGAATGCAGCACCGGCGCCGGATCGGCGAGCCCGGTGGTTTCGATGATGACGCGCTTCAACGCCTTGATGCGCCCGGTCTGGAGACGGTCGATCAGGTCGGCCAGCGTATCCACCAGCTCGCCGCGCACCGTGCAGCACAGGCAGCCGTCGGAAAGCTCGATCACGCCCTCGCTCGCCTGCTCAACCAGCAGATGATCAATGCTGATCTCGCCGAACTCGTTGATGATGACCGCCGTATCGCTCAGCGCCGGATCTTTCAGAAGCCGGTTGAGAAGCGTCGTCTTGCCTGAACCAAGAAAACCGGTCAGCACGGAAACGGGAATGGGATTCGGCATATCAGTTGATCGCGGTGGTATTGGCACCGGCGGAACGCTGCGGACGCGGCATTGGCACCGGAATCTGCGAAATGTCGAGCTGGCTCGGGCGGGTCGTCGGACCCGGTTCGGAAACCAGACCGACGCGAACCGGAACCGGATCGCGATCCATCGCATGGATATAAGGCGAATTGATTTTCAGCTTGCCCTCGACATCGCGACCGTCCCAGCGATCGGCCATGGCCTGCTGGCTGCAGATAGCCTTGCGCATATCGACGGCCTGATTGAGATTTCCGCCGGCTGCGGGGCGCAAGGTCGCCAATGTAGCGCCACCGCTCGCATTTGCCCTGAAAGCGTCAGTCATCAGCTGTGCTGCCTGAACCGCGCGCGCTTCCTGCCGGTCCGCACCGAGAACAATCGCCAGCACCGTCCGGCCATTGCGCGTTGCCGAACTTGCTAGGTTGAAGCCGGATGCGCAGACGAAGCCGGTCTTCATCCCGTCCGCCCCGTCATAGCGGCCAAGCAAAATGTTGTAATTGGCCTGAACTTTCTTGCCCGCGCCCGGATCGATCGCCTCGGTCGCAAAATAATGCGCATACTGCGGAAATTCACGACGCAACTGCACGGCCAGAACCGCCAGATCGCGTGCCGTCGTATAATTATTGGGATTATGCAAGCCGTTCGGATTGGCGAAATGCGAGCCGACCATACCGATACGCTGCGCTTCCGCATTCATGCGCTGCACGAAACCGGATTCCGTTCCGCCCACGGCCTCGGCAACGGCCACCGCAACATCATTGGCCGACTTAACCAGCATGATCTTCAACGCCGTATCGAGCGTCATGACCGATCCCGGCTTGTAGCCCATCTTGCTCGGCGGTTCCTTGGCGGCGTTCACCGTCATGCGCACCGGCGAATCCAGCGTCATCTGGCCCGACTGAAGCGCACGGAATGCCACATAGGCCGTCATCATCTTGGTCAGGGAAGCGGGATACCAGCGCTGAAAAGCTTCCTGCTGCTGGTAGACCTTGCCGGTTGCCACATCCACTGCGATCGAGGGATTAGCGGCGGCGGACGCCAGTGCGGTCGCGGACAAGCCAACAGCTGCAAACCAGATTTTCAATGATTTCGACATCATTCCGTAGTTCCAATCGAAATAGCCTGCAACTTCTGCGGGTTCGAATTGCTCTATAATGGGAGATTAACGCTTTCTTTATCTATGCCATGTGGCGATGAAAAGGCAAACAGGGATTGCCCGCTTTCACCGAAACGTCATATTCTGCTTCCTTCAAATCACGCCCAATCCGGGGAGCCATCAGAAAATGCCAGTGTTGAATCGTGCCGTTGAAACGCAAGCGGAAATTGCCGCATGGCGCCGAAAACTGCACCAGAATCCTGAACTTCTCTACGACGTGCACGAAACTGCACAATTTGTCGAAGACAAGCTGAAATCCTTCGGTTGCGATCTTGTGGAAACAGGCGTCGGACGCACAGGCGTGGTCGGCATCATCAAGGGTCGCCATGGCGATGGGCCGGCAATTGGCCTGCGCGCCGACATGGATGCCCTGCCCATCACCGAAACGAGCGGTGTCGAATGGGTCTCGCAAAATCCCGGCAAGGCGCATTCCTGCGGCCATGACGGACACACCTCAATGCTACTGGGCGCAGCGCAATATCTCGCGGAGACCCGCAATTTCCGCGGCTCGGTCGCGCTTCTGTTCCAGCCTGCCGAAGAAGGCGGCGCCGGTGGCCTCGCCATGGTCGAGGACGGCGTGATGGACCGTTTCAACATTTCGGAAGTCTACGGCATCCACAATATGCCGGGCCTGCCGGTCGGACAGTTCGCGATGCGAAAAGGCCCGATCATGGCCGCAACCGACGAATTTGACCTTTTCATTACCGGGCGCGGCGGCCACGCAGCGCAGCCGCATCGCACCATCGATCCGATTCTGGCAGGTTCCCAGCTGATGATCGCCCTTCAGGGCATTGTTTCGCGCAATGTCGATCCGCTTGATTCACTTGTGATCTCGGTGACGAAGTTCGTTGCAGGCGAAGCTTATAATGTGATCCCGGAAAAGGCGACGTTGTCGGGCACCGTCCGCACGCTCAAGAAGGAAACCCGTGCCTTTGCCGAACGCCGTATCCGTGAAGCTGCCGCCGGTATCGCAGCCGCCACCGGTGCGGAAATCACCGTGCGCTACAAGAACAAT
Source organism: Ochrobactrum sp. XJ1 (assembly GCF_024701725.1). Lineage (NCBI taxonomy): Bacteria > Pseudomonadati > Pseudomonadota > Alphaproteobacteria > Hyphomicrobiales > Brucellaceae > Ochrobactrum > Ochrobactrum sp. XJ1. The sequence goes on from NZ_VDGD01000002.1 coordinate 165,018, forward strand.
TATCCGGTCACCTTCAACCACGATGCACAGACGGAGTTTGCCGCCCGCGTCGCCAGCGCTGTGGCGGGCGAAGGCAAAGTGGATGAGAGTGTCGAGCCGATGATGGCGGCGGAAGATTTTTCTTACATGCTGGAAGCGCGCCCCGGCGCCTATATCTTCCTCGGGAATGGCGATACGCCCGGCCTTCACCACCCGGCCTATGACTTCAATGACGATGCCATTCCCTATGGCGTCAGCTATTTTGTAGCGGTAGCGGAAACGGCGCTTGCCGCCTGATACCTGAATAAATCCGCCTGCCCCGCTTTTTGCGGGGTTGGCGACCAGCATGAAAAACAGTATGTGTCTGAAAGCATTCGCAATGCTGGAATCACCGGCGAATGCTCATCGGTTGGTCCCGTAGCTCAGTAGGATAGAGCGACAGATTCCTAATCTGTAGGTCACAGGTTCGATTCCTGTCGGGATCACCACCGCATTTCACCCCTCATACGGCCAGTTGGCCTGCGAGAAGACACCACCATCGACCCAGATCGTCTGGCCGGTAACAAAACGCGCCGCATCGGAAGCAAAGAACAGGACCGGGCCGGAAATGTCCTCCGCTGTTCCCACCCTGCGCAGCGGCGTGATGCGTGCCCAGGTGCCGGCATAGTCGGGCTGTTCTTCTGCCGTGCGTTCATTGAGGATCGCGCCGGGGGCCACGCAATTCACCCGGATGCCGTGCGGCCCAAGCTCCACCGCCGAAGCCTTGGTGAACTGCTCTATGCCGCCCTTCGATGCCGTGTAGGAAACCAGTTTCGGAAAGGCGAGCTTGTTGCAGCCTGATCCGATATTGACGATGGCGCCGCCCTTGTCGGCCTCCACCATGCGCTTCGCGGCAGCCTGCGTATTGAGGAAGCAGCCTTTCAGATTGGTGCGGATGACATCGTCCCAACCATCCTCGGAAAGTTCCAGCAAGGGTGCCCAGGTCTGGATGCCTGCATTGTTGACCAGCACATCGGGCGCATCACCGAACCAGTCGCAGACCTCATCGAAGAAGGCTTCGACCTCGACACGTCTCCCGACATCGCAGCCAAGCCCCAGCGCCTGACCGCCCGCCTCTTCGATGGCTTCGACGAGCGATTGTGCAGCTTCGTCATCGTGCTTGTAGCTGAAGGCCACCGTGTAGCCCGCATCGGCAAAAGCACAAACGAGATGCCTTCCGATGCCGGTACTCCCGCCCGTGACGACTGCAAACTCACCCATGCCAAATCCCTCCCGGAAGTATTCCCGGTCACGAATTTAATAGGTTTTCAGCGATGGTAAACCGGCAAAAAACAAAATAGCTTCCGTATAAATGCGAGGAGAGAAAATGAACCCTGACATCAAGGAAGCCAATGGCGCGTGCCACTGCGGAACGGTGCGCTTTCGTGTTAAACTTTCGGATGGCCTTAACACTGCGCGGCGCTGCACCTGCTCCTATTGCCGGATGCGCGGAGCCGTCGCCGTTTCGGCTGATCTTGATGGGCTGGAAGTGCTTGAAGGTAAAGAGGCGCTGACGCTCTACCAATTCAATACCGGCGTCGCGAAACATTATTTCTGCTCGAAATGCGGAATTTACACCTTCCACCAGCGCCGTTCTAATCCGCGCCAGTTCGGCGTGAATGCGGCTTGTCTGGAGGGTGTATCACCATTCGATTTTGCGGTCGTCGAGGTGAATGACGGCGTGAACCACCCCTCCGACAATCCGAAGCGAAAAGGCTCGGATGTCGTGGGCTATCTGCGTTTTGAACCGGTCGTTGACGGGGACTAAATCCGCGCGCGCCGCTTGTGCTCGTTCTTCTCCCATGAAAACAGAACTGGCGGCAGCGGATCAAGACCGCGAATAATATCCGCACCCTTTTCGCCGATCATGATGGTCGGCGCATTGGTGTTGCAGGACGGAACGCGCGGCATGATCGAGCTATCGCATACCCGCAAGCCTTCGAGCCCCCGCACTTTCAGATCGAGATCTACAACCGCCATTGCACCGGTTCCCATCTTGCAGGTGCCGACCGGATGATGATCAGTCTTGGCATTGGCACAGGCATAATCGAACAGGTCATCGTCACTGACGACCTTCGCGCCCGGCAGGCGTTCGGCCATAACATAGGGCTTCAACGCATCCTGCTGCATGATTTCGCGCGCGATCTTCAAACCCTCAAGGGACATTTTGCGATCATGCGGATCGCTCCAGTAATTGGGGTCGATCAGCGGTGCCGCAGCCGGGTCGCTGGAAGCGAGCCGCACCGTTCCACGCGAGCGCGGATGCAGATAGGCGGAATTGAGTGTCACACCCGCATTTTTGAGTTTTTCGACACCTGCCTCGATCCCCGAACCAAGCCCCAGATGGAACTGAATATCCGGCGAACGGGCATCCGGATCGGCATACCAGAAACCGCCGGTTTCAAAGAGGCTCGATGTCACCGGACCGGAGCGCAGCAGAATATATTGCAGCCCCGCTCCCAGTGTCCGATGGAGCTTTGCCACGCCATCATAGGTGTGATCGCCGGTGCATTCGGCAATGACAAAGAGATCAAGATGATCTTGCAAGTTTTCGCCCACACCCGGCAGATCATGCTTCACGTTTACGCCGAGTTTTTTCAGATGGTCGGCAGGACCGATGCCCGATTGCAGCAGAAGTTTCGGCGAACCGATGGCGCCGGATGAAACAATCACCTCGCGGTTTGCGCGCAAGACCTCGCCGCTCATCAGCGTGACCCCGGTTACGCGGGTCTTTTCCAGCTCGATGTTGCGTACCGGCGCATTCATGCGCACGCTCAGGTTCTTGCGATCTTTGATCGTGGATAAATAGGCAAGCGACGCGGAGGAACGGCGGCGATTGCGTTGCGTGAGCTGATAAAAGCCGACGCCCGCCTGTTCGCGACCGTTGAAATCCGGATTATACGGAATGCCCAGTTCCTGACCCGCGCGGATATAGGCATCACAGATCGGCAGTGGCGCGGATGGCATCGAAACGCCAAGCGGCCCGCCATAGGAATGAAAATCATCGTTGAAGCGCTGATTGTCTTCGGCGCGTTTGAAATAGGGCAGCACATGGCGATAATCCCAGCCGGTACAGCCATCTTCGCCTGCCCAGAGATCATAATCGGCTGCATTACCGCGCGTATAAATCTGCGCATTGATCGAGGAGCCACCACCGATGACTTTCGCCTGCGTGTATCGAAGCACGCGATTTTTCAGGTGCTTCTGGGAAACGGTTTCCCAGCCCCAGCTCGCCACGCCCTTGGTCATCCTGGCAAAGCCGGCAGGCATGTGAAACAGTGGATTCCAGTCGCTTCCTCCGGCTTCCAGCAGCAAGACTTTCACCGAAGCATCTTCGCTCAGACGATTGGCGAGAACACAACCGGCAGGCCCGCCGCCAACGATGATATAATCGTAATCCATCACGCCGTTCCTAAAGCTTCGCAATCGACAGGCCACCATCGGCATTGATCGCCGAGCCCGTCGCAAAAATGAAATCACCGCCTGCAAGCCCGGCCACAATAGCGCCGACATCGCCTGCCTCGCCCCAGCGTTTCATCGGCACCAGACCGGCTTCGATCAGCCCGTCATAACGCTCGGCAACTTTGGCTGTCATATCGGTGCGGATGATACCGGGGCGCACCTCGAACACACCAATCCGCGCTTCAGCCAGACGCAACGCAAGCCCCTGCACGAAGGCGGTCAACCCAGCCTTGCTGATGCAGTAATCAAGCCGCTCCGGCGAAGTCATCACTGACGAAACCGAACTGATCGTCACGATACTGCGTGGGAAACGCACTTCGGTTGCGGCAAGCATGGCCTTCACCACCGCTTGCGTAAAAAACACCGTACCGCGCAGGTTCACATCAATAACCGTGTCAAAATTCTCAGGTTTCAGCCCGAGAAAATCGCCGCGCTCGACCGAGCCCATACCTGCATTGTTGACCAGACAATCGATGCCGCCAAATTCCTTCAGCACCGCGGAGACAGTTGCCTCATGCATTCCAACGGCAGCCAGATCGCTTTCAAAGAAAACCACCTTTCCGCCAAGCGCGCGCAATTCATGGATGACGGCATCGTCACGCTCGCGGTCGGTAATCGCCAGATCGAACCCCTTGGCGGCCAGAGTGCGGGCAATGCCAAGCCCGATGCCACGCCGCCCACCGGTTACCAGTGCAACAGGTCGTTGATGGTTCATGCCAGCACCTCCCGGTTAAGACTGTCCGCCACGCGCAACGCCTGTGCGGCGATGGTCAGCGCCGGATTGACCGCCGCCGATGTCGGCAGGAACGACGCATCAACCACATAGAGATTGGGATGATCGTAAGCGCGGCAATATGGATCAAGCGGCGCCGTCGCCGGATCGTTGCCGATACGCACAGTGCCGCATTGATGCGATGGCGTACGCCGGTCAAAAGCCCGTGACAGCACCACCGGAAAACCTGCCTGCCTGAGTGCTGATTTGAGCTTATCGACCAGCATCAGATGCGCTTTCCAGTTGCTGCGCACCCAATGCAGAATGATGCGGTCGCTATCCACTGTCACGCGGCTATCCGGCGATGGCAGGTCTTCGCTCATCGCATAAAAATCGATCGTATGACGCGCAATGCGGTTCAGCAGCCATTCCGGCACGCGGGGCATATTGGCTTTCAGGATTTCGCCCGACACTCGGCCAAGCAGTTGCACATTGCCAAGCGGCGGTCCGCCTGCTCCATCCGACAGATAGTAATCATTGAAACCGAAAGTCTTCTGGTGGATGGAATCGTTGCGATAGCGCGGGTCGAAAGCAATCACCGCGCTGGAATTGTGGTTCATGAAATTGCGGCCCACCTGATCCGAGCGATTGGCAAGGCCGGAGCGTAGCAGAAGCGCTGCTGACTGAACTGCGCCAGCGGATAGAATAACGAGCTTGGGGCGCAGAACCAGCGTTTCGCCATTCTTCACATAATGAACTGCGGTGATCGCCTTGCCATCCGGCCCGGTTTCCAGCCGCGTCACCCTCGCTTGAGTTTCAAGCCGCACATCAGGATGTTTGAGGGCAGCCGCAAGCGAACAGGATTCCGCATCCATCTTGCCGTCATCGCTATTGGGAAATGCATCCCATGGCGTTTTAGCCTTTGCCAGCCAACGGTCGATATCGACACCCAACGGCAAGGAAGCCGGGTGAAGTCCCGCTTTCTTTAATCGGGCACGCACATCGGCCATTGGCCGTTCGTCACGGATCGCCGGATAGGGATAGGACTTTGAATGTTCCGGTTCGGTCGGATCATCGCCCAGCTCACCCCGCACCTGAAAAAGCTGCTCGGCACGGCTATACCACGGCTCCAGCTCCTCATAGGCGAATGGCCATGCCGGAGACACACCTTCCAGATGCGTCATCTCGGCAAAATCCTCGCGGCGATAACGGATCAGCACCGCGCCAAAGAACTTGGAATTACCGCCAACATTATAATAATTTCCGGGATTAAACGGCTTGCCATCTGTCTCGTACCAGAACTCTTTCGGGCGAAAAAATCCACCTTGGAAAATGGCGCGCGGGTTGCGGTTTTCTGGCCTGTCCGGCAAGCGCTCTCCTGCCTCAAGAATAAGAATGTCGGCACCTGACGCGGCAAGACCGGCGGCCATTGTCGCGCCGCCGATACCCGATCCGATGATGACGATATCCGGCTGTCCTCCCAAAGCCGCCTCCCTTACTTTGCTTGCGGCATCCACCAGCCGGTGCGCGCACCGATATGCATGTTGAGCGTCTTGGTTTCGGTATAGTCCTCCACCGCATGACGGCCCAGCTCGCGGCCCAGACCCGACTGACGATAACCGCCGAAAGGCAGTTCCGGCGTGCCATCCATGAAGGTGTTCATCCAGACCGTGCCAGCCCGCACCTTGCGACCGATGGTCATGCAGGTATCAAAATCGCGGCTCCACACGCCTGCCGAAAGTCCGTAATCGACCGCATTGGCAATCGAGATTGCTTCATCCAGCGTATCGAAGGAAAGTACCGACAGAACCGGCCCGAACACTTCTTCACGCGCCACGGCCATATCGGCCTTCACGCCCGCAATAATGGTCGGCCCCATATATTGGCCAAGGCCGAGATCCAGCACATCACCACCATGGGCAATTGCGGCACCGGCCTTTTTGGCCTGATCGACATAGGCGCCAACCTTTGTCAGGTGCTGCGGCGTGATGATCGCGCCCACCTGCGTACTGACATCCAACGGATCGCCAACGATCACCTTTTTCGACAGATCGGCCACGCGCCCGACAATCTCATCGACAATCGAGCGATGCACGATCAGCCGCGAACCGGCATTGCAGCACTCGCCCGCATTGAACCATGCGCCAAAAACGGCAGCATCGATAAAGGCATCCATATCGGCATCAGGAAACAGGATTTGCGGGTTCTTGCCACCAAGCTCCAGCGATACTTTTTTCAGCGTTTGTGCCGCATTGGCCATGGTCAGCTTGCCCACGCCGGTTGAACCGGTGAACGAAACCATATCAACATCCGGATGTGTGCTCATATGCTGGCCAACATCAGAGCCCGTTCCGGTGATGATGTTGACAACACCGTCCGGGACGCCTGCTTCGGCCAGAATTTCGCCGAGTAACAATGTCGATCCGGATGTGAGTTCCGAAGGTTTTACGACTGCCGTGCAGCCCGCTGCCAAAGCAAATGGCAGCTTCTGACCCACGATCAGGAACGGGAAATTCCAAGGCGTAATGATGGAAACAACGCCAATTGCCTCGCGCAGCACGACACCAAGGGTGCCATCACCCAGCGTATTATAGCTTTCACCATGCAGATCGCGTGCGAGCGCTGCCGCATAGCGCCAGATGTCAACCGAGCCTGCAATCTCGCCGCGCACCTGAGAAATTGGTTTGCCGGCTTCAATCGCATCGAGATAGGCGAGCTCTTCCGCCCGCGCTTCAATCAGATCGGCGGCTTTCAGCAAAACCAGCGAACGCCGCGATGCCGTTTTGGACGACCAGCGCCCGTCATCGAAAGCTTTTCTGGCAGCAGCAACGGCCAGTTCCACATCGGCCTTGTTGCCCGCCGGATAGCGGCTCACCGTGACGCCATGGCCGGGCGCAACACGCTCGATGCTGCCGCCGCTCTGGCTTTGCACCCATTGGCCATTGATCAGCATGGAGAATTCGCGGACTTCCAGCCCGGTCAAAGGCTGTGGTTTGACGACAACGCTCATTACCATTCTCCCTTGAAATTTGCTTCGCGCTTTTCGCTGAACGAACGCACGCCTTCCTTCAAATCACCCGTCTTGGCGACAAGGATCGATCCCAGCGCCTCGACAGCGGTTCCATTGTCCTCGCCATTGGCGACGGACAGCATCAATTTGGAAATTTCCAGCGCAGCCGGTCCGCGCTTGGCCACCCGCGCCGCATAGTCCTGCGCCGCCTGCAAGGCTGCACCCGTCTCCACCACATGATCCACCAGCCCATGCGACAGCGCTTCTTCTGCGGTGAACATTTCGCCACCCAACACCATGCGGCGCACGATCTGCGCACCGAAACGGCGCACAAGACGCTGCGTGCCCGACCAGCCGGGGATCATGCCGAGCGAGGTTTCCGGCAGGCCGATCTTGGCCTGTCGTTCGACAATGCGAATATCGGCGGCACCGGCCAGTTCCAGACCACCACCCAAGGCATGGCCGTTCATCGCTGCGATCAGTGGCACACGCAAGGTCGCAAGCCGCTCGAACACACGATGACCGTAGCGCACCCAGGCATGGCCGAATTCCTGCGGTTCCATGCCGCCCCATGCCTTGATGTCACCACCGGCGGAAAAGGCTTTGCCCTCGCCCGTCAGGATCGCAACTCGTACACTGCTATCCGCTTCAACCCGATCACAGGCGGCAGACAATTCCTGCAGAAGCTCGATATCAAACGCATTGAGCTTTTCGGGCCGCTTGATGGTCATGACCGCGATGTGGTTCTCAATCGAGATGTCTATCCGTTGAGCCATTTAAGCCTCCAGCTTTCGCGCAGGCTTTTGCGGCAATTCAAGGCCGATCGGCTCGTCGCGGAACAGCGCCTCATCCATGAGCTTGAGCTGATCCGAAACGATCAGTGGAAACTCAGCCTGATCAAGAATATGCGTCTGCAAATCCACACCCGGCGCAATCTCGGTAAGCACAATGCCTTCTGGCGTGAGCTTCAGAACCGCACGTTCGGTGACATAGGTAATGTCCTGTCCCTGTTCGACACCGCGCGGACCGGAGAAGGTGACATGCTCAACCTCATTGACGAGCTTTTTAAGCTTGCCTTCCTTCTCGATCACCAGCTTACCGTCAGCGACCGACAATTTCGCCCCGGCATTGAACATGCCTGAAAAGACGATCTTTTTGGCTCTTGCGGTAATATCGACAAAGCCGCCAGCGCCCGCCGTTACATGCGGACGGAATGACAGCTTCGACACATTGACCGAACCGTCACGTCCGATCTCAAGGAAGGACAACAGCGAGGCATCGAATCCCGCGCCCTGAAAATAGGTGAACTGATAGGGCGACGGCATATAAGCGTCTGCATTGGACGCACAGCCAAAAGCAAAATCGAGAAGCGGCACACCGCCAACCGCACCCTGCTCTATCACCCAGGTCACAGCACCATGCAGACCTTCTTCGAGCAAAATGCGCGGCACATTGGCGGAAATGCCAAAGCCCAAATTGACCGCACTTCCCGCCTGCAATTCCTGTGCGACACGCCGCGCAATCGCCTTCTGAATATTGAATTCCGCCAAACGGAACGTATCGAGCGGACGGAAAATTTCGCCGGAAATTGCCGGATCATAAAGTGTCTGCGTGGTTTGCTTCTGGTCGGGATCAACCACGATATAATCGACCCAAACACCCGGCACGCGCACATCATGCGGTTTCAGCGTGCCTTCCTTGGCAATGCGTTTGACCTGCGCAATGACGATGCCGCCATTGTTGCGCGCAGCCAGCGCCTGATCAAGACCACCAAGATAAGCACCCTCATGTTCATAGGTGAGGTTGCCGCGTTCATCCGCAGTCGTTGCCCGGATGATCGTGACATGCGGCACGATATTGGGGAAATAGAGCCAGTCCTCACCTTCAAAACTGACCTGCTTGACGACCGGCTCCTCACGCGCCTTGTCGTTCATTGCCGATCCCTGACGCTTGGGATCAACGAAGGTATCAAGCCCCACTTTGGTCAGCACGCCGGGACGCTTGGCAGCTGCCTCACGATGCATGTCGAACAGAATGCCCGACGGGATATTATAGGCCGGAATCTCATTATTGGTGATCATCTGCCAGATCAGCGGAGGCTCGGCGCTCGATGGTCCTGACGGATAGGAACCGCCAATGATCTTCTTGAGAAGCCCCTTTTTGGCGATGTAATCAACACCCTTGATGCCACTCATATCGCCCGCTGCTATCGGATGCAGTGTGGTGATATTTTGGGGATGGCCGGTTTCATCAAACCGCTCGCCAATGGCTTTCAGCATCATGTCCGGACAGCCGAGGCCGCTCGATGAAGAAACCGAAACGACAGCGTTGTCGGGAATGAGTGATGCTGCTTCCGCAAATGAAATATGTTTGCTCATAATGTTCAAAGTCCTGAATGAACAGCGGTTGCCTTACCGGTCTTTGCAGCCTCAAGCACGGCAAGCCCGGTCGCAAGCGACCAGATGCCATCCTCCAATGTTGCCGAAGGCTGTCCTTTGCCTGCGATGGCATTATGGAAAGCCTGTAAGGCGGTTTCGTAGAGATTCTTCTGGTCGAGCGGCAATTCGTACTCGCCATCCTTGTCACGCAGAATGACGGTCCCGACCGGCTTTTGCGTCATGACATTGCGTGCAATAAGCGAGCCTTCGCTGCCATGTATCTCGAAGCCGGTTTCCGCATATTTGGTGGTGAAAGCATCGTGGAACTGAGCGATAACGCCGGAGGAGAAGCGCAAAACGCCCATCACGCCATCTTCCAGTCCTTCGCCGCTGAGGCCCCCTTGCTGGCTGAAAGCCAAGGCCTCGACTGGGTTTTCACCCAGCACAAAGCGCAATGTATCGGCATCATGCACGGTAATATCGAGGATCACACCGCCGCCCGCGTCAGGGCGTTCAATGCGCCAGCCTTGCAAATGCGGCGGCAGATAAACCGCGTGGAAAACCCGCGCGGCAAGCACCTTGCCGATCTTGCCTTGAGCGATAGCATCACGTATGGCGCGGTGGCTTGCAGCATTGCGCAAGTGATGGTTGGTGCCTGCCACGACGCCCGCCTCGCGCACCGCTTTCAGCATCTGATGCGCGTCAGAAAGCGTCAGTGCCAGTGGCTTTTCGCAGAGAATATGCTTGCCTGCTTTGGCGGCAGCAATCGCCTGATCACGATGCAATTCATTGGTGGTGGAGATATAAACAGCGTCGATTTCCGGATCGGACAACAGCGCATCAAGGCTTGTCACGGAACGGGCAATGCCGTTTTCGCGGGCATAAGTTTCGCCACGCTCAGCATTGGTGCTGTAAACGGAAACGACTTCGCCACCGGTGGCGCGAATGGCTCCGATCACCCATTCTTTTGCAATGGTGCTTGCGCCTATAAGGCCCCACTTTGCCATGCGAATTTCTCCTCATTTTTGAACGGCGCACCACAACTTGCACGCACCGCAAGACGCACCGACAAGCGCTGCGCCTCCGCCTCCACCCGTTCCGAATTGATCTGTTTCAGCAAGAGCTGCGCCGCACGTTCTCCCAAACCTTGCGGATCGACAGCCACAGTTGTCAGTGCCGGAACAGCGGTCTTTGCCTCGATCACGTCGTCAAAACCAACCACGCCAAAATCCCGGCCCGGCTCCAGATTTGCAGCGCGCAAACCATCGCAGACCCCAAAGGCCACAGCATCATTGAAGCACACCGCTGCCGTCGGCTTCATGCCGTGCCGCAACATGCGCTCAACTGCTTCAACACCGCCAGCACGCGAAGGCGCAGAGGTAAAGACCAGCGCATCATCAAACACGATGCCTGCCTGCTCAAGTCCCGCACGATAGCCCGCAACTCTCTCAGCAAAAACAGCGGTATCCGCATAGCCGCCCATGAAAGCGATTACGCGATGCCCTAGCGACACCAGATGCTCAACCGCCTTTGCCACGCCGCCGCGGTTATCCGAAACGATGGAAGAAACGCCCGATCCCGGCACATCACGCACCATCTGCACAACCGGCAGACCACTTTTTGCCAGCGGTTTCAGATCATTAGCCTCGGTTCCACGCGCTGGCGAAACGATCAGCCCGGCAATGCCATGTTCACGCATCGAGGCAATCACCTCGCGCTGACGGTCAATGCTTTCCGCCGTGTTGGCTAGAAACTGCACATAGCCCGCCGACTGCATGACACGGTCCACGCCTACGGCCAGCTCGGCAAAGAAGCTGTTGGTCAGGTCATTGACCACAAGGCCGATGATTTTCGATTTCGCCTGGCGGAGATTGGCGGCCGAGCGGTTATAGACATAACCGAGCTTCTCAATCGCCTCCTGAACCTTGGCGCGGGTTTCGGCATGAACAAGCGGACTACCACGCAGCACCAGCGAGACAGTCGATTTCGACACGCCTGCCTCGCGCGCAATGTCGATAACGGTGACGCTGTTCTTGCTCATGCCCTGCTCCGGTTTCGATTGCTGATTTAATTGGAACGTTCCAATACTGTCAAGAGCGGAGGCGGAAGCCGCTATTTTCTCTTGCTTCGCCACAATTGAAAGCCGGTTTTTAGGTGCATTTTCTGCGAAAGCCTGTACTTTTCACCTAAAATCACGCAAATCATATTTCTGCCTTAATTTTTGACCGAATTTTCATTTGGAACGTTCTAAACTAACAATCAGATATTCAGGCGGAGGAACGATAAGGGCATGAGCAACCATCAAGTGACATTGCCGGATAGCAAGGGAAGCCTGCATTCCTACACGCTGACCGGGACACCAACCTCACGTCCAGCAAACCCGCCGCAGTTCAATCGCATTGCCTATGCAGCAGCGCATGTGGTTTCCGATCCGCTGAAAGATGCCCGTCCATGGAACGACCCGGCGATCGACTGGGATGCGACCATGGCTTTCCGGCATCATCTGTGGAGCCTCGGCTTCAACATCGCGGAAGCGATGGATACGTCACAGCGCGGCATGGGACTGAACTGGGTAGGTGCGCAGGAACTGATCCGCCGTTCGCTGGCAGACAGCAAGACCGTAGCGGGCGCCGATCTCGCGAGCGGTGCAGGCACTGATCATCTTGATCCCGCCGATGCGAAAAGCCTCGATGACGTCATCAAAGCCTATGAGACACAGGCTGGCTTCATTGAAAAACACGGCGGGCGTTTCATCCTGATGGCAAGCCGCGCCCTGACGCGCATCGCCAGGTCCCCCGACGATTACGCCAAGGTCTATGGCCGGATTCTCGGTCAAGCCCGCGACAAAGTCGTGCTGCACTGGCTGGGCGATATGTTCGACCCGCAGCTTAAAGGCTATTGGGGTTCGGAAAATTTCGACAATGCGCTTGATACGGTGATCGGCATCATTAGAGCCCATCGCGACAAGGTGGAAGGCATCAAAATCTCGCTGCTGGAGGAGCGCTACGAAATCGCACTGCGCGACCGCCTGCCGGAAGGTGTTCTGTGTTTCACAGGTGATGATTTCAACTATGCGCCGCTGATCGAAGGCGACGGAAACAAGCACAGTCATGCGCTGCTCGGTATCTTTGATGCGGTCGCACCACAGGCGTCCAGCGCGCTCGCGGCACTGGCCGCAGGCGACAATGCCCGCTTCCGTGCCATCATCGAGCCAACCGTGCCGCTATCACGGAAAATCTTTGAGGCACCGACACAATATTACAAGGCTGGCGTCGTGTTCCTGGCCTGGCTGAACGGTCACCAGAACCATTTCACCATGCCAGCCGGAATGCAGTCGGCGCGTGGCATTTCGCATTACGCCGACATATTCCGCCTTGCCGATCAGGCCAATGTTCTCGACCAGCCAGACCTCGCCATCAGCCGCATGAAACAGCTTCTGGCGATTTACGGCATGGAATGAAAACAGGCGGTGGCCTGTTTCTGCGCATATCTTTATCCCGAAACCGGTTTCCACTTTCAGGAGACATGCTTGCACCGCCTGTCTTTAAAAGCACTCAGCGCCAGCCAAGTGCTGGCGCAACATGCTTGAGGATCGACTCGATTACATGCGCATTGTAGTCGACACCAAGCTGGTTCGGCACCGTGAGAAGCAGCGTATCGGCTTCAGCAATCGCCTCATCCTTTTCGAGTTGCTTGATGAGCTTATCCGGTTCAGCCGCATAAGACCGACCAAAGACCGCCCGCAGATCTTCCTCGATATAGCCGATGGAGTCCTGCTCGTTGCTTCCGCCACCAAAATAGGCCCGGTCGCGATCATCAACCAGCGCGAAGATGCTACGGCTCACCGAAACACGCGGCGTGCGCGTATGTCCGGCTTCTTTCCAGGCTTCACGATAGGCGCGGATCTGCTTGGCCTGCTGAATATGCAACGGCTCGCCTGACTCGTCCTTCTTCAGGGTCGAGCTTTGCAAATTCATGCCAAGCTTTGCCGCCCAGATAGCTGTCGCATCCGAGGCAGCACCCCACCAGATGCGATCCCGAAGACCTTCCGAATGCGGCTCAATGCGCAGCAGACCGGGAGGGTTCGGAAACATCGGGCGCGGATTTGGCTGGGCGAAGCCCTGCCCCTTCAGCGCTTCGAAGAACACCTCGCCATGCTGGCGCCCCATATCGGCATCGGTCTTGCCCTCTTCCGGCGCATAACCGAAATAACGCCAGCCATCGATCACCTGTTCCGGCGAGCCGCGGCTAATGCCGAGCTGCAGACGGCCCTTGGAGATCAGGTCCGCAGCACTGGCATCTTCGACCATATAGAACGGGTTTTCATAACGCATGTCGATGACGGCAGTGCCGATCTCGATCTTGCTCGTCTTGGCGCCAACTGCTGCAAGCAACGGAAATGGCGAGGCAAGCTGGCGCGCAAAATGATGCACGCGGAAATAGGCGCCATCCGCGCCCAGTTCCTCGGCGGCAACAGCAAGGTCAATCGATTGCAGAAGCGCATCGCTTGCGGAACGGGTTCCCGATTGCGGCGATGGCGACCAATGACCGAAGGAAAGAAAGCCGATTTTCTTCATGATGATGTTCCCTGATTGCGGGCAAAAGATAATTGTTATCGCCAAATATGGCGGCGCGCCGCCAGATTGAAAGGGTGCTGAACACAGTGTTCAGCATTTGAACCCCGTCAGAATTCGAGCCGCTTTTAGTTGCGGGTATATCGTGTTCAATCCGGACAGGTTGCCGGACAGGCTGCCTGACAGATTACCCCACACGTTGACAGTCTATCCGGACCCGATTAAGCCTCAAATCTGGCGGATAAACCTTCAATCTGAGGTTATTGGAGAAAAGGTGTTTGCCGATAAGCAACGCACCAAAACAGGGGAGATTTTCATGCGTTCTATGCTTCTGGCCTTGCTGGCCGCAACGGCCATTGCCACCTCGGCACAGGCAAAAGACGTAACCGTCGCCGTAACCGCCATCGTTGAACATCCGGCCCTCGACGCCGCGCGCGACGGCGTGAAGGATGCGCTGGCCGAAGCTGGCTACAAGGAAGGCGAAAATCTCAAATTCGTCTATCAGTCCGCACAGGGCAACCCGGCAACCGCAGCACAGATCGCCCGCCAGTTCGTCGGCGAAGGCCCGGATGTGATCGTTCCGATCTCGACACCTTCGGCACAGGCTGTCGTTTCGGCAACCCGCGATATTCCGGTCGTGTTCACCGCTGTTTCCGATCCGCTCGGCGCGCAGCTCGTCAAGGACATGACAAAGCCGGGCGGCAACGTGACCGGTCTTTCCGATATGTCGCCGGTGGCAGAGCACATCAAGCTCATCAAGGAAGTGATGCCGAACATCAAGAAGCTCGGTTATCTCTACAATTCCGGTGAAACCAATTCCGTGTCGCTTCTGGCCGCACTGAAGGAAGCAGCTTCCGCCGAAGGCATCGAAATCGTTGAATCGGCTGCCACCAAGTCGGCTGAAGTTCAGGGTGCAGCGCGCGCCCTCGTCGGCCGTGCGGACGCCATGTATGTTCCGACCGACAACACCATCGTTTCGGCTCTGGAAAGCGCCGTCGGTGTTGCGGAAGAAAGCAAACTGCCGCTCTTCACTGCAGACACGGATTCGGTCAAGCGTGGTGCACTCGCTGCCCTCGGCTTCAACTATTACGATGTCGGCAAGCAGACCGGCGCCGTCGTGGTGAAGATTCTCAAGGGTGAAAAGCCAGGCGATATCGCTGTCGACATCGCCAAGGGCACCGATCTCGTCATCAATCTTGGCGCTGCCAAGAAGATGGGCGTCGAATTCCCGCAGGCTGTTATCGACCGCGCGACCAGCAAGATCGACTGATCGGCCTCCATATTGTAACTGGAACAGGGCGGGATGAACTCCCGCCTTTTTCTTTGAAATCTCTTTCCAACAGTTGAGCCTTTGAAATGCCCGCCATTCGCATCCTTCCCGCTGATGGCAACACCAATGGCTGGAGCAGGATGTTACCAGTTCGCACGCCAAATGCAGCGCTCAAAGGCGATATCAAGGCCGACTGGATCGTACTCGGTGCAGGATATGCAGGCTTAGCCGCCGCGCGACGTCTGGCCGAGAACCGCCCCAACGATCAGATTGCATTGATCGATGCGCAGGAAGTCGGAAAAGGGACATCGGGACGCGCTGCAGGCTTTGCCATTGATCTGCCGCACAATGTCAGCTCGTCGATGGAGGAGCTGGCCAAGTCGCACAGCTACCGTGCGCTGGCGCGCGCAGCCATAGACCATCTCAAACAGCAGATTGACCAGCATGGCATCAACTGCGACTGGCGGCAGGATGGAAAGTTTCACGCGGCCGTTTCGGATCAGGGGATGCGTGAGGTTCTTGAGCCAACCGTCAAAGAGCTAGAGCGCCTTAAGGAACCATTCGACTGGCTTGAAGGCGACGCTCCCACCAAGCGGCTCGGGACAAGCCATTTCAAGGCCGCCATTTTCACTTATGGCACCTCGCTTTTAAACCCGACAGCTCTGGTGCGTGGCCTTGCCGACAGCGTGCGCGCTTTGCCTGGGAGCTATGGCGCGCACGCGGTGAAGTGTGACCGAAAGCGATCGAACCGAATGTTGTGATAGGCCTATTCACCCATCACGGTTTTCCAGGGCTGAATTGCCGCGACAGCTTCCATGTGAAACTATGCTGCAGTGCGCCGTTGGTCGTTCCAATCTGGGTACTGTAGTCGAGGCCAAGGGACCAGCGCCTGCCGATCTGATTGTCAACGCCCACTCCGATTTTGAAGCTGTCACGGTATGATGCGTCGACTTCAATTGCATAAGGCATAAAGCCGCCTATATCCGCATAACCTATTCTTGCCTGACTGGCGCCGGCAAAATCGTGCGAATATTCCAGGCGTCCGCGCAGTTTCAGTATCCCCCAATCCATGGGAACTGAATATTCGGAACGAATGCCGACCGTCGTAGAGAGGAGATCCACGGCCTGCTTGTCGAATGCGAGATTAAAGATGCCCGCGCCTGTTTCATCAAACGCGCCCAGCATTGTATGTGCCGCGTCGAGACGTGCGTAAGGAGAGAGCAGCCACGCATCATTGCGATACTCGTATCCCAACGTAACGGACCCGAAGACTTGCTTGCCGAGACGCTGGCCGCTTGCGGTTTCACCCGTTGCGGTAACATAGCGATTGCTGTCGAATTGCAGCCAGCCATAACCCAGAACCCCGTCAAGAAACATGTTTCGATACGAACGGAAGCTGCCGTAAAGCGCAGTGCTGAACATATCCCCGTCGTTTCGTGTGCCTCGTTCTCCTATGTCAGTGACGACACGCCCATATCCAAAGCCGATGCCGCCGGTGAATGACGGCGAAAAGCGATAATCGATGCCGCCGCTTATGCTGGTACCGGAATTCTTCTGGTTTGTGCCGTTATCATCGTCATTTTTACCGTAAGCCAGCGCGCCATTCGTCCACACTGAAAATTTGCGGCGGAACGACGAGCACGCTTCGTTCGGGTCTGCTTGCCGTAGTTTGTCGAGAACATTCAAATCCGGATGCAATTGCTGGCCATCAAGGCTTAAATTGATTCCAACAGAGTTCGCGCGGCATTCGGCGTCACTGTGCAATTGTTCCAGCCGCTGATTGAAGTTTTCCAATTGCGTCTTGGCCAATTGGTTCGCAGTATCGACCTGTGCGCGCACAAGTCCGATGACTTCCTCGTCCTTGGATGGATCCGGACGCACAACCACATCAATCGTTACAACTGCCGGGTTAGACGCTCCACGAGCGTTTGCAAGCGAATAGGTCAATTTCGTGCCACCGGAGAACGTTGCGGAAGCAGCGAAATAAAGGAAATACGCTTTTCCTTCACGTTTGATCCAGGTGTGACCTGCAGACTGTTCTGGCGTGGTTATAATTCGTGCATCGGTGAAAGGTCCTTCGGTTGCTCCCTCCGTCAGATTCAGAAACGCCGTGGTACCTGCCATCACTCTCATTGAATGGGATTGCGCAACCGGTAATGCTTCAGCGACAACCAGCGTATAGGTCTTGTTGCCCGTGTAGCCTTCACTGTCGGTCGCGGTCACGCTCACGTCGGAGCTGCCTGCTTTTATCGGCGTGCCTGTGATCTTGTTTCCGGTGAGGCTCAAGCCTTCCGGCAGACCTTCAGCCTTGTAGGTGTAAGGTGCCGTGCCGCCGCTGACGGACAAGGTGGTCTCGGCATAGACCTGATTGACCTTGCCAG